>NZ_BAAHCB010000002.1:173895-181045 GCF_054776215.1 Glycomyces tarimensis
GGCGCCCCGCCGACATTGCAGAACCAATAGAGAAGGGACCATCGATGCTGCTCGACCCGGGCATGGACCTGACACTGCGACCGATGAAATACCCGGACTTCTACGAGCAGTACCGGGCCGCCATCAAGAACACCTGGACCGTCGAAGAGGTCGACCTCGCCTCGGACCTGGCCGACCTGGCGAAGTTCACGCCCCAGGAACAGCACCTCATCCACCGGCTCGTCGCGTTCTTCGCCACCGGTGACACCATCGTCGCGAACAACCTGGTGCTCAACCTCTACCAGCACGTCAACTCCCCCGAGGGCCGCCTGTACCTGTCGCGGCAGCTGTTCGAGGAGGCCGTCCACGTCCAGTTCTATCTGACGCTGCTCGACACGTACCTGCCCGACCCCGACGAGCGCACGAAGGCGTTCGACGCGGTCAACAACATCCCCTCGATCAAGCGCAAGGCCGACTTCTGCTTCAAGTGGATCGACTCGGTCTTCGACATGCACGAGTTGAAGACGGGCGAGGACCGGCGCGCGTTCCTGCTCAACCTCATCTGCTTCGCCGCCTGCATCGAGGGCCTGTTCTTCTACGGCGCCTTCGCGTACGTGTACTGGCTGCGCAGCCGCGGGCTCCTCGACGGGCTCGCCACCGGCACCAACTGGGTCTTCCGCGACGAGTCGTGCCACATGAACTTCGCGTTCAGCGTCGTCGACGTCGTCCGCGCCGAGGAGCCGGAGCTGTTCGACGACGAGATGCGCTCCCAGGTCACCGCCATGCTGGAGGAGGCCGTCGAAGCCGAGCTCCAGTTCGCCGAGGACCTCATCGGCGAGGGCATGCCCGGCATGACCGTCGGCGACATGAAGTCCTACCTGGAGTACGCCGCCGACCAGCGCCTGGTGCGCCTCGGCATGCCCAAGCGCTGGGGCTCGGAGAACCCGTTCCCGTTCATGGCGCTCCAGGACGTCCAAGAGCTGACGAACTTCTTCGAACGCAGGCCGACCGCCTACCAGACGGCCGTGGAAGGCAAGGTCGACCTCGACGAGGAGTTCTGACCCGGTGCCGTATCCGTTCTCCCAGATACGGCCGAAGGGGCCCGAGACCTGCCGGTCTCGGGCCCCTTTTCGTTCGTCTGCGGCGCTCAGCCGCCGCGGGCGAAGGTGACGCTGTCGACGGTCTCGCCGTCGCTCGGCGTGGCGATGCACATGAACGTGCCGTCGCCGGGCAGGTAGGCGTCGGTCGCCCAGAAGACCGCGTCGGCGCCGATGAGCTGCTCGAGCGGGCCGCCCTCGCGTGCGCCGTCGAGGCAGGCCTCGGCGATGGTCGGATCGGCCACGGCGTCGTCGTAGCCGGCGTCGGCCGCGAGCCCGTCGGGCAGCGGCCCGGTGGCGTAGGCCTCCCAGTTGTGCTTGCCCTGGCAGGAGGCCGACTCGAGGTCCGGTGCGGTGCCGGTGAAACAGGTGGGCTCGGTGACGCACCCGGCGCCGGCCTGGTCGAGCGAGCATTCCTTGACGTAGTCGTCGGCCATGGACTGCTCGGCGAGGTCGGGGGAGCCGTCGCCGCCGAACAGCCAGACGCCGCCGACGATGAGCAGGCCGAGGATCACCAGGCCGCCGATGCCCATGCCGATGATGCGGCCCATGTTGGAGTCGTTGTCGCCCGACTGGAGGCGCCGCTCGCGGCGCGTCAAGCCCGTCTCGGTGCTGGGGACCGGCACCGGCAGGCGCGAGGCGGTGGAGTGCTCGTTGCCGATGGCGCCGCCCCAGGCGCCCAGGGACGTCAGCGTGTCGTCGTCGGCGGGCTCGTGGACCCGTGCGGGCGCGGGCGGCGCGGGGGCCGCGTACGCGGCCGTGCGCGGCTCCGGTGCGGGCGCCGGGTCCTGCTGCGGGCGCTTGCGCTTGCCGGGGGCGAGCCGCAGCGTCGACGGCGAGTCCGGGATCGGCGCCGCGGGATCGGGCATCGGCGCGTTGAGGTCGGGCATCGGCGCGGTCAGGTCGTCGTCGAACTGGGGTGGCGAGGTGTAGGCCGTGAACGTGCCGACGCCCGCCGGCGCGGGAGAGACGGGGACGCGCTGCTGCGGGGGCGCGTCGTCCACTCGCGGAATGATCCCGGTGGAGGCTTCGGGAATGCTCGCGAGGAACTCGCGGAACTCCACGGCGGTGGGGCGCCCTGCCGGGTTGTTGATGAGCGCGGTGCGCAGCATCTCCAACAGCAGCGGCGATATACCGGGAATCGCCGGGATGGGCTGGTCGAACAGTGCCGCGACGTCGTTGATGTCGAGCACCCCGTCGGCCGGGAAGCGCGGCGGCGAGCCGTTCAGCAGCGTGTACAGCGTCGCCGCGAGCGAGTAGACGTCGGCGGCGGGCCCGACCTCGCGCATCTGGAAGACTTCGAGCGGCGCGTACGCCGGGGTGGCCATCGTCGAGATCGGCTCGCCGGGCTGCGGGGTCGCGAGGAGCCCGGAGAGCCCGAAGTCCGCCAGGACCGCTGCGCCGTTGTCGTTGACGAGGATGTTCGCCGGTTTGATGTCGCGGTGGACGATCCCGGCTTCGTGGGCGGCGGCGAGGGCGTCGGCGATGCGGATGCCGATCTCCAGCGTCCGCTGCGGCGGGATCGTGGTGTACCGGTCGAGCAGCTCGGCGACGGAACCGCGGCACCGCTCCATGACCACGTACGGGTGCGCCTGGTGGGTGAGTCCGGCCGAGAGCATCTTGACCACGCACGGATGGTTGGAGAGACGGCCCGCGGTCTGGACGTCGTGGCGGAAGCGCTGGCGTGCGCCCTCGTCGGTGAGCGGCCTGGACTCGATCTTGACGGCGACCTCGGCCCCGTCGTCGAAGCGGGTGGCGCTGAAGACGGTGGAGTAGGCGCCGCGGTCGATCTCGGCGAAGCCCGTCAGCCGCTCGATGCCGTGCAGGAGCGACTCGGGGTCGATGTCGGGGTGGTGGCCGCCGCGCTTGACGTCGCCGGTGTCGCCGCTGCGGGGGTAGGCGGCGTGGGGGTCGTAGCCCACCGGGGGGGAGAGCGGGGCGGTCGAGCTGGGGTACGGACCGGTGGGAGCACCGTAGGACGAGATGGTGTCCACTAGATACAGCCTCCATTCACGGCGACGCTCACGAGCCGTAGCTTGGCACAGCGTCGAGCCTGGGTCATGGCGGGGCGCGGGTCAGCTTGCGGTGCGCTCCGTCCGGTGTTCGCTGCATGTCTCAAGTCATCGGACCTTTGGCGGATAACGTTACGGCAACGCGCTCCCGAATCTGTATACGCCTGGACGAAAAGCCACTCACAACTGACCGAACGGATGATATGTCGCTTCCGCTGTGCGGTGTACCGGTAGCCCATAGTGAGTCCATCCCCCGTGTGGCGCGCGGGAGGACGGGCGGTCTCGTGACGGTAACAGGACCGCCCGTCCACCCGCCGCGTTCGGAGCCGCACTACAGCACCCTCGGCCGCGGACCTCAATGGTCCACGCGACTGTGCTCATTGGCCCCGTAGGCCTCGGCCCACGCCGTGGCCTCCGGCGCCTCACCGAAGGACTTGAGCGCGGTCCGCGCCCACCGCCTGGCCTCCTCGGTCTGACCGTCCTCATCGAGCAGCTGCGCGTACCGCGCCACGATCGCCCGCCGCGGGTGACCCAGGGCCGGCTCGTCGAAGTGCTCCACCAGCTCGGAGAGCCGCTCCAGCGCCCCCGTGCGGTCGCCCTTGGCGGCCTGGACCTCGGCGAGCAGGGCGGCGCCGGCGGCGCGCCCGGGCTCGAGGACGTCGTCGGTGTGCATGGCGAGCGACTCGCGGGCCGCGGCCTCGGCGTCGTCGAGGTCGCCGGCGGCCAGCGCGACGCGGCCGCGCAGGTGGTGGGCGAGGCTGATGAGCAGCGGGTGCCCGGTGCGGGCCCCGTAGTCCTCCGCGGACGAGGCCAGGTCGGCGGCGTGGCCGAGCGCGCCGATGCTCAACGCGGCGAGGGCGCGCACGTACTTGGCGAAGCCCCGGCCCCAGTCGTCGTCGATGCGGTCGAAGTCGCGGAAGGACTTGCGGGCGGCGGTGTCGGTGCCTTCGGGGTGGCCGAGCGCGACCGAGGCGGCTGCGCCGGTGGCCCGCAGGAGCCCGACGGCGAACACGTCGCCGCTGCGCTCCCCGATCGGCAGGAACACGGCGGACAGCCGTCGCGCCTCGGAGAAGCGGCCGGCCATGAGCAGCGCGAACGCGGAGACGCCGCGGACCCAGGCGCGGCCGACGAGGTCCATCTGGCGGGCGAAGGCCTTCGCGGCCTCGCGGAGGACTTCGTCGGCGCCGTCGAAGTCGCCGCGGGCGACCAGCACCCAGGCGCGGTGCTGGAGGGCCCAGGCGACGCGCTTGTCGTCACCGACGCCCTCGGCGGTGTCGTAGGCGTCGAGGAAGCGCCGCTCGGCCTCGGACAGGCGGCCCGAGAGGTAGTCGAGCATGCCGATGCGGCATTGGGCGTCGCAGCGCGGCCCCGCCAGGCCTTCGCGTCTCGACAGGGCGAGCGCGGCGGCCCAGGCGGCGCGGGCGCTCTCGAGTTCGCCTTTGAAGCGGTGGAGGCGGCCGCGCAGGAGCAGCAGCTGCGCGACGAGTTCGGCCTCGGATTCGGGGAAGTCGTCGCCGAACAGCTGGCCCGAAGGATGCTCCTCGTGGTCGTCGCCGGGGACGACCAGGCCGATGTCGATCGCGAGGCCCTCGATCTCGGCCTCGGCCTCGACGGTGCGGCCGAGGCGGGCGAGGGCGCGTCCGCGCAGGAGCCGGTCGTGGCCCGACAGGGGCGCGAGGCGTTCGACGCCGTTGAGCAGGGCGACGGCGCGTTCGGGCTCGGAGGCGTCCATGGCGCGCGCGGCCTGCTTGCGGACGGCGTCGAGGGCGAGCGGCAGGACGTTCCAGACCTCGTCGACCGCTTCGATCTCGACCTCGCGGGCGAGCGTGACGGCCTGCTCGGCGTGGTAGACGACGAGGTCGTCGGCGCTCTGGCCTTCGAGTTCGGTGTCGGCGGCCCAGCGGGCGATCTCGGCGTGGGCGTGCGCGGCGTCGGCCTTGCCGATCGGCGCGTACGCGGCCTGGCGCAGCAGGGGCGTGACGAAGCGGTAGCCGCCGTAGGAGCGGCGGCGCAGCATGCGCCGGTCGAGCAGCTCTTGGAGCGCCCGGTCGAACTCGCCGGGGACCTCCTTTTCGAGCAGTTGGGTGGCCTCGGGCGGGACGGCGTCGCCGAAGATGGAGGCGGCCCGCAGCAGGGCCCGGGCGGCCGGGGAGAGCGCGTCGATGCGGGCGCCGAGGACCTGGGCCAGGTCGCGGGAGAGGACCTTGCCGGTCAGGGATCCGGCGGCGAGGCGCCACTGCTCGCCGGTGTGCGTCAGCAGGCCCTGTTCGAGCAGGAGGGTGACGAGTTCGGCCAGGTAGTACGGGTTGCCCTGGGCGAAGCCGAGGAGGCGCTCCTCGTCGGGCTTGGGCAGGCGGCCGCCGCCGAGGAACTCCGAGAGGAGCCGGGCGGCGTCGGCGCCGGCGAGCGGCGGCAGGGGGTGGACCTCGGCCTCGGAGATGCGGGTGAGGACGCCGGAGGAGCGGGTGAGCTCGGGGCGGCCGTAGAGCAGCACCAGCACGGGACCGGAGATCTTCGCGAGGGCGACGCCGAGTGCGTCGATGCCGTCGGGCGAGGCGGTGTGGAGGTCGTCGATGTTGAGCACGAGGGGCCGCTGGCTCGCCAGGTGCGTGATGAGTTCGGCGACGGCCTCGGGGATGGTGTAGGCCTCGGACTGCTGGCCGGTGAAGCCGCCGGGGCGGTCGGTGGCGCCGGGGCGGCCGTGGCCGAGCAGTCCGAGGAGCACCTCGACGTTGAGGCGGCATTCGCCGTGGTCGATGTGGCCGTCGGCGATGCGGCGGAGCTTGGCCTCGGCGGTGGCGCGGTCGTCGTCGAAGCGCAGGCCGGCGGCCTTGCGGACCATGTCGGCGAGTGGGCCGAAGCGGCGGCCTTCCCCGTAGGGGGCGGCGCGGACGGTGAGGACGCGGGCGCCGCGGTCGGTGGCGATGGTGCGGACCTCGCGGGCGAATCGGGTCTTGCCCATGCCGGCCTCGGCGGTGTGGATGAGGACGAGCGGCTCGCCGCGGCCGATGACGGCGTCGAGGCGGCCGGTGACGCGGCCGATCTCGGTGCTGCGGCCGATGAACGGCGCGGTGTCGCCGAGGCTGGCGCGCACGCCGGGCTCGTCTTCGAGGCCGAGCAGCTGGTACACCTCGACCGGCTCGCGCTTGCCTTTGAGGCGCACGGGGGTGAGGCGGCGCCAGGCGGCGGCGTGCTTGGTGGCGCGCATGGTCTCCTCGCCGGCCCAGATGGTGCCGACGGAGGCGGCGTCGCACAGGCGCGCGGCGGTGTTGACGGTGTCGCCGATGACGGTGTATTCGAGGTTGGCCTGCATGCCGGCCACCACGAGTCCCGAGCGCAGGCCGATCCGCAGGCCGATCGGGAGCCCGCCGCCGGATTCGGCCTTGAGCAGGCGCCGGACGCGCTTCTGCATGGCCTGGGCGGCCCGGACCGCCCGCTCGGCGTCGTCTTCGTGGGAGAGGGGGGCGCCGAAGACGGCCATGAGGCCGTCGCCGGTGAGCTTGTCGACGTGGCCGCCGAACTCGTTGACCGCGCCGACGCACTCGGCGAGGAGCCGGTCGGTCACGGAGGAGACCCGCTCGGGGTCGAGGCTTTCGGACCAGGTGGTGAAGTCGGAGAGGTCGCCGAAGAGCACGGTGACGTACCGCCGCTCGGTCTGAGGGGCGCTGGCCTCCGGGGACAGGGGTGCTCCGCAGTTATGGCAATAGCGGGCACCGGGAACGGTGGGCGCGGAGCAGAACGGGCATGTCACAGCAGCACCAACACCGAAACCGGGGTGTGTTGTTCCCCACTCCTTCTGGGCTTGGGGACGATCTTGGCGTTCACGCTCGCAAGGATACGTGTTCCAGCTGACAGATACCTGTGCGCCAAGGCACAGTTCCCTGAAGACGGCGAGCTCCGGCGGGCTCCGCTCCGCCGTGGCAAGCGGTAACCGATACTTGAGAGGACGGGAACCGGGGATGAGGGCGCGCCGCTGCCGCGGGCCGACCCGCGATCAGGAGGTTCTGTCCGCGGCCTTCGAGGGCGACGCCGGTGGCAGGGAAATCCGTACGTGCCCGCAAC
>NZ_BAAHCB010000002.1:181075-246972 GCF_054776215.1 Glycomyces tarimensis
GGTCGGCGGGACCCGCGTTCGCGTTCGCGTTCGTTGACGCTAGGTGGTGACCAGGCCGGCCTTCTGGAATTCCTTGACACCCGTGTAACCGGTCTTGGCCATGGCGCGGCGCAGGCCCCCGAAGAGGTTCTGGCTGCCGTCCGAGGAGGTCGACGGCCCGTACAGGATCGCCTCCAGATCGGGCACCTCGATGTCGCCGGCGTCGCCCTGGCGGAAGCGTCCGCGCGGCAGCTTCGGGTGCGAGGCCGCCGAGTGCCACCACGCGCCCGCCGCCGGCGACTCGGCCGCGTCCGCGAGGATCGAGCCGAGCATGACCGCGTCCGCGCCGCACGCGATCGCCTTCGCGATCGAGCCGGAGTCGGTGATCTCCCCGTCGGCGATCAGGTGGACATAGCGCCCGCCGGTCTCGTCGAGGTAGTCGCGCCTGGCGGCGGCGGCCTCCACGATCGCCGAGGCCATCGGCACATCGATGCCCAGGACGGTGTCGGTGGTCGACCAGTCGTCGGAGCCGACGCCCACGATGACGCCGGCCGCGCCGGTGCGCATCAGGTGCATCGCGGTCTTGTAGTTCGTCGCCCCGCCGACCACGACCGGCACGTCCAGGTCCGCGATGAACTGCTTGAGGTTGAGGACGTCGCCGTTGCTGGAGACGTGCTCGGCCGACACGATCGTGCCCTGGATGACCAGCACGTCCACCCCGGCCTCGACCGCGAGCGGCGCCAGCTCCTGGGTGTGCTGCGGGCTCACCCGCACCGCGGTGGTGACGCCGCCGGCGCGGATCTCCGTGATCCGCTCGGCGATGAGCTCGGGCTTCACCGGCTCGGCGTACATCTCCTGGAGCCGCTCGATCGCCGTCTCGGCGGGCGTCTCCTCGAGTTCCTTGAGCAGCGACGTCGGGTCGACGTAGCGGCACCAGAGCCCTTCGGCGTTCAGCACGCCGAGGCCGCCGAGGCGCCCCATCTCGATGACCGAGGCCGGGCTCATCGTCGCGTCCGACGGGTGCCCGACCGCCGGGATCTCGAACCGGTAGGCGTCCATCTGCCATTCGGTCGAGACGTCGTCGATGTCTCGGGTACGTCGGCTCGGCACGAGCGCCACTTCGGACAGCCGCCAGCCTCGCGCCACGATCTTGCCGGGGCCGATCTCGACCAATTCCCGCACAGGTCCTCCTCCTACCGAGTTCCCGACTACCGAGTGTGGTAGTTGGGCGCTTCCACAGTCATCTGGATGTCGTGCGGGTGGCTCTCCTTGAGTCCCGCAGCGGTGATCCTCACCAGACGCCCGCGCTCATGCATCGCCTCGATCGTACCGGCACCGGTGTAGCCCATCGCGATCCGCAGGCCCCCTACCAGCTGATAGACCACCTGTGCGAGAGTCCCTCGATAGGGCACCTGGCCCTCGACGCCCTCGGGCACGAGCTTGTCGTTCGTCTCGACCGCGTCCTGGAAGTACCGGTCCTTCGAGTACGACTTCGCCTGGCCGCGCGTCTGCATCGCGCCGAGCGAGCCCATGCCCCGGTAGGACTTGAACTGCTTGCCGTTCATGTAGATCAGCTCGCCGGGGCTCTCGGCGCAGCCGGCGAACAACTGGCCCATCATGACCGTCGAGGCGCCGGCGACGATCGCCTTGGCGATGTCGCCGGAGTACTGGATGCCGCCGTCGGCGATGACCGGCACGCCGCGCTCCTTGGCGACGCGGACGGTGTCCATGATCGCCGAGACCTGCGGCGCGCCGACACCGGCGACGACGCGGGTGGTGCAGATGGCGCCGGGGCCGACGCCGACCTTGACGCCGTCGCAGCCGGCGTCGATGAGCGCGGCCGCGGCCTCGGCGGTGACGATGTTGCCGCCGACGATGTCGACCCGGTCGCCGAAGTCCTTGGAGATCGACGCGATCATGTCGATCACGCCGCGCGAATGCCCGTGCGAGGAGTCGATGACCAGCAGGTCGACGCCCGCCTCGACGAGCTGCCCGGCGCGCGCGTACTGCTCCTCGCCGACGCCGATCGCCGCGCCGACGCGCAGCCGCCCGGAGTCGTCCTTGGTCGAGTTCGGGAACTCCTCGCGCTTGGCGAAGTCCTTGACGGTGATCAGGCCCCGCAGGTGCCCGGTCTCGTCGACGATCGGGAGCTTCTCGATCTTGTTCCGCTTGAGCAGCTCGAGCGCCTCGTCGGAGGAGACGCCCTCCTGCGCCGTCACGAGGTCGCGGCTCGTCATGACGTCGGCGACCTTGACGGACTGGTCGGATTCGAACCGCATGTCGCGGTTGGTGACGATGCCCACGAGCAGGCCCTCGTCGTCGACGACGGGCAGGCCGGAGATGCGGTAGCGCCCGCACAGCTTGTCGACCTGTTCGAGCGTGTCACGGGGCGAACAGGTGACCGGGTCGGCCACCATGCCGGACTCGGACCGCTTGACGAGGTCGACCTGCTGGGCCTGCTCCTCGGCGGGCATGTTGCGGTGCAGGATGCCCAGGCCGCCGAGGCGGGCCATGGCGATCGCCATGCGGGCCTCGGTGACGGTGTCCATCGCACCGGTCAGCAGCGGCACCGAGAGGCGGATGTTGCGCGTGATGTTCGAGGACGTGTCCACCTCCGCGGGAACCACGTCCGATTCACCGGGCAGCAGCAGCACGTCGTCGTAGGTCAAGCCGAGCGGGATGCCGCCGGTCGCGCCCATCGGCACCGTGGTGCCTCCGACGCGGACTCCGGTCGATCCCTCGGCTCCTTGAATCCCAAAATCCCCTGAGAACGCCATGGGCCAATGGTAGTGGGGTTACCGGTGTCTCCCGACGTCGCACACCGCGTCCGAAGGTGTGATTCGCGGCGGGGCCGGCCCCGCCGCGCCCGTCTACTCGAAGAGGTCCCCGGCTTCCTCGGCGACCGTGTCCCACGCCTCGGACGCCTCCGCGGTGACGTCCTCGAAGATCTCGACGGCCTCCTCGGGCAGCGCCTCGACGGCGTCCATGCCGGCGTCGAAGACCGCGTCCTGCGCGTCATCGATGAAGTCGTCCATCGGTGCCTCCTGCTATAGGTCAATGTGCCTGCGGCTCATATTAGAGCGTTCGGTCAATGATCACGGTCCGCCGAGAGGCGCTACCGGGTGGTGAACAGGCGTTCGGGCGATAGGCTGGAGGGGTGCATGAGGAGCCTCGCGACCCGTTCGCCGACGATCCCGACCACACGGACGCGTCCATGCTGTTCGAGCCGGAACTGGACGACGCCGACCGCGCCGACCTCTTGGAGGATCTGCACGAACTCGAGCTGTTCGAGAAGGTCCTGCAGCCCCTCGGGTTCCGCGGCGTCGTCGTCGACTGCGCCGACTGCGACGAATCCCACTACTTCACGTGGGGGCTGCTGATGTCGAACCTGCGCGGACTGCTCCAGGAGAACAGCGCCCAGGTCCACGAGCCCGCCTACGACCCGGACCCGGCGCACTACGTCACCTGGGACTACGCCCGCGGGTTCTCGGACTGCTGGCTCAGGACCCACGGCGGCGCCGAAGGCACCGGCCAGTGACCGGCCCGTTCGTCGGCTGGGTGACCCTCCGGGAACCCGACTTCACGCTGACCGGACCGCTGTCGGGCCTGCGCCTGGCCGTCAAGGACGTGTTCGACGTCGCCGGGATGCCGACCGGCGCGGGCAATCCGCGCTGGCTGGAGACGCACGACGTTCCCCAGGACGACTCGGTGGCCGTCGCACGCCTGCGCCGGGCCGGCGCGAGCGTCGTCGGCAAGACCATCACCGACGAGCTGGCCTGGAGCATCAACGGCACGAACGCCCACTACGGCGCGCCCGACAACCCGGTGGGACCCGGCCGGATGCCCGGCGGCTCGTCGTCGGGCTCGGCCTCCGCGGTGGCGCTCGGACTCGCCGACATCGGGCTCGGCACCGACACCGGCGGCTCGATCCGGGTCCCCGCCTCGTACTGCGGCCTGTTCGGCCTGCGCCCCACCCACGGCCGCGTCCCGCTCGACGGCGTCGTGCCGCTGGCGCCGTCGTTCGACACCGCCGGCGTGCTCGCCAGGGACGCCTGGACGCTGCGCGCGGCGATGGAGGCGCTGTTCGACGCCCCGAACGACCCGGCCGCGATCACGCGCCTGCTCGCTCCCCGAGACATCTGGGACACAGTGGAACCGGCGGTCGCCGAGGCGCTGCTGCCCGCCGTCGAGCGCTTCGGGCTCAAGGTCGACCGCGAGCCGCTGTTCGACGACCCCGAGGAACTCGCGCGGGCGAGGACCGACTACGGAGTGCTCCAGCCGCTCGAGGCGAACGCGATCCACCGGGCGTGGATCGAGGCCGCCGAGCCCGAGTTCGGTCCGGGCGTCGCGCGCCGGTTCGCCTTCGCCGCCACGGTGACCGACGCGATGGCCGAGGCCGCGTCCCGCCACCGCGAACGGGTCGCCGGCCTGCTGGCCGAACGCTTGGATGACGGCGCCGCACTCGCGCTGCCGGCCGCGCCCGGTCCCGCACCGAAGCTCGGCGCCGAGCCCGATCGCGAGGCCATCATGCGCCTGACGTGTCTCGCCGGCCTCTCCCGCGCTCCTGCCGTCGCCCTGCCGGTGGGCGACGTCGCGGGTCTGCCGGTGGCTCTCCAGCTCGTCGCCGCTCCCGGGGGCGACGAGGCGCTGCTGGAACTAGCAGACCAGGCCTGAGCGGAACGCCTCGGCGACGGCGTGGGCCCGGTCGCGGGCGCCGAGCTTCTTGAACATGCGCCGCGCGTGGGTCTTGACGGTGTCCTCGGAGACGAACAGTTCCCTGCCGATCTCGGCGTTCGACTTGCCCTCGCTCATGCCGCGCAGCACCTGGAGTTCGCGCTCGGTCAGTTTCATGCCCGCGAGCCTCGAGCGCTGGCGCGGCACGGACTCGGTGGTGCGCACGAGGGCGGGCGAGGCGAACATGATGGCCTGGGCGAGCGCGACGAGCAGGTCGTCGCAGTTGTTGGAGGGCGTGCGGATGACACCCCGGGCGCCCGCGGCGACGACCATCGCGGCGGTGCGGGGGTCCGCCGCGCCCGACAGGAGGACGCCGGTCCGAGGGGACCGGGCTCGGACGGTCTTGGTGAACTTGACGGGATCGGGGGCGGCGAGCCCGACGTCGACGAGCACGACGTCGACCTGGCGCCTGCCGAGCTCGACGAAGAGCTCGGTGGAGCCCTCGACGGTCTTGACCGCCTGGGCCAGGCCCATTCGGGTCGCGCAGGCCGAGATCTTCTGCCCCGCTTGAGGAGTCTTAACACAGACCAGTACGGTTCTCACTTTGTTCTACCTTTCACTGCGGAAGGCCGAGCGTGTCTCTTAGACGGAGAACGCAGCTCTCCCACCGCCATGACGCGACTTGGCGCAGATTTTTTCGAGTGACTTTTCGAGGTTTCCGGGATGAGGTGTGGGCGCATACTGTTCGGGCTCGGATCCCCGACGACCTCGCCCCCCGGTGGGAGACTGAGCACATGACACAGCGAAGAGGCGGACAGCGGCACCGCAGGGCCGAGTCCCGCACGATTGATGATCATGATTCATATCCACCTCGCCATGACCTGTCTAACGAACTAACGGGCCTGGAGGGTGCGAGTTACGGCCGATATAAATCGTTGCGTGGCAAATGGCGGACATCCGGTGCGGTACTGGACATCGTGAAAGTGCAGTCCGACCCGTTCGCACCGCCGAGCCGCGTCGCGCTGGCCTTCGATCCCGAGCAGGCCGACCTGGAGGCGGAGTGGTTCGCCTCCGAGGCGCGCCGGCGCGCGATCGCGGCGATGCTCGCGAAGCGGCTGCGCGGGGCGTGCGGCACCAGGGATCTGCGGATCGACGCCGGCGGGCAGGAGATCCTGCGCCGGTCCTCGTGCGAGGTCGGGCCGGACGGCTCGGTCGTCTTCCGGCTCGGCGCCCAGTTCCCCGGGCGCGGCAGGCGCATCGACGGCAGGGGCGCGGCCCGGCTGCTGTGCGAGACGCTGCCCGACGCCGCCGACGAAGCGCTCGATGTGAGCGAAGACGAAGCCGCGCAGTGGGTCCGCGGCGCCGACGACACCGAGGCACTGCGCCGCCAGGTCGCCGAGCGCGGCCTGGTGGCGTTCGTCGCCGACGGCGCGATCCTGCCGCGCCGCTCGGGCGTCGACGACCGGCCGATGGCCGGCGGCGTGCCGTTCGCCTCGCCGGAGTCGCTGGCCGTCCACTTCGACCTGCCGCACGCCGGCCGGGTTCGGGGCATGGGCGTCAGCCCGGGCGTGACCTTGATCGTCGGCGGCGGCTTCCACGGCAAGTCGACGCTGCTGCGCGCCTTGGAGGCCGGCGTGTGGGACCACGTGCCCGGCGACGGGCGCGAACTCGTCGTCGCCGACGCGTCCGCGGTGAAGATCCGCGCCGAGGACGGCCGGGCCGCGACCGGCGTCGACGTGCACGCCTTCGTCGACCATCTGCCCTCCGGCGACGACACGCGGCACTTCACGACCGAGAACGCCTCGGGCTCGACCTCGCAGGCCGCCTCGATCGTCGAGGCGCTCGAAGCGGGCTCGCGGCTGCTGCTCATCGACGAGGACACCGCGGCGACGAACCTGATGATCCGCGACGCGCGCATGCAGGAGCTCGTCGCCAAGGACCGCGAGCCGCTCACGCCGCTGGTGGACCTCATCCGGTCGATGGCCGACGACCACGGGGTGAGCACCGTACTCGTCATGGGCGGCTCGGGCGACTACATGGACGTCGCCGACCGGGTCGTCATGATGGACGCCTACCGCCCCGAGGACGTCACGGCCAGGGCGAAGGCATTGGCGGGCAAGCCGACCGGTCGCGTGGCCGAGGCCGACGCGTTCGCGATGCCGCGCCCGCGCGTCATCGGTCCGGACTCGGTGTCCTCCGAGTCCCGCGGCAAACAGAAGATCCGCGCCGGCGGCACCGACTCGCTGCGGTTCGGGGACTCGGACGTGGACGTGCGCGCGGTCGAGCAGATCACCGACCAGTCCATGACCGCCGGCATCGGACTGGCGATCGAGGCGGCGAAGCGGCGGGGATGGATCGACGGGGAGGCCACGGTCTCCGAAGTGATGGACCGGCTCGACGAGGCGCTCGAGGCCGACGGCGTGGCCGAGCTGCTGCGCGTCAGGAACGTCGATCTGGCTCTCCCGCGGCGCCACGAGGTGGCCGCGGCGCTGAACCGTATGCGGGCGTTGCGGATTCACCACTACGGCGAATGAGGCCCGTGCCGCTTGACCGCTCGCGGGCCGTGCCGAGGAGGGGACGAAAAGTGCCTTCGCGGCTCCGATCCCCAAAGGCCGCGAAGGCACTTGAACTCTATCGGGTTCCCGACAGTCACGCGAGGAACTGTCGGGATGTTGACACTAGCGGGTTGGCGACGGCAACAGGGCCGCCGACGGCGTCGGCGGCCCTGCGACACGTGCGATGGAGCTAGAAGCCCGGTCCGTGCTGGTGCGAGTGCCCGTGGCCGTGCGAGTGGCCGTGGCCGTGCTCGTCCTCCTCGTCCTCGGGCTTGTCGACGATCGTCACCTCGGTCGTCAGCAGCATGCCCACGATCGAGCCGGCGTTCAGCAGCGCGTTGCGCGTCACCTTCACCGGGTCGATGATGCCGGCCGCCACCAGGTCCTCGTACTCGCCGGTGAGGGCGTTCCAGCCCTCGCGAGTACCGCGGTTCTCGACGGCCTCGACGATCACGTCGCCGCGGGCGCCGGAGTTGACCGCGATGCGGCGCAGCGGCTCACCGAGCGAGTCGGCGACGATCTTGACGCCCACGCGGGCCTCGGGGTCGTCGAGGTCGATCTTCTCCAGCGCCGAGGCGGCGTGGACGAGAGCCGCGCCGCCGCCGGCGACGATGCCCTCCTCGACCGCGGCCTTGGTCGCCGAGACGGCGTCCTCGATGCGGTGCTTGCGCTCCTTGGCCTCCACCTCGGTGGCCGCGCCGACCTGGATCACGGCGACGCCGCCGGACAGCTTGGCCAGGCGCTCCTCGAGCTTCTCGCGGTCCCACGAGGAGTCGGTCTGCTCGGCCTGCTTCTTGATCTGCGAGATCCGGGCGTCGACGTCCTCGCGGGAGCCGGCGCCGTCCACGATCGTCGTGGCGTCCTTGTCGATCGTGACGCGCCGGGCCGAGCCCAGGTGCGACAGGTCGGCCGACTTCAGGTCGAGGCCGATCTCCGAGGAGATCACCTCGGCGCCGGTCAGCGCCGCGATGTCGCCCAGGATCGCCTTGCGGCGGTCGCCGAACGCCGGGGCCTTGACCGCGCACGCCTTCAGGGTGCCGCGCAGCACGTTCACCGTCAGCGTGGCCAGGGCCTGGCCGTCGACGTCCTCGGCGATGATCAGCAGCGGCTTGGAGGCCTCGATGACCTTCTCCAGCACCGGCAGCAGGTCCTCGATCGAGGAGATCTTGCTGTTGGCGATGAGGATGTACGGGTCCTCGAAGACCGTCTGGCGCGACTCCTGGTCGTTGATGAAGTTCGGCGAGATGAAGCCCTTGTCGAACTGCATGCCCTCGGTGACCTCGAGCACGGTCTCCAGGCCGGAGCCGTCCTCGATCGAGATGACGCCGTCGACGCCGACGGTGTCCATCGCCTTCGCGATGAGCTCGCCGATCTCCGGGTCCTGCGCCGAGATCGACGCGACCTGGGCGATGTTCTCGTGGTCGGAGATGTCGACGGCCTGGTTGAGCAGCTCGGCGGAGACGGCCTGCGTGGCCACCTCGATGCCCTTGCGGATCGCCACGGGGTTGCCCCCGGCGGCGATGGCCTTGATGCCGGCCCGGCTCATCTTCTGGGCCAGGACGGTGGCGGTGGTGGTGCCGTCGCCGGCGACGTCGTTCGTCTTGGTGGCGACCTCCTTGACCAGCTGTGCGCCGAGATTGGCGTACGGGTCCTTGAGGTCGATCTCCTTGGCGATGGTGACGCCGTCGTTGGTGATGATCGGCGCTCCGAAGGAGCGCTCGAGGACCACGTTGCGGCCCTTCGGGCCCAGCGTGACCTTCACGGTGTCGGCAAGCTCGTCGATGCCGCGCAGCAGTTCGCCGCGCGCGTCCTCGGCGAAGTTCAGAATCTTCGACATGGAATTCCCTTCCTCGGTCGAGCGGAGTACACGAAAGGGCCCCTACACGAGGGAGGGGCCCCGGGCGTCGTTACTGCTCGACGACCGCGAGCACGTCGCGGGACGACAGAACGAGGTATTCCTCGCCGGCGTACTTGACCTCGGTACCGCCGTACTTGGAGTAGATGACCACGTCGCCGACGTTGACGTCGACGGGGATGCGGTTGCCCTTGTCATCGAAGGTGCCAGGACCGACGGCCAGGACGGTGCCCTCCTGGGGCTTCTCCTTGGCGGTGTCGGGGATGACGATGCCGGAAGCAGTGGTGGTCTCAGCCTCATTGGCCTGGACGACGATGCGGTCGCCCAGCGGCCGGATAGCAGCCTTGCTCACTTGGTCTTCTCCTCATGTGTCAGTTGCGGTAAACCGCCACGACAGCGCGGGTCTCGTCGTCGCGGGTGCCGAGGCACCGGCCCGTGGCTACTGGCACTCTCCCGTGGGGAGTGCCAATCCGATGCTAACACTTAGCAATCTCGGTCTGCGAGTGCTAAGGCAGAGGAAAGTTCGCGCAGGTGGGGGCGTCAATGTCGAGGCGCCGCCCGGATGAGGAATCATTGGTTTCGTGGATACCAGCCTGCTCGCCGCATTGCAAACCGACCCCGCACTCCAGCGGCGCGCGGCCGAAGCGCTCGAGCAGCACGGGGACCGGGCGGCGCTGCGGCTGCGCGACGCCGGCACCGGCCCGGAGCTGGCGGCCGCGGCGCTGACCCTGGCGGATCTGCGGCGGCAGGCGAAGGGCAAGTTCGGCGAGCGGGCCGGGCGCATGTACTTCACCAGGCCGGGTCTGGAGCAGGCCACGCGATGGCCGGTGGCCGAGCGGAGGGCGGCCAGGTTCGCGGCGGGCGCGGGCCGGGTGACGGACCTGTGCTGCGGGATCGGAACCGACGCGCTGGCGTTCGCGGAGGCGGGCCTCGAGGTGGAGGCTGTCGACGCGAGCGAGGAGACGGCCGCGGTGGCGAGGGCGAACGCGGCGGCGCTGGGTCTGGACGTCGCGGTGCGGGTGGGCGACGCACTGGAGGCCGGCCTCGGTGATGCGGTGTTCGCAGACCCGGCCAGGCGGGTCAGTGCGGCTCAGTCGGCGAGGCGGGGCGGCTCGACGCGGTCGTTCAACCCGGCGGCGTACTCGCCGCCGCTGGACGCGCTGCTGGGGCGCCTGGAGGGGGCCCGGTTCGCGGCGGTGAAGCTGGGGCCGGGCATCAAGCACGAGTGGGTGGACCGGGAGGGCGCCGAGGCCGAATGGGTCTCGGTGGACCGGGACGTGGTGGAGGCGTGCCTGTGGCTGGGACAGGCCGCGGAGGCGCGGCGGAGGGCCAGCGTGCGCAAGGAGGGCGTGTGGCACGAGATGACCGGCTCGGGCACGGACCGGGCGGAGACGGGCGAGGTGGCCCAGTACCTGTACGAGCCGGACGGGGCCGTGATGCGGGCCGGCCTGGTGGCCGAGCTGGCCGACGAGCTGGGCGCGCACACCGGGCACGAGGACATCGCGTACCTGTACGGCGATGACCTGCACCCGACGCCGTTCGCGAGGGCGTGGCGGGTCCGTGAGGTCTGGCCGCTGCATCCGAAGAAGCTCAAGACGCTGCTGGCGGAGCGAAAGATCGGCCGGCTGACGATCAAGCAGCGGGGAACGGGCATTGTCCCGGCGGATCTGAGAAAGCGGCTGAAGCTGCAAGGCCCGGAGGAAGCGACGCTCGTGGCGACCCGCCTGGGCGAGCGCCACGTGGCGATCCTCTGCGACGAGGCCTGAGAGCGTTCCGCCCCCGGTTCCTCGGCGCGCCCACGATTCGATTGCTCGAGTCGGGTCCGTGTGTCGCGGCAGCGGTCGAGCCGTTCATGCCAGACTGCCTCTTTCGCCGCTGCGTGGCTCCCGTTCCGGATCGGTCCGCACCTCCCGCTGAGAACGCTCATCCGGAAACGCCCAGTGTCGCGTTGCCGACACGTCTACTTCAGGCGGGCGGTGAGGTCCACTTCCACCAGCTGGTCCCGGTAGCCGAGGGCGGCCACGCCGACCACGGTGCTCGCGGACTTGAAGGCCGGCCCCAGGTCCGTCGCCTCGGCGAGGCGGTGCCAGGCGTCCCCTACCGTCTTGCTGTCGTCGCTCACCACGTAGACCACCGAGCGGACCACGTCCCGGGGCCCTGCCCCGACCGACGCCAGCGCGGCCACGGCGTTCGCGGCCACCTGGTCGATCTGGCGGTCGAGGTCGCCCACGCCCACCACTCGCTGATCCCCGTCGACCGGGCACTGCCCGGCCAGGTAGGCGATCCTTCCCGGCTCGGCGATGGTCACGTGCTCGTACCCGCCGGTGGGGTGCAGTTCCTCTGCTGACATGTCCCGAGGCTATCGACGGCTCGCCTCGGCGCCAAGCGGATTAAGGCCGCGGTACAGGCCGCCGCAATCCGTCTTGACGGTGTCAAGATTGGGAGCTAGCCTTCGCTTGTCACTGTCAAGATCAAAGGAGGCCGTTCATGGCACCGCTCATCGCGCTCATCGCGGGGACCACCGCCGCCCGCCTCGCGGGTTTCCTCGGCGTCGGGCACTTCGACTCGTGGCCGAACTCGGTCGGCCTCGGCGTGGCGGCGATGTTCCTGCTCACGGGCATCGTCCACTTCGTGCCGAGCTTCCGCTCGTGGATGATCGCCATGGTCCCGCCGCGGCTGCCGGCGCCGGCGATGCTCGTCACCGTCACCGGCGTCCTCGAGCTGGCGGGCGCGGTCGGCGTGCTCGTCCCGGCCACGTCGACCGCCGCCGGAATCGGCCTCGCGCTGCTGCTCGTCGCGATGTTCCCCGCGAACGTCCACGCCGCGAGGAACGGCGTTCCCATGCGGGGCAGGCCGGCCACGCCGCTGCCGCCGCGCACCGCCCAGCAGGTCCTCTACATCGCCGCCGCGCTGATCGCGGCGCTCTAGCCCTCGGGGTGGCTCAGCTTGTAGCGCAGGTTCGAGTCCTTTTCGGACACCATGCGTTCCATGTCCACCTGGAAGTTCGACATCCGCTCCCGCAGCGCCTCGTCGGTGGCCGCCAGGATGCGCACGGCCAGCAGGCCCGCGTTCCGCGCGCCGCCGATCGAGACGGTCGCGACGGGGACCCCGGCGGGCATCTGGACGATCGACAGCAGCGAGTCCATGCCGTCGAGGTGCCTCAGCGGCACGGGGACGCCGATGACGGGCAGGGGCGTCGAGGAGGCGACCATGCCGGGCAGGTGCGCCGCGCCGCCGGCGCCGGCGATGATCACCTGGAGGCCCCGGGACGCGGCCGAGTCGGCGTAGGAGAGCATGCCGTGCGGGGTCCGGTGCGCCGAGACGACCCGCACCTCGAAGGGGACCGCGAAGTCCGCGAGCGCGGTGGTCGCGGCCTCCATTGTGGGCCAGTCGGAGTCCGACCCCATGATCACGCCGACGCGGGCGCGTTTCTGCTCAGCCATGGCCACAGCCTACTGGTCCCGCTCGGCGGGGCCTGCGAGCCGTGATTCAGCCCCGCTCGAGCCACTTCGCGGCTCGCATGGCGCGGGAGCGCAGGTCGTCCACGTCGTCGCCGCGCACGGTCACGTGTCCGATCTTGCGGCCGGGCCGGACCGCCTTGCCGTACAGGTGGACGTGCGCGCCGGGGTCCTCGGCGAGGAGGTGCTGGAGCCGCTCGTCCAGGCGCGGGCCGCCCGCCTCGCCGCCGAGGACGTTGGCCATCACCGTCACCGGCGCGGTGAGCGCGGTGGAGCCGAGCGGGTAGTCGAGCACGGCCCGCAGGTGCTGCTCGAACTGCGAGGTCTCGGCGCCCTCGATGGTCCAGTGGCCGGAGTTGTGGGCCCGCATCGCCAGCTCGTTGACGAACAGGCCGGCGGAGGTCTGGAACAGCTCCACGGCGAGCATCCCGCACACGTCGAGCTCCTCGGCGATCGTGCGGGCGATGTCGGCGGCCGCGGCGGCCGTCGCCGGGTCGAGGTTCGGGGCCGGGGCGACGACCTCGGTGCAGATGCCGCCGCGCTGGACGGTCTCCACGATCGGGTACACGGCCGTCTCGCCGCGCGGGGATCGCGCGATCTGGACCGCCAGTTCGCGCTGGAGCGCCATGCGCTCTTCGGCGATGAGCCGGATGCCCGAGGCGAGGACGTCCTGGGCGTCGCCGGGCCTGTCGACCATCCACACGCCCTTGCCGTCGTAGCCGCCGGTCGCGGCCTTGAGCACGCACGGCAGGCCGAAGGACTCGACGTCGGAGATCGAGCCGACCGCGCGCCACCGGGGCTGCGGGAGGCCGAGCTTGCCGACGCGCTCGCGCATGGCCTGCTTGTCCTGGGCGAACAGGAGGGCCTCGGGCCTGGGCTGGACGTCGACGCCGTCTTCGACGAGGGTGCGCAGCGCCTCTTGGGGGACGTGCTCGTGGTCGAAGGTGACGACGGTGGCGCCGTCCGCGAAGGCGCGCAGGTCCTCGACGTCGCGGAAGTCGCCGAGGCGGACGTCGGCGGCGACGGCCGCGGCGCTCTCGGCGGGGTCGGCGGCGAGCACGCGCAGGCTCTGGCCCAGGGCGATCGCCGCCTGGTGGGTCATGCGGGCGAGCTGCCCCGCGCCGATCATGCCTACTGTCGGGAGTTGGGTCGCGGCATCCACGGCCAGAGCCTAACCCGTGCCCCGCCTGGAGCCGGAGCGATCGGCGCCGCTCGTGACCTGCGTCGTGGGCGGATCATCGGACGTTTATGGTGTCGGGGCCGACCAGATCGTCGGCCGAGATGCCGAGGGCGCGGCACAGCGACATGATGGTGAAGAACGTGGGCGTGGCGATGCGCCCGGTCTCGATCTTGCGCAGTGTTTCCGGGGAGATGCCGGCCTCGGCGGCGACGGCGGCGGGGCTCCGCGAACCTCGTGCCGCGCGCAGCGCCCGACCGAGCGCGCGCCCGCGCTCGTGATCGTCGGGTGTCAGCGGCGGTCGAATCATACCGGTATTATAGTACCGGTATACAAATACCTCCCACTGTTGAAGGGCCCTTCATGATCGAGCTGTACTCGCCCGCGGAGATCGAGCGGATGCGGCCCGCCGGCCGCTTCGTCGCGCGGACCCTCACCGAGCTCGCCGCGGTCGCCGACGTCGGCGTCAACCTCCTCGAGCTCGACGAGCTGGCCGCCCGGCGCATCAAGGAGGCCGGCGCGGTCTCCTGCTACATCGACTACCACCCGTCCTTCGGCGCCCGTCCCTTCGGGAAGGTGCTGTGCACCTCGGTCAACGACGCGGTCCTGCACGGCCTCCCGCACGACTACAAGCTGCGCGACGGCGACCTGCTCAGCCTCGACTTCGCCGTCAACGTCGACGGCTGGGTCGCCGACTCGGCGCTGAGCGTCGTGGTCGGCACGCCGCGCGAAGAGGACCTGAAGCTCATCGACACCGCCACTCGGGCCCTGGAGGCCGGGATCGCCGCCGCCACGCCGGACCACAAGATCGGCGACATCTCGGCGGCCATCGCGGCAGTGGCTCGGTCAGAGGGGCTGCTCATCAACACCGACTTCGGCGGGCACGGCGTCGGACGCGAAATGCACGGCGATCCGCACATCGCCAACGACGGACGGCCCGGGCGCGGCATGCGGCTGAGGCCCGGCCTGGTCATCGCCATCGAGCCGTGGTTCCTCCACTCCACCGACAAGATCCGCTACGACGCCGACGGGTGGACGCTGCGCAGCGCCGACGGCTCGCGCGGCGCGCACATGGAGCACACCATCGCGGTCACCGAAGGCGAGCCGATCATCCTGACCGACCGCTCCGCACTGTGAGCTAGTGGTTCGACCCGGCGCGGCGCAGACGCTCCATGCGGTCGATCATGCGCTCGGTGGCGATCTCCTCGGCGGTGACGGCGTAGCCGTAGTGGTCGCGCCAGCCGCCGTCGATGTAGAGGTACCGCTTGTGCAGGCCCTCCCGGCGCAGCCCGAGCTTCTCGGCGATCCGGTTCGACGGGCCGTTCTCGGGCCGGATGTTCACCTCGATGCGGTGCAGCCGCCCCACCGTCAGGGCATGGTCGATGACGATGGCCAGGGCGGTGGCCGTGATGCCCTTGCCGGCGTGTCCGCGGTCGATCCAGTAGCCGGCGTACGCCGAGCCGAAGGCGCGGCGCACGATGTTGCCGACGGTCAGGCCGCCGACGAGGTCGCCCTTCCAGCACACGGCGAGCGGCCAGCTCGTGCCGTCCTTGACCGAGCGCTTGAGCCCGCGCAGCATCGAGCGGAACGCGGCCGGAGAGTGGGCCTCGTACCAGGTGGTGCCGGTGCCGGGCTCCCAAGGGGCGAGCCAGGCCTCGTTCGAGCGGCGCAGGTCCGACCAGCGTCCCGCGTCGCTGCGGCGGAACGGTCTCACGCTCACGTCGCCGTGGCTGAGCGTCACCGGCCAGCCGGGGTTGGAAAGGGTCATCTAATTCGATCCAAAAGCTGTGCGTGTAGGCAAGATGTCATCGGTTTCGGTCGAGCAGCAGCACGTCTACGGTGGACCCGGCGGGCACCCGGGTGGCGTTCTCGCCGATCGTCATCAACCCCGTCGATTCGGCGAGTCCGGAAAGCGTGTAGGAGGTCGAGCCCAACGGGGCCACCGTGTAGCCGCCGCCGCGCCGCTCGGCCACGCGGACCGGACGGAACTCTCGCAATCCGTTCGGTGAGGATACGGGCTCGGTGAGGTTGGCCCGCACGCTGGGCCGGAACACGGGCTCCGCGCCGGCGAGCCGCTGGATGAGGGGGCGGGCGATCGTCTCGAACGCGATCATCGCCGAGACGGGGTCGCCGGGCAGGCACACGATGGGGACCTCCTCGGGCCCGATCGTGCCGAAACCCATGGTCTCGCACAGGTAGACGGCGACCGGATCGAAGGAGACCGCGCCGTCGCGGGAGAGGGTGCGGCGCACCATGTCGCCGGGGCCGGTGCCGGTGCCGCCGGTGGTGATGACGAGGTCGGCGCGGAGGATCTGGTCGTCGAGGACGGTGCGCAGCGCGTCGGGCTCGTCGTCGCAGATGCCGACGCGGTAGGCGTGGGCGCCGGCCTCGGAGGCGGCGGCGGTGACCAGGTGGGAGTTGACGTCGATGAGCTGGCCCGGCTGGGACGGCCGGCCGGTGTCGACCAGTTCGTCGCCGGTGGCGATGACGACGACCCTCGGGGTGGGCCGGACGACGACGTCGGCGACGCCGGCGGCCGCGAGCAGGCCGATGAGCTGGGGAGTGATGCGCCGCCCCTCGTGGGCGAGGATCTCCCCGGAGGCCCGCTCCGAACCCAGGCGGCGCACGCCGTGGCCGCGCCGCGGGACCTGCCGGACCTCGACGGTGGCCATGCCCTCGTCGGTCCAGGCCATGGGCACCACGATGTCGGCGCCGACCGGGAGCGGCGCCCCGGCGGCCACCGAGAAGCAGGTGCCCTTGACGAGGCGGACGGGGCGCCACGACGAGGCCGCCAGGTCGCCGAGGACCTTGAGGCCGACCCCGCGTTCGGGACTGGCCCCGGCGAGGTCCTCGGCGGCGGCGGCGTAACCGTCGATCGCGGCGTAGTCGAACGCCGGCAGCGGCCCGGGCGTGGTGACGTCCTCGGCGAGGACCGACCCGGTGGAGCGGGTCATGTCGATGTCGGTGGGCGGCAGGGGGCGGACCAAGGCCAGCGCCTTTGACAGGAAATCCGCTAGTGGCGTAGCTTCGCCGCTCCCCTTCACTCCTCAACCCCCCGTTTGTCGAGTCCCCACCGGTATCGCACGCTGCTGAACTGCGCAGTCGCTAGTCCAGTGTCGCACTGAATTCGCGGAGCCAGGCGTTGAAGCCTGGCAAGTCGTCGCGCTGGCTGGCGAGTTCCACCAGCGTCTGGAGGTAGGGCACGGGCTGGCCGGTGTCGAAACGCCGACCGCGGAAGATCACGCCGTGGACGGGGGTCCCGTTGGCGCGCATGGTGTCCATGGCGTCGGTGAGTTGGATCTCGCCGCCGCTGCCGGGCTCGGTCTGGTCGATGACACCGAAGATGGCGCCCGGCAGGACGTAGCGCCCGATGAGGCTGAGGTTCGACGGTGCGTCCTCCACAGACGGCTTCTCGACCAGGCCGGTGACCTCCACGACGTCG
The DNA here is from genome assembly GCF_054776215.1 of Glycomyces tarimensis. Taxonomy (NCBI): domain Bacteria; kingdom Bacillati; phylum Actinomycetota; class Actinomycetes; order Glycomycetales; family Glycomycetaceae; genus Glycomyces; species Glycomyces tarimensis. Next base: position 198,216 of record NZ_BAAHCB010000002.1, read on the forward strand.
GCGTCGCCGGTCGGCGCGACCGAGGCGATGCCCCAGCGGGAGACGTCCTCCTCGGGGACCTCCATGAGGGCCAGGACGATGCCGCCGGTCTCCGCCTGGAGGTCCATCATGCGCGGCAGGAGCTGGTCGTCGAGGTCGCAGAACTCGTCGCCGAGGAGGACCGCGAAGGGCTCGTCGCCGACGTGCGCGGAGGCGCGCCCGACGGCGTGGCCGAGGCCGAGTGCGCGGCCCTGGCGGATCGCGGTGATCTCGGCGATGCGCTCGGGGGCGCGGATGGCCTCGATGAGGTCGTGCTTGCCCTTGGCGGTCAGCGCCTCTTCGAGGTCGGGCCGGACGTCGAAGTAGTCGACGATCGAGTCCTTGCCGCGGGCGGTGACCAGGACGACGTCCTCGGCTCCGGCGGAGGCGGCCTCTTCCACGATGTACTCGAGGACCGGCTTGTCGACGATCGGCAGGAGTTCCTTCGGAACGGCCTTGGTGACGGGGAGGAATCGAGTGGCGTTGCCTGCAGCGGGAATGACGGCCTTGGTGGCGCGACGCGTGGTTTCAGACATAGGGCGAGCGTATCGTGACCACGTACAGTCAGATGTTCGCCACCCGGCTACCAGGCATGGCTACGCGACGGCGATCCGCCAGGTGTCCCGACCCGCCGCCTTGGCGGCGTACAGCGCTTCGTCCGCCGCGGCCATCGCCTCGGCGGCGGTCTCGGCGTGCTCGCCGAGGACCGCGATGCCCACCGAGACGGTGACGTGCAGCTCCAGTCCGCCGTCGGCGTCGTTGACCTTGAACGGGCGTCCGCTGACGGCCTTGCCGAGGCGTTCGGCCACGACCGCGGCCCCGTCGGCGTCGGTCTCGGGCAGCAGCACCATGAACTCCTCGCCGCCGTGGCGGAACGCCAGGTCGACCTCGCGGATCTGCCCGGTGATGCGCCGCGACAGCTCGACGAGCACCTGGTCGCCGACGGGGTGCCCGTAGCTGTCGTTGACGGCCTTGAACAAGTCGAGGTCGATCGCCAGCAGCGCCGAGTGCCGCCGGTAGCGGCGGACGCGCTCGGCCTCGCGGCGCAGCGAGGTCTGCATGAAGCGGTAGTTCCACAGGCCGGTGAGCGGATCGGTCAGGCTCAGGCGCTGGGCCTGGCGGTGCAGCAGGACGTTCTCGACGGCGACGGCGGCCTGCCCGGCGAAGGTCTTCAGCGTCTCGACGTCGCCCTCCTCGAAGTCCTGCCCGGCGATCCGGTCGTAGAGCACCAGGACGCCGAGGATGGCCTGCTCGCCGGGCACGGGTTCCTCGTCGCTCCAGGCGCGCCTCGCGCCCGGGTGCTCCGGGTCGAGCAGTCGGCGACCGCCGCTGAGCTCGGGCTCGGCGGGCCGACGCACGCCGCTGAGCTCAGGCTCCACGGACGGACGCCCGCTGAACGGCACGGCGATGATCGTCTGCGCGTCCGGCTCGGTCTCGGTGCGCCGCCAGCTGCCGAACTTGCCGTCGTAGACGCGCCCGTGCGCGGGCATGCCGGTGGCGGCGATCGCCCCGATGATGCCCTCGCCGACGAGGACCGTCGCCGCCTCGTCCAGACCGAGCTCGCCCTCCCCGGCGCGTTGCCTGAGCCGGTCGGGCTCGTCGACGTCGACCAGCACGATGAGACCGGCCTCGGCGTTCGTGGCGACCATCGCGGTGTCGAGGATGACCTCCAGGATCCGGTCGAGGTCGAGCGTGGCCGTGAGCGTCTGTCCGATGCGCCCGAGCTGGCCGCGCATCTGGTCGCGAGAGGCGGTCAACGCCTGCACGTACGCCTGCGTCTGAGCGGTCATGCGGTTGAACGTGAGCGCGAGCTGCGCGACCTCGTCGCGGCCGTGGACGGGCACGCGCGCGTCCAGGTCGCCGTCGCTGACGCGCTCGGCCGCGGCCGACAGCTCGGCGAGGGGCCGCGTCGTCGAACGCGAGAGCCACGCGGCCAGGCCCATCGCGCACACCGCCGAAGCGGCCACCATCGCGGCGAGCGTCCAGTACATGGGGGTGATGTCCGTGGAGGCGGTGCCGATGCGCAGCGGCAGGAACGCGTCGGTGAAGACCCACTGACCCGCGTCGACGCCGCCGGCGGACAGCAGCCGACCGCGCCCGTCCTGAAGGATCAGGTCGGCGTCGGCGGCGCTGGCGAGCGAGGCGAGGAAGTCCCGGTCGATCACGCGGAAGGCGGTGAACACGGACGTGGTGCCGTCGGTGTTCTCGACGAGGGCCTGGGCGCCGAGGGCGACGATCGGCTCGCCGGCGCCGTGGACGACATCGCCGCCGCAGTCGATCCAGGCGCCTGCGGGAGCCTGGGCCCCCACCCCGGTGCCGGGCGTGTCGCCGGCCTGGTCGATACCGGCGAAGACGACGCCGTCGACGACGGCCCGGTCGACGACGAGGCGGGCCATCTCGACGCCGTTCTCGGTGCCGCCGCTACGGTGATTGAGGGCCACCGCGGCCGCGGAGGCCTGGATTCGTTCGCAGATCGTGCCGAGGGTGGAATCGACCATGACGACCGCCGAGTCCGCCAGCGCCGAGCCGCGGGAGTCCGCGAGATGGGACATGATGGCAGCAACGAACACGGCCCCCACCAGGACCGGCCCGAGCACGACGACGAGGAACGCCGTGGTGAGCCGTGAGCGCAGCGACACCGAAGCCCCCTCAAGTTCACTCCCTAGAAGACTACCTAGAGCTACCGACTGGACACGACATGGCATGGCCGCCGAGTGAGGTCTGCCCGAAAAGACGACCCTGAGCCGACGTTCAGGGGAATCTATGCTGGTGAACAGCGATCACAGTGAGGGATATCGTGACTACAGTGAAGGATACCGTTCGAACGCGGCTCTTGGGCGCACGAAAGGCCATGTCGCCCAAGGATCGTGAGACCGCCGACCAGGCAACGTGGAACGCGTTGCGGGACTTGCTCGGCGAGGTCGTCGCGAAGGGCGCGACCGTGGCCGCGTACCGGCCCTTCGGCGCCGAGCCGTGCGCGACACTGCGGCCCGAGCTGCCTGAGCGCCTGGCGGAGCAATACGAGGTCATGCTGCCGGTGACGTTGGCGGACAACGACCTCGACTGGACGATCCTCGGAGCGGAGGTACGCCGGCCCGAGGCGCCCGCTCAGCCGTGGAGCGGCATGGCGCTGACCGGCCCGAGGGGCACCGAGGGCGTCGCGGCCACCTGCGGGACCGAGGCCATCCGCGGGGCCGAGGCGGTGCTCCTCCCCGCCCTCGCGGTCTCACCGGACGGGGTCCGGCTGGGCCGCGGCGGCGGCTCCTACGACCGGGCGCTGGCGCGGCTGCGACCGGGCGTGCCGGTGGTGGCGCTGCTGCGCGACGGCGAGTCGGGCGTCGAGGTCCCGGCCGAGCCGCACGACCGCCCGGTGACCGGAGTGATCACCCCCGGCGGGGGCTTCCTCGCGGTCGGATAGCCCGCTCACGCGCCGGCGGGAACGGTTTAGCACTCTTGGCCGCTGAGTGCTAATCTCGATGCGGGCCGGGCGTCGACCTGGCCATCGACCGTTGGAGGAGTGACGTGCCTGTCTACGAATACCGCTGCAAGGAGTGCGGTTACGAGTTCGACCAACACCAGTCGTTCACCGAAGCCCGCCTGTCCGACTGCCCCGCCTGCGAGGCGAAGGGCACGCTGCGCAAGGTCTTCGGCAACGTCGGCGTCACCTTCAAGGGCAGCGGGTTCTACCGCACCGACTCCCGGTCCACCGGTTCGAGCTCGCTGAGCTCCAACGGCTCCCAGAACGGCGCGAAGACGACCGAGCAGTCGGAGTCGAAGAGCTCGGAGTCGAGCAAGAGCGAGGCCAAGCCTGCCGCGAAGACCGAGTCGAAGGCCGCCTGAGCGGTCCTCAGACCAGGACCACGACCGTCGTCAGCACCAGCTGCGCGAGCGCGAGCGGCACCAGCCCTTTCCAGCACAGCGCCTGGATCTGATCGACGCGCAGCCGCGGCCACGACACGCGCAGCCAGATGACGACCAGCGACAGCGCCCCGGTCTTGAGCAGCGTCCACAGCCACCCGAGCGACTCGGGTCCGGGGCCCTTCCAGCCGCCGAGGAACAGCACCGAGGTGAGCGCGGCGATCACGACGATGCCGACGTACTCGGCGAGCAGCAGCAGCGCGAACCGCAGCCCGGCGTACTCGGTGAGGTAGCCGAAGACCAGCTCCGAGTCCGCGACCGGCGCGTCGAACGGCGGACGCCGGATCTCGGCGAGCCCGGCGGTGAAGAACACGACCGCCGCCGGCGCCTGCCACAGCAGCCACCACGGGTTCCAGGCCTCGACGATGGCCGGGAGGCTCAAGGTCCCGGCCGCGACCGCGATCGACGCCGCCGCGAGCACGAGCGGCAGTTCGTACGCCATGAGCTGCGCTGCCCCGCGCAGCGCGCCGACGAGCGTGTACTTGTTGGCCGAGGCCCACCCGGCCATGAGCACGGCCAGGACGCCGATGCCGACCAGCGCGAGCACCACGAACAGGCCCATCTCCAGGCTGGAGCCGACCAGGTCGCCGGGCCCGAGCGGGATGAACAGCAGCACCAGCAGGTACGGCAGCAGCGCGACGGCGGGCGCGAGTTTGAACACGGGCTTGTCGGCGGCCTCGGGGACGAGGTCCTCCTTCTGCGCGAACTTGACGCCGTCGGCGATGAGCTGGGCCCAGCCGTGGAAGCGCCCGGCGTGCATGGGGCCGAGGCGGCCCTGCATGTGGGCCATGAGCTTGTGCTCGGTCTGCCCGACCAGGAGCGGGAGGACGAGGAACGCGGCCATGACGCCGACGAGTTTGACGGCGATCTCAAGCATCGGGCTCCTTCATCCAGCCCTCGGGAACGCCGGGCGGCCGCTTCGGCGCTCGCTTCCGCGGGACGTCACCTTGGCGATGCTTGCGAGCCGAGCCTTCGCTCGGGCCGCCGCCGGGCTCTTTCTCGCCCGGCCAGGGCTTGACGACGCGGGAGGCGAGCACGAAGTCCTTGCGCAGCGGATGCCCCTCGAACTCGGGCGGCAGCAGCAGCGGCGCCGGGTTCGGGTGGCCGGCGAAGTCGACGCCGAACATCTCGCGGGTCTCGCGCTCGTGCCAGGAGGCGCCCGGGTACAGCCCGGTGACCGTCGCGACCGGGCCGGCGGCGAGCGTGCGCAGCAGGACGCCGCGGCGTTCGGCGATGTTCCACAGATGCGCGACGATCCGCATCCCGTCGCCGGTGTCGAAGGCGGTCTCGTCGACCGCCGAGAGCCAGTCGAAGAAGTCGCAGCCGAGGTCGTCGCGGCAGGACCGCACGGCCTCGTACCACGATTCGGGCTCGATGTTCACCACCGCGCGAGGGCCGTCGGCGGCGGTCTCGACGCCGAGCGCGGTGCCGACCCGCTCGTGCCAGTCAGGCATCGCGCCTCCTGAGCGGCGCACGCAGGTTCCTCCGGAGGGGCTCGGCCCCGATCTGCCGCTGGAGGCGGTCGATGCCGTACAGCAGCGCCTCGGGCCGCGGCGGGCAGCCGGGCACGTACACGTCGACGGGGATGATCTGGTCGACGCCCTTGGTGACGCAGTAGGAGTCCCAGTAGGGGCCGCCGGAGTTGGAGCAGGCGCCGAAGGAGATGACGTACTTCGGCTCGGGCATCTGGTCGTACAGCCGTTTGATCGCCGGGGCCATCTTGTCGGTCACGGTTCCGGAGACCACCATGAGGTCGGCCTGCCTGGGCGAGTGCGCGAAGGGGATGACGCCCAGGCGCATGAAGTCGTGGCGGCTCATCGACGCGGCGATGAACTCGATGGCGCAGCAGGCCAGTCCGAAGTTGAACACCCACAGCGAATAGCGGCGGCCCCAGTTCAGGATGAACCGGATCGGCTCGCCCATGACGCCGGCGCTCTCCCCCGGCTTGGCCGGGAACGGCAGTTTCACTGCCATCGCAGCACTCCCTTCCTCCAGGCGTAGGCCAGGCCGAGTGCGAGCACCCCGACGAAGACGCCCATCTCGGCGGCGGCGACCGGCCCGAAGCCGATGAACACGGCCGCCCACGGGAACAGGAACACCGCCTCCACGGCGAACAGCACGAACAGGAACGCGTACACGTAGTAGCGGATCTGCACCTGCGCCCAGTCGCCACCGACCGGGTCGACCCCGCACTCGTAGGTCATCGCCTTCGCCTTGGACGGCGCGCTCGGGCGCAGCAGCCGGTTGGCCGTCATCGCCGCCGCCATGAACGCGAACCCGGCCAGCAGCAGCACCCCGAAGACCGCGTAGTCGCCGAGAAGGGAGGAGTCCATGCCCACACCTTAGTGCCAGGCACTCTTCGAGGGAAGCCGTGCGACACCGGCATCGATCGGAGCCCGAATATTCTCCGCCGGACCCGCAACCGGGGCGGGTCCACGTGCGTGTAGGTGTTCGAAGAGGAATCTCGGAGCGTCCTACGCTTTTGGACTCCCCGCCGCCCGGCGAGCCGCCCGCTCACACGGCTCGCGAACGCCACTGTAAGGAACGCAGACCGCATGACCGCCGCCAGCGCACCGACGCGACGCCGCCGCGCACACACGCGTCGCCGCTGCGTACATCGCCGCTCACCCGGCGCCTCGGCGGTCGGAGCCACCCCGCCTCCCTCGCTCGCGGATTCGAACGCGACAATGAGTGCCGCCGGGTTCGTCCGCCCGGACAACCCAACTGCTGCCCTTGTCCCCCCTACACGTGCTGGAGCGGATGTGCGAACGGAGGCGGAGTTCACCGACCTCTACGAGAATCACTTCTCGGAGCTCGCTGCCCAGGTGTGCGCGTATCTCGGCGACTCGACCGAGTCCCAGGACCTCGTCCAGGAGGCGTTCTTGCGGGCCTGGCAGCGCTGGGACAAGGTCGGCGGCTACGAGGAGCCGGTCGCGTGGGTCCGCCGCGTCGCCTGGAACCTCGCCACGAGCCGCCACCGCCGCAACCAGGTGGTGCGCAAGTTCCTCCAGAAGTCGCCGCCGCCGGAGTCCGCGCCCGCCGCCGGCCCCGACCACGTCGCTCTGGTGGCCGCGCTCCAGCAGGTTCCCGCCAAGCGCCGCAAGGCCCTGGTCCTGCACTACATGGCGGACATGTCCATCAGCGCGATCGCCCAGTCCACCGGCGCCCGCGAGGGCACCGTCAAGTCGTGGCTCCACCGCGGGCGCAAAGAACTCGCCGCGCTGCTCTCCGACGAGTCGCCCGCCAAGGCCGACCCGGACACCATGCCGATCCGCGTCCGTCCCCGCAAGCCCACCGGCACCGCGAAGGTCCCCGGCACCGGCGGGCACCGAGCATCCGTGAAGGAGGACCGCTGATGAGCGCCGACCAGTACGGCGAGGACGCCACCGAACCGCGTGACGACGCGATCGCGGCCGCCTTCGCCGCCTACAGGGCCGACGCCCCGTCCGCCTTCCCGCCGCCGTCCGTGGACGACCTGATCATGTCCGGCCCGGCCGCGCTGCGGCGGCGCCGCATCGTCTCCTTCGCGGCCGTCCTCGGCGCGTGCACCGCCGTCACCGCCGGCGGCTTCGCCGTCGCCCAGACCATCGGCTCGACCCCGAAGGAGCCCGAGCCGAGCGCCCCGCCGAGCGCCGTCCACGGCAGCCCCTCCTCCGAGGAGAGCGAGGGCACCGAGCTGGGCGCCCCGCTCACTCCCGAGGCCGAGGACGAGCCGAGCTCGGAGGACGCCGAGATGCCGGTCGGCGACGGGCACGAGCAGGAGCTCGTCATCGGCGACTGGGACGGCGTCTGCGCCGGCGGATCCTTCGACGTCGACCTGGACACCTGGGAGTTCGCCGAGGACACCGAGTGGACCGTCGCGGCCGACGCCGCCGGGGACCTCGACGCGGACGGCACCGCCGAAGCGGTCCTGGCGCTCACCTGCGCCGACAGGACCGCCGTCGCGGCGTTCACCGCGCGCGAAGGCGGCCTCGAGCCGCTCGCGTGGGTGTGGCAGCCAGACGAGTCACAGCAGTTCTCCGAGATCGCCGGCATCGAAGCCGGGGTGATTACACTCCAGGGGCTCGGCGCCGCCTCCGAGACATGGACGGTGCGCTATGAGTGGGACGGCGAGGCCTTCGTCGCGATCGACGACGAACCCTCGACCGAACCGAGCTCGCCCGCGACCACGGCGACCCCCGGCCCGGGCGAGACTCAGACCACACAGGCGACGCCGACCGACTCCGGACAGGGCTGAGCCCGCCGCGCGGGCCCCTTCTCCCACAAGGTGAGAGCCAAGCCGCCCGGGTGTGTCGCCTACGTCGCGACTGGACGCACGGTTGGCGCTGGTGCGCCACCCCCGCGTAGCATCGCAATCAAGCACACATGGCGGAGCCCGTCTCCGGCAGCCCGAAACACACCGCATGCCCGCGCGTGCTCCAAAACCCGCAAGAGGAGAACTAGGTGAATACCGTCCGGCAGCTCGACCGGGTCGTCATCCGCTTCGCAGGGGACTCCGGTGACGGGATGCAACTCACCGGCGACCGATTCACGGCAGAGACCGCCAAGCTCGGCAACGACCTCTCCACCCTCCCGAACTATCCCGCCGAGATTCGCGCCCCCGCCGGAACGCTCCCGGGCGTCTCCAGCTTCCAGATCCACTTCGCCGACTCCGACATCCTCACCCCCGGGGACGAGCCCGAGGTCCTCGTGGCGATGAACCCGGCCGCGCTCAAGGCCAACCTGGGCGACCTCAAGGCCGGCGGCGTCGTCATCGTCAACACCGACGAGTTCACCAAGCGCAACCTCACCAAGGTCGGCTACGACGCCAACCCGCTCGAGGACGGCTCGCTGGACGACTACCAGCTCATCGAGGTGGCGCTCACGAGCCTGACCATCGGCGCGCTCGAGGCCTACGACATCGGCAAGAAGGACGCCGCGCGAAGCAAGAACATGTTCGCGCTGGGCCTGCTGTCGTGGATGTACTCGCGCACCACCGAGGTCACCGAGGAGTTCCTCCAGAAGAAGTTCGCGTCCAAGCCGGCGATCGCCGAGGCGAACATCGCCGCGCTCAAGGCCGGGTGGAACTACGGCGAGACCGCCGAGTCCTTCGCCGTCCAGTACGAGATCCCGCCGGCCGTGCTGCCCGCGGGCACGTACCGCAACATCACCGGCAACCAGGCCCTGGCCTGGGGCGTCATCGCCTCCGGCGTCGCCGCCGACCTGCCGGTGTTCCTCGGGGCCTACCCGATCACGCCGGCCAGCGACATCCTCCACGAGCTGTCCAAGCACAAGCGCTTCGGCGTCACCACCGTGCAGGCCGAGGACGAGATCGCCGCCGCCGGCGCCGCCCTCGGCGCCTCCTGGGGCGGGGCGCTCGGCGTCACCACCTCCTCGGGCCCGGGCATCGCGCTCAAGTCCGAAACGATCTCCCTGGCCGTGTCCCTGGAGCTGCCGCTGGTCGTCATCGACGTGCAGCGCGCGGGCCCCTCGACGGGCATGCCGACCAAGACCGAGCAGGCCGACCTCATGATGGCCATGTTCGGCCGCCACGGCGAGGCGCCGATCGCGGTCGTCGCCCCGCAGTCGCCCTCGGACTGCTTCGCGGCGATGCTCGAGGCCACCCGCATGGCGCTGCACTTCCGCACGCCGGTGATGCTCCTGTCGGACGGCTACATCGCCAACGGCGCCGAGCCGTGGAAGCTGCCGGACCTGACCGAGCTGCCGGACCTGTCGGTCGACTTCGCCACGGAGTTCAACGACACCGACTCGAGCGGCAACGACGTGTTCCTGCCGTTCAAGCGCGACCCCGACACGCTCGCCCGCCCCTGGGCGGTCCCGGGCACGCCGGACCTCCAGCACCGCATCGGCGGGATCGAGAAGGCCGACGGCACCGGGGACATCTCCTACGACCCGGCGAACCACGATCACATGGTCCGCACCCGCGCCGCCAAGATCGCCGGCATCCCCGTGCCCGACCTCGAGGTGGAGGGCCCCGGCGACGCCGGCGTGCTCGTGCTCGGCTGGGGCTCGACGTGGGGCCCGATCGGCGCGGCCGTCCGCGGCCTGCGCGACCGCGGCATCGCGATCGCCCGCGCGCACCTGCGCCACCTCAACCCGATGCCGGCCAACCTCGGCGAGGTCCTGTCCCGCTACGACAAGGTCGTCGTGCCCGAGATGAACCTCGGGCAGCTCTCGATGCTGCTGCGCGCGAACTTCCCGGGCACCAACATCACCGGCTACAACAAGGTGCGCGGCCTGCCGTTCACCTCCAACGAACTGCAGGACGCCCTGGAGGAGGTCATCAAGAATGGCTGACGCTGTCAAGTTGGACGCTCCGAAGCTGAAGGCCAAGGACTTCAAGTCGAGCCAGGAGGTGCGCTGGTGCCCCGGCTGCGGCGACTACGCCATCCTGGCCGCCATGCAGTCGTTCCTGCCCGAGCTGGGCCTCGAGCGCGAGAAGATCGCGTTCGTCTCCGGCATCGGCTGCTCCTCCCGCTTCCCGTACTACCTGAACACGTACGGCATGCACTCGATCCACGGGCGCGCCCCGGCGATCGCCACGGGCCTGGCCACGAGCCGCCAGGACCTGTCGGTGTGGGTCGTCACCGGTGACGGCGACGCGCTGTCGATCGGCGGCAACCACCTCATCCACGCGCTGCGCCGCAACGTGAACCTGAAGATCCTGCTGTTCAACAACCGGATCTACGGGCTCACCAAAGGCCAGTACTCGCCCACCTCCGAGCCGGGCAAGCTCACCAAGTCCACGCCGCTGGGCTCGGTGGACGCCCCGTTCAATCCGCTGTCGCTGGCGCTGGGCTCCGAGGCGACGTTCGTGGCCCGCACGCTCGACTCCGACCGCGCTCACCTCCAGCAGGTGCTGCGTGCCGCCGCCGAGCACGAGGGCTCGGCGTTCGTCGAGATCTACCAGAACTGCCCGATCTTCAACGACGACGCCTTCGAAGTCCTGAAGAACCCGGAGACGCGCGACGAGGCGCTCATCCGCCTCGAGGACGGCGAGCCGATCAGGTTCGGCGACCGCGTGGTGGTGCAGTCCGGCTACGGCCTCCAGGTGAAGGACGCGGCCGAGGTCGAGGAGTCCGACGTCGTGGTCCACAAGTCCGACGTGGACGACCCTGCGTACGCGTTCGCGCTCTCGCGGCTGTCGGGCACCGAGCTGGACCACACGCCGATCGGCGTGTTCCGCAACGTGCGGCGGCCCACCTACGACGCACAGGTCCGCCGGCAGGTCGACGAGGCCGCTGCGGGGGTCGATCGCCGCGTCGCGCTGGACCGCCTGATGAACTCCGGGGACACCTGGACGATCCTTTAAGGACGAACGGCGCGGCGGCCCCGTCTCTGACAGGATGACGGGATGCGAATCATCGTCAAGATCGTGGTCACCGGCGCGTCGTTCTGGATCGCCTCCTGGCTGCTGGCCGGCATCGAGATCGGCACGTCCGCCGACTCGCTGTGGCACCGGGTGCTCACGCTCGGGGTCATAGCGGTGCTCTTCGGTGCGGTGAACGCGGTCCTCAAGCCGATCGTGCAGACCCTCGGGTGCGGCTTCTACCTCCTCACGCTCGGCCTGTTCGGCTTGATCGTCAACGCCGCGCTGTTCATGCTCGTGGCGTGGCTGGCCGAACGGTTCGACCTGGTCTTCGGCGTCGACAACTTCGGATGGGCGATCCTCGGATCGCTCGTGGTGACCGTGACATCGTGGGTGATCAACCTGGTCCTCCCCGACCGGATCGCCTCCACCTGAGCCGGGACGGGCTTGCGGCACCGCTACAGCAGAGGCTGGAGCTCCACGGCCGCGCGGCGCAGCCGCTTGGTCAGCAGCGGCCAGAACCGCCCGATGTCGGACAGCGGCATGGCCGCGGCGAGGACGACGCGCTCGCTGGGCTTCTCGTGCTCGCGCACGACCACCGCGGCGCAGCCGACGCCCTCCTGGAACTGGCCCATCTCGGCGTACACGCCCGACTCGCCGTAGACCATCAGGTCGTGTTCGAGCGCGTCGGGTTCCGTGAGCGTTTTGCCGGTGAAGCGGCGCATCCCCGCGGCCCTGAGGAACATGGCCCGCTCGGTGAACTTGAGCGTGGCCAGCAGGGCCTTGCCGAGCGCGGTGGCGTGGGCCCCGTCGTCGAAGCCGACGATGAGGTCCTCGACGTGCGGGGACCGGTTGCCCTCGGTCACCGAGGTGACGGCGGGCCGGCCCTCCACGAACCTGGCGACGAATGTGGAGTACCCCGTCTCGGTCGACATGCGGCGCATGAACTCCCCGCAGGTTCGCGGCCCGGCCATCGCCTGGGTGAGCTCGGAGTAGCGGTCGGAGACCTCCAGGCCCAGGGAGTAGCGGCCCGCGTCGTCGCGCCGCAGGTACCGCTCGTACACAAGGGTGCGCAGCAGGTTGTAGGCGGTGGCCCGGTTGAGATCGCACTCGTAGGCGATGCGCTGGGCCGACACGCCGCCGGAGTGCTTGCCGACGAATTCCATGATCCGCAGCGCCCGCTGGACACTCTGGATCATCTTGGTCGGCTCATCGCTGTTGCGAGGCCGAATGCCACTGTGTTTTCGCAGCTTGTCCTTGGGTCGCCGCTGCTCCACCATGCTGCCGCTCCGTTTGCCACTCGATGGGTCCGCGACCCCGGCATCGGGCCCGAGGACCCGCCGAGAGCCGCCTGGCCCGGGAATCTAACTATATAAACAAGAGCTGCTTGCGTCAGCCACCGACAACGGGCAGTATCAACGTGTCAGCACCGTTCGAAACTCGGTTTTCAGCCGAGTGCCGAACAATATCCCGCGGCGGCGGCGTCGAGTCCCCACCAACTTCCACGTCGTTGCCGCGGTCATACAAACCAAATAGTCGAAGTGCGGCGGTTCCCTCCCACCAGGGCCGGCGCACTTCGTCGTTTCCGGCCTTCGCCCCCCGCGCAGCCTCGTTTCGGCCGGTGAGGCCGCACCCACATTCCCACGCGGCACGCCTCGGCGTCAAGACACTTCACCCGAACACATGACATACCGGCGCAAGTACGAACCACTGCGAACAAAGACTCTTGGGGCCCTGGCGCGGCCGGGAGTACGGTTGCCAGCGTGCCAGCCACGACCGCTCCGAAGGCCTCATCGACCGTCGCGACCGCGTTGAGCGTCAACGTCGCCGCCGTGATGCCGGTGTTCCTCTTCGGCGGCCTGGCCGTCCAGATCATCGACGAGCTGCGCATGAGCGTCGGCTCCATCGGCCTCGTCTCGGGCCTCTACTTCGCCGCCAGCTCCCTCACGGCAGTCCCCGCCGGACACCTCGTCGAGCGCTTCGGCGCGCCGAACACGGCACGCTTCGCCGTCGGCCTGGCGGCCGCCTCGATGGCGGCGGTCGCCGCGTTCGCGCACGACCCGGTGGTCCTGACCGCCCTGATCGTCCTCAGCGCCCCGGCCAACGGCCTCGGCCAGCTCGCCTCGAACGCGGTGCTGTCGAACTGGGCGCCCAAGCGGCGCAAGGGCATCCTCTTCGGCGCGAAGCAGGCGTCGGTGCCGCTGTGCACCATGCTCGCGGGGCTGAGCGTCCCGGTGATCGCACTGACCCTCGGCTGGCGGTGGGCGTTCGTCGCGGGCGCCGCCGTGGCCCTGCTCGCGCTCATCCCCCTGACCGGCCTCGGCCGTCCCGCGCTCCCCGGCCATGTCGGCAAAGGCCGGGCCCTGGACCGGCGCCTGCTCGTCTTGGCGGCGGCCACCTTCATGGGCGCGGTCGCGGCGACCCCGCTGGGGTCGTTCCTGACCACCTACGCCGTGCACATCGGCGCCTCGGAGTCGTTTGCGGGGCTCAATCTGACCATCGGCGGCCTCGCCGGCGTCATCGCCCGCACCACGGTCGGCGCCATCGCCGACCGCCGCGTCGGCGGCGAGTTCGGCCTCATCGCCGTCATGCTCCTCGGCGGCTGCGTCGGCATCGCGGCGCTCATGGCCGGCGAGACGTGGCTGCTGCCGGTGGGCACGGCCGCGGCGTTCGCGCTCGGGTGGGCGTGGCCGGGCCTGATGAACTTCGCCGTCACCAACCGCTACCCCCACGCGCCCGCGGCGGCCACGTCGATCACCCAGACCGGCGTGTACGCCGGCGGCGCGGTCGGGCCGATCGCGTTCGGCCTCATCGTCGACCACGCCGGCTGGAACACCGGCTGGAGCGTCGTCCTCGCCGCGATGGCCGCCGCGGCGGTGTTCATCCTCATCGGTGCCCGCCTGTCCGGCGAGCGAGGCGCTGGGACCCATGCGACTGTCCGTTCCCGCCCCGTCCCCGATTCGGGGACCACACGATAAGGTGAGCCTGTGGTGACCACCGGAAGTGCCCAGACCGCGTTGAGCTTTACCGACGAGGCCTTCGCCGAGCAGATGCGACAGTCCCTCGACGCCGTGGAGGAGCGACTCCTCAAGGCCGTCGACACGGACCAACCGCTGCTGCGCCAGTCCGGTTCCCACCTCATCACCGCCGGCGGGAAGCGCTTCAGGCCCATGCTGACCCTCGCCTGCTCGCACCTGGGCGACCCCGGTCGGGCCGGCATCCTCGAGGCGGCCGTCGCGCTCGAGCTGACGCACCTGGCGACGCTCTACCACGACGACGTCATGGACGAGGCGGCCGTGCGCCGCGGCGCGGCCAGCGCGAACGCCCGCTGGGACAACTCGGTGGCGATCCTGACCGGCGACTACCTGTTCAGCCAGGCCGCGCAGATCATGGCCGACCTCGGGCCCGAAGCCGTCAGAACCCAGGCGTCGACGTTCGCGCGACTCGTGCGGGGCCAGATCAACGAGACGATGCCCCGGCCCGACGGGATCGACGCCGTCGAATGGCACCTGCAGATCCTCTCGGAGAAGACCGGCTCGCTCATCGCCACGTGCGCGAAGTTCGGGGCGTGGTTCTCGGGCGCGAGCGAGCGGACCGTCGCCATCGCCGAGGAATTCGGCGAGGTCATCGGCGTGGCGTTCCAGATCGCCGACGACATCATCGACGTCGCCTCCGACACCTCCGGCAAGACCCCCGGCACCGACCTGCTCGAAGGGGTGCCGACACTGCCGGTGCTGTACGCCCTCGCGGGCACCGACCCGGCCGATGCGCGGCTGCGCGAACTGGTCTCGGGCCCGGTGGCCGAGGAGGACCTGCCCGAGGCCCTGGCGCTGCTGCGCGGCTCGACCGCGCTCGAGGAGGCCGGGGCGATGCTCCACCAGTACCAGGAGCGCGCCAGAAGCCTCGCCTCGTCGCTGCCCGAGGGCCACGCCCGCCAAGCACTGGTCGACATCTGCGAATACATGGTCGAGCGGGACGCCTGAGGCGTCCCGGATGCGCATCGAGGTCAACTACCCCGAAGTCGGCGCCACGCAACGGGAGCCGCTCCCGGCCGGCTACCGGCACCTGCGCCGCGAGACGGTCCTGGAGGCGCCGCTCGCGCAGGCGGCCGAGATCCTGATGACCTGGGGGCTGCACGAGCGCTGCGGCTACCGTCCGATCGCGACCGCCCCGCGCGCCGCCCCAGGCGTGAAGGTGCGACTCACGTTCGCGTGGACGAGGATGCCGTGCCAGGTGGTGTGGGCCCTTGAGAACGGCGAGCGGTGCGGCTTCGCTTACGGCTCCATGGACGGCCACCTCGAACGCGGCGAGGCCGCCTTCGTCCTCGATTCCCAGGAAGAGCGGCGCACCCGGTTCACCGTCACGTCCTTCTCGAAACCGGGCCACTGGACCACCAGGCTCGCCGCTCCCGCGGCCCGGCTCCTGCAATCGCGCTTCACCGACCGGTTCCTCAGCGAGATGCGCCGAGCCTGCCGGACCGCCTAGAGCGGGACACCCGCCTCGAAGTGGGCGCGGCACCGGCCCAAGACCTCCATCATGTCCGCCTCGCCGTCGAACTCGATCCAGACCGGCATCGCGGCCGCGCGTCACCTTCGGCCGAACGGCCGAGGGCGCCGGTGGTGGCCGTTCGATAAGGTGCATGAAGCCGCCCCGGCCCATGACGCGACGGCGGGACCTCCGCCGCCCCGGTTTCTTAGGAGCGCAGTGATCGACAACCACTCAGGGCCCTTCTCGACCAGACCGAACACCGTACGGCTTGCGCAGGCCCTGATATGGCTCCAGTTCACGGCCATCATCGGGCTCTACACGCTCGGCCTGAACTTCGTGCTCGCCGCCACCACGGCCGCCGCGAGCGACGAGACGACCACCGAGGTCCTCCTCCACGGCGGTGTCGAGCGGTGGGCGCTGGTGGCGACCTCGATCGCGGTGACCGGCTCGCTGCCGATCATCGCGGTGCAGCTCGGGCGCCGGAACGAGTCGGCGATCCGGGCGGCGTGGTACGCGCTGGCGTTCGTGCCGTTCTGCATGTACGTGTGGGTGGCGGCGCGCGCCTACATGGCGACCTTCCCCGACGGGCCGGAATTCTTCATCAGTGCGACCGCGATGCTCGTGGTCTGCGCCTCGATGCCGGCGACGATCCTGCTGTGTCTGGCCACGCCCTCCTCAAGGGCCTGGTTCGCGTCCGCGCACCTGGAAGAAGAGCTGATCGAGGCCGAGGCCGAGGCCGAGGCCGCCGACGCGCTGGAGCTCGCGGGCAGCGCGACTCGCTGAGGACGGCGGCGATCTGGCAGGATCGTCCTCTATCCACAAGTCATCCACAGGCCGGCGCACAGCGTGAGCTCGACTGCCGCACCGTCGGAGGTCCAAAAGGCGCCCAACCGGCTCCACGGCCTCGGCGAGCGGGCCTTCACAGCGTTGAAGAAGTGGCGTGTGCTGCGAAAACTCCGCTGCGACGCCTACAGGGCCGTTGAGCGCGGCAATGACCGCTCGTGCGTCGGCGGGAAGGACAGTGTCGGCCCCCAGGGCAAGCGACGGAGCAGGCGTAGAGGCAGGCGCGTAGGGACAGGCGCGTAATAGCAGGCGCGTAGGGGCAGGCGTAGGGGCAGGCGTCGGTGTAGTTCCGGGACAGCCGGAGGGGCAGGCGTCGGTGTGGTCGGCCGGGGTTGCCCGCTGAGCCCGGCAATGGCCGCGGGGGCGTTGGCGGGAACGGGCGGACGTGATGGTCGCCCTGCACTATGGGCAGCGACAAAAGCAAGTGGCGGCTGGGCTGGGGCGGTCTGGCGGCGCGGAGGTGGTCGGTGGTGCCGTGCCGGGTGGGGTCGGATTGAGGCTGGCCTGGTGGCGGGTATTCGCGTTGCTGGTGGTCCGGTTCGGGCTCCGTGCATGGGAATGGGCTCGAAGCCGTTGTCGGTTTCGAGCTGGCGACCTATGAGGTGCCTTCCCCGCCACGGCATCCCGCAGCGGGCAGATTAAGAAGGGCGGCGGTCCGTAGTCCGGTGCCGGTGCGGCGCTGGCGAGGTCGCAAGCCCGCCTCGGTTCAGTGAGTGGTGTGGAAGTCTCGTATCCCGGTTCCGGTTCCGGTTCGGGTGCCGGTGCTGAAGCCGGTTCGGGTTCGGTCTCGGGTTGGGGTGCGGGTGTGGTGAAGCGTGCTCGCGCTTTGGCGCGGGCGGTTTTCGCGGCAGCCAGCGCGTCCTCCAAGTCGGCCTGTTCGGCAGCCGCTTCGAGGTCCGGTTTCAGGGTCTCCGACCATTCCTCGGGGTACAGGCCGGTGGGGAAGGCGTTCGCGATGTCCTCGGCGAAGTCGGCATCCAAGTCCGTGTCGGTGCGCCAGTCGGCGCAGCCGCATGTGAGGTCGGGGTCGGTGTCCTCGTGCCCCTCATGGTGGACGATCAACGCTTTGCCCGGTCCGGTCTTCTGAATCGACCAGCCGGGGGTGTGGACGCGGCCGTGGTGGAACCGGCACAGCAGGACCAGGTTCGCCGCCACCGTCGGCCCACCATTCGCCCAGTGGCGGATGTGGTGGGCCTCGGTCCACTGCACCGGAGCGAGACAGCCGCTCCACGCGCACCCGCCCGGCTGCTCCAACTCCAACTTCCGCCGCAGCGCCGAGTTCGGCAGGCGCAGGGCCCGACCGAGTTCGATCGCCTCGCCAGTCCGGTAGTTGAACACGTTGGGGATGACCAGGCCCTCGCAGGCGAGCAGGCGGGCCTTCCCCAAGGAGATAGGGTCGCCCTCCAAGGTGGCCACTCGTCCGGTGTCTTCCCCGGCCAGGGTCTCGATGTCGACTGACAGGTGGAGCGTGGTGGTGTGCCCGTGCCGCTTGGCCGCGTTCGGGTCCGCCCCATGTGCCGCGAGCACCTGATGGAACGCCTCGGCCCGCCGGTTCGCCGCAGGCGGCAGGCACCCGTCCTCGTCGACCTCATCCTGACGCGGCGGCGGCACGGCCGTCGTCAACAGCTTCGCGAACAACTTCCCGGTATCCGCCGACAGCAGCCCGGAGAGGACGAACATGCCGTTCTCAGTCTCCACCAGATCCAGCCGTTGCAACGACTGCTGCCCGAGCCCGTCCAACAGCTCCTCACCGGAGTCAAGCGCGGCTTGAAGTTCGTCGAGCTGGGCGTGCACGTCCTTCACCGTCGCGTGGATGCAGTACTGCGCGATCAAATGCTCAGGCGTCGGGCAGAGGATGTCCGCGTCGAACGGGGACGGCACCGGCTCCTTGTAAGGCGTCCGGGCGTACACCCGGAAGGCCTTGGTCGCGTCCAGGCGGCGCACGGCCGCCGCGACCCGGTCAATCCGCGCCGCAGCAGAGGTAGCGGTCTCGGCCAGGACGGTGAACTTCCCTGCCGTGCGGGCGATCGCCGCCAGATCAGCAGCCGTGCGCAGGTGGAAGTCGAAGGTCGACACCAGCCACTCCCGCAAGGCCGAGAAGCCATCGCAGTCGCGGTGGATATTCCACGCTTTCGCCTCGATCACCCGGCGCAGGACCTCGGCGTGCACGGAGTTGATCAGGGAAGCGGCCTCATCGAGATCAGTGTGGATGGCCGCTGCCCGCTCGGTCCGCTCGGTCCTGCTGGGCTTCATGCTCGCCTTGGCCATCTCACACCTCCCTCGATCATTGGGGTCTCGTACGAACCTGCTGTTTCCGCTGGTTCGTGCTATACCTCTATTATCCCAGGTCACAAGGCTTCTGTCATCACCCATTAGGGTGGGAAAACCCTCACGTTTCCGCCGCCCGGAACCACGAGCAGCCCTGCCCCGCAAGACAAACCGGACACCACACGGCCCGCCCGCGCAGAGACCCGCGCCCACACCCCACCGGCACGCCCGCCGACCCGACCTCCACAAAGAACAGACCTCGCCGTCGCTGACGCCTTTAGGGCAGCCCGACCATCAGTCCCACACCGTTCCCGCCAGCGCCCCACCTTCCATTGCCGGTCTCCCCAGGCGCGAGCCACCACGCCACTCCCCTCCACCCCAAAGGAACAGCCGGGCCCACCCACTGGGTGAACCCGGCTGCCGATGTCCAATCCGATATGCGGCCCTGCGCCCTAGGTCCCCAGGAACGTGCTGGCCTGGTCCACGACCTCCAGCAGGTATCCGGGAGCCACGCCCAGCAGTACCGTCGCCACAACCCCGGCGGCCACCACGGTTCCGGCCATCGGGCTGGGCAGGTTCACCGTCGGCGCATCGGGCGCGGGCTCGTTGAGCCACAGCAGCACCACTACGCGCAGGTACGGGAATGCCAGGATCGCCGACGACACCACGCCGACGATCACCAGTCCGACCTCACCGGCCTCGAATCCGGCGCTGAACAGGCTGAACTTGGCCGTGAAGCCGCTGGTGAACGGGATACCGGCCAGCGCCAGCATCAGCACCGTGAAGATCAGTGCCATGCCCGGCGAGTTCTTGCCGAGCCCCGCCCAGCGGGACAGGTGGGTGGCTTCATCGTCGCCGTCGCGGACCAGGCTCACCACCGCGAACGCGGCGATCACCGTGAACCCGTAGGCGGCGAGGTAGAACATGGTCTGCCCGACGGCGTCCCCGAGGGCGATGACGCCGATCAGGAGGTATCCGGCGTTGGCGATCGAGCTGTAGGCCAAGAGCCGCTTGATGTTCCTCTGGGTCACGGCGAAGATCGCGCCGCCGATCATCGTGGCGACCGCGATGACCACCAGGATGGTGTGCCAGTCCCAGGCGGAGGACTCGAGCCCGACGTTGAAGACCCGCAGGAGCCCGCCGAAGGCCGCGACCTTGACGCAGCCGGCCATGAGGGCCGTCACGGGGGTCGGGGCGCCGGTGTAGACGTCGGGGGTCCACATGTGGAACGGGACGGCGGCGGCCTTGAACAGCAGGGCCACCGCGATCATGCCGACGCCGATGTAGAGCAGGATTCTCGGCTCGTCGGAGCTGACGCCGGCCTGGTTGATGCCGGCGAGGTCGACGGTCCCGGCGAAGCCGTAGAGCATCGCCATGCCGTAGACGAAGAACGCCGACGCGAAGGCGCCCAGCAGGAAGTACTTGAGGGCGGCCTCCTGGGAGACGAGGCGGCGGCGCTTGGCCAGGCCGCACAGGAGGTAGAGCGGGAGGCTCAGCATCTCCAGGGCGACGAACAAGGTGAGCAGGTCGCCGGCGACGACGAACATCATCATGCCGCCGATGGCGAACAGCGTGAGCGGGAAGATCTCGGTGGCGCCGGGTTCGCGCCGCTGGGCGATGTCGGCGGCGGAGTCGGCGACGACGGCGGCCTCGGAGACGAAGTCCCCGCCTCTGGTGGTGCGCTGCTCGGCGAGGAGCAGGACCGCCACGATCGCCAGGATCGCGATGGTCCCCTGGAGGAACAGGCCCGGGCCGTCGAGCGAGACCGATCCGATGGCTGTGTCGCCGATGGCGAACGCGGTGGCGCTCTTGCCCTTGTTGAGGACCACCGCGATGAACGCGGCGGCGAGCGCGAGGACCGCGAGGCCGACTTGGAAGGGCAGGCGCCGTCGCTTGGGCAGGGTCGCCTCGAGGAGGAGGCCCGCGAAGGCCGCTCCGAAGACGATGATCATGGGCGACAGGCCGGCCCAGTCGATTTGCATGTCACTCATTGGTCTCTCCGGCGGCTGGTGCTTCGGCGGGCGCGTCTTGGACGAACTCGAGGGTGTTGTCCACGGCCGGTTCGATGGTGTCGATGAGCGGCTGCGGGTAGAACCCGAAGCCGATGATCGCGATGACCAGCGGCGCGACGAGGGCCTTCTCGCGGATGGTCAGGTCGCGCTTCATCGCGGGCATCTTGTCGAGGGCCGGGTTCCGGTCGCCTTGCATGGTCCGCTGGTACATCCACAGCACGTAGGCGGCCGCGAGGATGATGCCGAGCGTGGCGACGACCGCGACCGGTTCGTTGGCGGTGAAGGTGCCGAGCAGGACCAGGAATTCGGAGATGAACGGGGCCGTGCCGGGCAGGGACAGCGATGCGAGTCCGGCGAACAGGAAGACGCCGGCCAGCAGCGGCAGGGTCCTGGCGGCCCCGCCGTAGTCGCCGATGGCGCTGGAGCCGCGGCGCAGCGCCAGCATGCCGACCACGATGAACAGCAGGCCGGTGGCCAGGCCGTGGTTGAACATGTAGAGGACCGCACCGGTGGCGGACGCCTGCGTGAAGGCGAAGATGCCGACGCCGATGAATCCGAAGTGGGCGATCGAGGTGTAGGCGACGAGGCGTTTGAGGTCGGTCTGGCCGATCGCGACGAGCGCCGCGTAGATGACGCCGATGACGCTCATGGCGATGATCCACGGCGCGAACGTCTGGGTGGCGTCGGGGAACAGCGGGAGGCAGTATCGCAGGATCGCGAAGGTGCCGATCTTGTCCATGACGCCGACGAGGAGCGCGGCGATGGCCGCGGGGGCGGCGCCGCCCGCGTCGGGCAGCCAGGTGTGGAACGGGAAGAACGGGGCCTTGATCGCGAAGGCGATGAAGAAACCGAGGAACAGCCAGTTCTGGAGCGACCCGGCTTCCATCGGCGCGGATTCGACGAGGGTCTGCCAGTCGAAGGTGCCGCCGTTGGTGACCCACAGGCCGATGACGGCGACGAGCATGAGCAGGCCGCCGAGCAGCGAGTACAGGAAGAATTTGACGGCGGCGTACTGCCGGCGGGTGCCGCTGCCGTAGGAGCCGATGAGGAAGTACATCGGCACGAGCATGGCCTCGAAGAAGAAGTAGAACAGCAGCACGTTGGAGGCCAGGAAGGTCGCCAGCATGGCCGCTTCGAGGGCGAGGATGAGCGCGAAGAACGTCGGCACCGAGCGCTGCACGGCGTCGAGGTCCCTCCAGGCGGCGAGGATCGCGATCGGGGTGAGCCCGGCGGTGAGGGCGACCAGGAGCAGCGCGATGCCGTCGACGCCCCACGACAGGTTGAGGTCCCAGGCGCCGATCCACGTGTAGGACTCGGTGAGCTGGAGCCATGGGGCGCCCGCGCCGTAGTCGAAGTTCAGCGCCACGATCGCGGTGATGACCGCGACCGCGCCGGAGAAGCCCAGCGCCGTCCATTTCGCTATGTCGGCCTGCTCGCGCCGCACGGACGCGACGATGAGCGCGCCGATCAGGGGCACGACGACCAGGGCCGACAGCAATGGGAGCTCGTTCATTGGATAACCACCACCATGAGCGCGGCCACCACGATGACGGCGCCGGACAATATGGACAGGGCGTAGGAGCGGACGAAGCCGGTCTGGAGTTGCAGCAGGCGCCGGGAGGAGCCGCCGACGGCCGCGGACAGGCCGTTGACGACGCCGTCGACGCCGCGGGCGTCCACGGCGACCGAGGCGTTGGCCGCGAAGCGGCCGGGGGCCTCGAACAGGCCGCGGTTGACGGCCTCGCCGCCGAGGTCGGCGCGGGCGAACCGGACGGGCCAGGCGGCGGCGCGCGGCGTCTGGTCGGTGCCGCGGCGGAACAGCAGCCAGGCGAGGGCGGCGCCGAGGACGACGACGGCGGTGGTCGCGACGGTGACCTGCAGGTGCGTCAGGTGCCCGTGCGGCTCTTCGTGTGCGCCGAAGACGGGGACGAGCCAGTCGACGACGGCGGTGGCCATGAGGCCGCCGGCGACGAGTGAGCCGAGACCGAGGACGACGAGCGGCCCGGTCATGATCGCCGGGGACTCGTGCGGGTGGACGTCGTCGGTCCAGCGCTTGGGTCCGTGGAAGGTGAGGACGAACAGCCGGGTCATGTAGAACGCGGTGAGCGCGGCGCCGAGCAGTGCCGCTCCCCCGGCGGCCCAGCCTTCCCAGCCGGGGCGGGCGAAGGCGGCGGCGATGATCGGGTCCTTGGTGAAGTAGCCGCTGAAGGGGATGATGCCGATGATGGCGAGCCATCCGGCGGCGAAGGTGGCGTAGGTGATCGGCATGACGCGCCACAGCCCGCCGAAGCGGCGGATGTCGGTCTGGTCGTTCATGGCGTGCATGACCGAGCCGGAGCCGAGGAACATGCCGGCTTTGAAGAAGCCGTGGGCGAGCAGGTGGATGATGCCGAGCGCGAACGCGCCGCCGCCGAGGCCGACGGCGAGGAACATGTACCCGATCTGGGAGACGGTCGACCAGGCGAGGACGCGTTTGATGTCGTCCTTGGCGCAGCCGACGATCGCGCCGAACAGGAGCGTGAGCGCGCCGATGAGGACGACGGCGGTCTGCACGGTCGCGTTGAGCTCGAAGATGACGTGCGAGCGGGCGATGAGGTAGACGCCGGCGGTGACCATGGTGGCGGCGTGGATGAGCGCCGACACCGGCGTGGGGCCTTCCATGGCGTCGGGGAGCCACGTCTGGAACGGCCACTGGCCGGACTTGCCGCAGGCGGCGACGAGCAGGAGCAGGCCGATGCCGAGGCTCATGCCGTCCGAGAGCGTGCCCGCCTCGTTGAAGACGGTGGCGAAGTCGAGGCTGCCGACGGCGCCGACCATGAGGAACATGGCGAGCAGGAAGCCGACGTCGGCGACGCGGTTGGTCAGGAACGCCTTCTTGCCGGCGGTGGCGGCGGCGGGTTTGGTCTGCCAGAACGCGATGAGCAGGTACGAGGCGAGGCCGACGCCCTCCCAGCCGATGAACGTCATGAAGTAGTTGCCGCCGAGGACGAGGATGAGCATCGCGGCGACGAACAGGTTGAAGTAGCCGAAGAACCTGCGGCGGCCGGCGTCCTCGGCCATGTAGCCGACGGCGTAGACGTGGATGAGGAAGCCGACGCCGGTGATGAGCAGGCAGAACACGGCCGAGAGCGGGTCGAGCAGCAGGCTCGCCTCGATCTGGAGCTCGCCCACCGAGATCATGGTGAACAGGTCCGTGGCGGCGCTCTTGTTCTCCAGGCCGCCGAGCGAGGCGAACATGCCGAGCGCGAGGGCGAACGCGGCGCCGACGGTGGCGACGCCGATCCAGTGTCC
Source organism: Glycomyces tarimensis (assembly GCF_054776215.1). Classification (NCBI taxonomy): domain Bacteria; kingdom Bacillati; phylum Actinomycetota; class Actinomycetes; order Glycomycetales; family Glycomycetaceae; genus Glycomyces; species Glycomyces tarimensis. The sequence continues at coordinate 222,363 of NZ_BAAHCB010000002.1, forward strand.
CCACCGGTCGGCGCGGCGTCCGGCGAGGAGCAGGATCGCGGCGCCGAGCGCGGGCAGGGCGATGAGCAGCCACGTCAAGGAGAGCAGCCCGGTGGCGGGCGCGTACGTTATGTCGTCCACTGAGTCCTCACTAGGCCTTCAGGAGGTTGGCGTCGTCGACCGAGGCCGAGCGTCGGGAGCGGAAGATCGCCATGATGATGGCGAGGCCGATGACGACTTCGGCGGCGGCGACGGCCATGACGAAGAACGCCATGACCTGGCCGTCGATGGTGCCGGTGGTGCGGGCGAAGGTCACCAGGGTCAGGTTGCCGGCGTTGAGCATGAGCTCGACGCACATGAACACGACGATGGCGTTGCGCCGCACGAGGACGCCGACGGCGCCGATGCTGAACAGCGCGGCGGCGAGGATGAGGTAGTGGTCGGGGCTCATCGCTCGTCCCTCCCCTCGGTGCGTTTGGGGGCCGCTTCGGCGGGCGTGAGCTGCCGCGGCGGCACGTATTCGGACAGGCTCTGCGGCTCGATGCCGCCGTCGGGCCGCAGCGCGGGCGTCGCGGTCGAGTCGGAGGTGGCGAACACGCCGGGCCCGGGCCTGGGCCCGGGGTAGTTGCCGGGCGCGAACCGCTCGCGGCTCGCTTCCTTCTGGCCGCGCGAGCCGCCCTTGCGGGCGACGTGCGCGAACATGAGCGCGCCGACGGCGGCGACGGTGAGGACCCCGGAGACCACCTCGAACGGGAAGATGTAGGTGGTGAACAGGGACTCGGCGATGGCGGCGACGTTGGACTCGCCGCCGGCGCCGGCCACGGTGGGCGGGCCGTCGGCGATGGTGAGCCCGGAGACGGCGTGGGCGAGACCGGAGGCGAGGAGGGCGGCCAGGCCGATGCCGAGGCAGATGGCGAAGAACCGCTGCCCCCGCAGGGTCTCGAACATGGAGTCGCGCGAATCTCGTCCGAACAGCATGAGCACGAACAGGAACAGCATCATGATCGCGCCGGTGTAGACCATGATCTGTACGAAGCCGAGGAACGGCGCGGACTGCATGATGTAGAAGACCGCGAGGCAGATCATGGTGAGCGCGAGCATGAGCGCGGCGTGGACGGCCGAGCGCGCGAGGACGAGGCCGATGGCCCCGCCGAGCGCGAGCGGCGCGAGGATCCAGAACGCGACGGACTCGCCGGTCGAGACGGACTGGGCCAGGTCGACGATCACTGCTGGCTCCTCTCCTTGTGCGCGAGCATCTCGGTGAGGGAGAACTCGGCGCCGGCGCTGGGACCCGGGTTGTCGGGGCCCGAGGCGTAGTAGTCCTTCTCGCTCTCGCCCAGACGCATCGGGTGCGGCGGCTGCTCCATGCCCTCGTTCAGGGGCGCGAGGAGCTCTTCCTTGGTGAAGATGAGGTCGCGCCGGTCGTCGCGGGCGAGCTCGTACTCGTTGCTCATGGTGAGCGAGCGGGTCGGGCACGCCTCGACGCACAGCCCGCAGAAGATGCAGCGGGCGTAGTTGATCTGGTAGGTCTTGGCGTACCGCTCGCCGGGCGAGTAGCGCTCGGCCTCGGTGTTCTCGGCGCCTTCGACGTAGATGGCGTCGGCGGGGCACGCCCAGGCGCACAGCTCGCAGCCGATGCACTTCTCGAGGCCGTCGGGGTGACGGTTGAGGACGTGCCGGCCGTGGTAGCGGGCCTGGACCTTCGGGGGCTCCTCGGGGTATTCGACCGTCACCTTCGGTTTGAACATGTGCGAGAAGGTGACACCGAAGCCTTTGGCGAAACCGGACATCTCTACTCCTCCTTCTCTCTCGGCGACGCTTGCGAGCCGTTGTCGGTCGCTGTGGGGGAAGCTTGGTTGCCGCTGAAGGGCTCGCGTTCGCGCCCGCCGGTGCCGCCGTCGACGGCGGCGCCCGCCGGCTCCTTCGGCTCCAGCTCGGTGAGTCCGCGCGGGCTCGGCGGGACGGCGAGGTCGAGCGGCGGCACGGGGAAGCCACCGAGCCCGGTGTCCGCCTCCGCCGGCGGCTCGTAGGGTTTCCTGGTGGGCCAGAAGAAGATCAGCGCCATCACGACGATGGCGGCGCCGCCGGCGAACGCGATGCGGGTCGGCAGCTCGTTGGTGGTGTCGAGCCCGATGTTCATGGCCGCTAGGACCATGACCCACACCAGGCTGACGGGGACGAGGACCTTCCAGCCCAGGCGCATGAACTGGTCGTAGCGCAGTCGCGGCAGGGTGCCGCGCAGCCACACGTAGAAGAACAGGAACGCCAGGACCTTCCCGAAGAACCACACCAGCGGCATCCAGCCCTCGTTGGCGGCCGGCCACCACGAGCTGGGGAACGGTGCCGCCCACCCGCCGAGGAACAGCGTGACGCACAGGGCCGACATGGTCACCATGTTCACGTACTCGGCGAGGAAGAACGACGCGTACTTGAGGCTGGAGTACTCGGTGGCGAAGCCGGCGACGAGCTCGGATTCGGCCTCGGGCAGGTCGAACGGGGCCCGGTTGGTCTCACCGACCATGGCGATGACGAACACGATGAAGCTCGGGGCCAGCACGATGAAGTACCAGCCCGGGAGCGTCAGTTCGAGGCCGGCGAGGCTGATCGGGATGCCGTCGGCCTGGGCCTCGACGATGCCGCCGGTCGACAGGAGCCGCGACTGGAAGAACACCGCGAGCACGGCCAGGCCGAGCGCGATCTCGTACGAGATGACCTGCGCGGCCGCGCGCAGCGAGCCGAGCAGGGCGTACGCCGAGCCGGACGACCAGCCGGCGAGGACGATGCCGTACACGCCGAGCGCCGAGCAGGCGAGGATGAGCAGCACGCTCACCTCGAAGTCGGTGAGCTGCAGCTCGGTGGCCTGACCGAACATCGAGACCTCGGGGCCGAACGGGATCACCGCGAAGGCGGTGAACGCGCACGTGACGGCGATGAGCGGCGCGGCGATGAAGAGCACCTTGTCGGCCGTCCTCGGCATCGTGTCCTCTTTGAACGCGAGCTTGAGGCCGTCGGCGAGGGACTGGAGGAGCCCGAAGGGGCCGTTGCGGTTCGGCCCCGGACGCACCTGCATGATCGCGACGGCGCGTCGCTCGAACCAGATGGTGAACAGCACCAGCAGGACGAGGACCACGAACAGGGCGACGCCCTTGATCAGCATCAGCCACAATGGGTCGTTCATCGTTCGGCCGCCTCCTTCGGGGCGTCCGCGCCGGCCGGGGCCGGCACGTTCGGGTAGGCGCGGATGGTGACCACGTCGCCGGCGCCGGCGCCGAGGTGGCGGTAGATGCCGCGGCCCGGAGCGTTCTGGGGCAGCCACACCACGCCTTCGGGCATGTCGGTGGTCTCCAGCGGCAGGGTGATCCCGCCGATGGCGGTCGCGACGGTGACGCCGCCGCCTTCGCTCGCGCCGATCGCCTTCGCGGTGGCGGCCGAGAGCCGCACGACCGGGTCGGGCGCGCATCCGGCGAGGTGCGGGTTGTTCTCTTGGAGCGAGCCGCCGTCGAGCAGCTGCCGCCAGGTCGCCAGGATCGCCTTGCCCTCGCCCTTCGCCGCGGCCTTCGAGCCGTCGATCGGCTCGAGCTTGGCGGGCTTGTCGAACTGCCAGTCGGGGGCCGGCTGGCGGGTGAGCGGGTCGGGCAGGCCGGCCAGTTCGGCACGGACCAGCCGCGTGTCGGCCAGACCGAGCTCGTGGCCCATCGCCTGCGCGAGCACGTCGAGGACGGCGTGGTCGCTCATGAGGTCGGATTCGAGGACGGCCTCGAAGGTCCGCAGGCGCCCCTCCCAGTCGAAGTAGGCCCCCGCCTTGTGGTTCGCGGTCGCGACCGGCAGGATCACGTCGGCGACCCTGGTGACCGCCGAGTGGCGGATCTCCAGCGAGACGACGAACCGCGCGGCGTACAGGGCCGCCTCGACGGCGGGCCCGTCGGCGAAGTCGTACGGGTCGACGCCGCCGACCAGGAGTCCGTCGAGCTCGCCGTCGGCGGCCGCCTGGAGGATCTGCCAGGCGTGCCGGCCGTCGGTCCCGGGCAGCGCGTCGACGCCCCAGTACGCGGCGAGCTGCTCGCGGTCGGCCTCGTAGTCGGCCAGGGCGCCGCCCGGCAGCAGGTTCGGCAGGCACCCGGCCTCGACCGCGCCCCGGTCGCCGGCGCGGCGCGGGATCCACGCGATCCGGGCCCCGGTCGCTTGGGCGAGCTTGACGGCGGCGGAGAAGGCGCCCTCGACGGTGGCGAGGCGCTCGCCCAGGAGGATCACGGCGCCCTCTTCGTTCAGGGCGTCGTGGACGACCCCGGAGTGGCGCCACGAGTCGAGCAGTTCGGCCTCTTCGCCGGGGAGCCCTTCGATGAGGTTCGCGTGGAGCTTGCGGGTGCCGCGGGTCGCGAACGGGGCGAGCACGTGGACGCGCTGGCCCCTCGCGCGCACGGCCTTGCGCATGCGCAGGAACGCGATCGGGCATTCCTCTTCGACCTCGAGGCCCGCGACGAGCACCGTCGGGGCGTGTTCGAGGTCCTCGTAGGTGACCGCACCGCTGGAGGGGTAGACCCCGGCGACCGAGTGCGCCAAGAACTCCGATTCCTCAGTGGAGTGCGGTCGGGACCGGAAGTCGATGTCGTTGGTCCCGAGGGCGACGCGCGCGAACTTGGCGTAGGCGTAGGCGTCCTCGACGGTGAGCCGGCCACCGGTCAGGACCCCGACGCCGCCGGCGGCCTCCCCGAGCCCCTTGGCGGCGCGCCGCAGCGCCTCGGGCCAGGACGCCTCGCGCAGCGAGCCGTCGGCCTCGCGCACGAGCGGCTTGGTGATCCGGTCGGCGGCGTCGATGTACGACATCGCCCAGCGGCCCTTGTCGCAGTTCCACTCCTCGTTCACCGCCGGGTCGTTGCCGGCCAGGCGCCGCAGCACCTTGCCGCGCCGGTGGTCCGAGCGCTGCGAGCACCCGGCCGAGCAGTGCTCGCACACGCTCGAGCTGGAGACCAGGTCGAACGGGCGCGAGCGGAAGCGGTACTGGGTGCCCGTCAGCGCGCCGACCGGGCAGATCTGGACGGTATTGCCCGAGAAATAGGACTCGAACGGCTCGTCCTCGTAGATGCCGACCTGCTCCAGCGCGCTGCGCTCCATGAGCTCGATGAACGGGTCGCCGGCGATCTGCTCGGAGAAGCGCGTGCACCGCGCGCACAGCACGCACCGCTCGCGGTCGAGCATCACCTGCGAGGAGATCGGCAGCGCCTTCTTGAACTGGCGCTTGTTGTCCGGGTCCATGCGCGTCTCGCTGCGGCCGGTGCTCATCGCCTGGTTCTGCAGCGGGCACTCGCCGCCCTTGTCGCAGACCGGGCAGTCCAGGGGGTGGTTGATCAGGAGGAACTCCATGATCCCCTCCTGGGCCTTCGCCGCGACCTCGCTGGACTGCTGGGTCTTGACGACCATGCCCTCCATCGCGGTGGTCGTGCACGAAGCGGCGGGCTTGGGCATGCCGCGCCCGTTGCCCATGTCGGGCACCTCGACGAGGCACTGCCGGCACGCGCCGGCCGGCTCCAGCAGCGGGTGGTCGCAGAACCGCGGGATCTCGATGCCGAGCTGCTCGGCGGCGCGGATGATCAAGGTGCCCTTGGGGACAGTGATCTCGACGCCGTCGATGGTGAACGTGACCTGGTCAGTCATGTCAGTGCGCTCCGATCATGTCGGCGTCGAAGAGCGGGGTCTTGGTGCCTTCGATGAAGTCGAGGTAGTCCTGCTTGAAGAACTTCAGGCTGGACGTGACGCAGGAGGTCGCGCCGTCGCCGAGGCCGCAGAAGGACCGGCCCAGCAGGTTCCCGCAGGCGTCCTCGAGCAGCTTCAGGTCCGAGAGCTGGCCCTGACCGGACAGGAGCCGCTCGTAGACGCGGACCATCCAGTAGTTGCCCTCGCGGCACGGGGTGCACTTGCCGCACGACTCGTGGGCGTAGAACTTGATCCACCGCCAGCAGGCGACGACCGGGTCGTCGTGCTGGGAGTAGATCATCAGCGCGGTGGTGCCCAGGATGGAACCGGCCTTGGCGACGTTGTCGAAGTCGAGCGGCACGTCGATGTGCTCGGCCGCGAGCATCGGCGTCGACGAGCCGCCGGGCGTGAAGAACTTGAGCTCGTGCCCGTCCTCCATGCCGCCGGCCAGCTCGATGAGCTCGCGCAGCGTCGTGCCCATGGAGCACTCGTACTGGCCGGGATGCTTGACGCGCCCCGACAGCGAGTAGATCATCGTGCCGGCCGAGTTCTCCGAACCGATCGACTTCCACCACTCGGCGCCGCCGAGCACGATGTGCGGGACGGCCGCGATGGTGCCGACGTTGTTGATGCACGTCGGCTTCTGGTACAGCCCGTGCGTCGCCGGGAACGGCGGCCGCAGCCGCGGCTGGCCGCGCATCCCTTCCAGCGAGTCGAGCAGAGCGGTCTCCTCGCCGCAGATGTAGGCCCCGGCGCCGGAGTGGATGACCACGTCCAGGTCGAAGCCGCTGCCGAGGATGTTCTCGCCGAGGTAGCCGGCCGCCTTCGCCTCGCGGACGGCGTGGCGCAGGCGGCGGGCGGCGTGGACGGCCTCGCCGCGCACGTACACGAACGCGCGGCTGGCCTTGATGGCGTAGGAGGAGATGATGATGCCCTCGATCACCGAGTGCGGGTCGTTCATCATCAGCGGCAGGTCCTTGCACGTGCCCGGCTCGCCCTCGTCGGCGTTGACCACCAGGTAGTGCTCGTTGCCGTCGTCGGGCACGAACTGCCACTTCATGCCGACCGGGAAGCCCGCGCCGCCGCGGCCGCGGTGCCCGGACTCCTTCATGAACGCGACCAGTTCGGCCGGGCTGTAGCCCAGGGCCTTGCGCAGGGCCTGGTAGCCGTCGAGCTGCTCGTACACGTCGAGCTTCCACGCGCCCGGCGAGAGCCAGCGCTTGGTGACGACGGGCTTGAGCTTGCTGAGGACGTCTTCGCGGGGGCGTCTTGGACCAGGCACGGTTACTCGACTCACTTCGCTTCCTCTTTTTCGACGAGCGGCGCCTCGGGGTCGAAGGCGGGCGCGGTGATCCCGGCCTCTGCCGCGAGCCGCGCCCCGGCGAGGGTGGCCTCGCCCTGGGCGTTGCCTTCGAGGCCCGCTTGGCGCTCCTCCTCGAACCCGGCGAGCTGCACCGACATCTCGCGCAGCGTGCACAGCGGCGCGCCGCGGCTGGGGACGGGGCGCTTGCCCTCCTTGAGCTGGCGCACCAGGTCGAGGGACTCGGCCTCGTCCATGTTGTCGAAGAACTCGTAGTTGACGGTCACCACGGGTGCGTAGTCGCACGCGGCGAGGCATTCGGCGTGCTCGAGGGTGATGGTGCCGTCGGGCGTGGTCTCGTCGTGGCCGACGTCGAGCTCGGTGGCGAGGGCGTCGAAGATGCGCTGGCCGCCCTTGGTGTGGCACAGCGTGTTGGTGCAGACGCTGACGAGCCAGTCGCCGGCCGGTTCGCGCTTGTACATGGTGTAGAACGTCGAGACGGCCTGGACCTGGGCCTTGGTGAGGCCGAGGACCTCGGCGCAGAAGGCGATGCCCTCGTCCGAGACGTAGCCGTCGTGCGACTGCACCAGGTGCAGCAGCGGCAGCAGCGCCGAGCGCTGGCGGCCTTCGGGGTAGCGGGCGACGATGGCGCCGGCCTGTTCGTGGATCTGCTCCGGATAGCTCATCGGTCGCAACCTCCCATGACGGGGTCGAGCGAGGCGCCGCCCGCGATGACGTCGGCCAGCAGGCCGCCCTCGGCGAGTGCGGGGAGGGCCTGCAGGTTGACGAAGGACGGGTCGCGCATGTGGACGCGGAACGGCTTGGTGCCGCCATCGGAGACGGCGTGGATGCCCAGTTCGCCTCGCGGGGCCTCGATGGCCGTGTAGACCTGCCCGGCCGGCACCCGGAAGCCCTCGGTGACGATCTTGAAGTGGTGGATGAGGGCCTCCATCGACTGGCTCATGATGTGCCGGATGTGGTTGAGGCTGTTGCCCATGCCGTCGGCGCCGAGGGCGAGCTGGGCGGGCCAGGCGATCTTCTTGTCCTCGACCATGACCGGTCCCGGTCGGAGCTTGTCGAGCCCTTGGGAGATGATCTTGAGGCTTTCGCGGATCTCGCCGATGCGGAGGACGTAGCGGGCCCAGGCGTCGGCACCGGTGTGGGTGGGGACGTCGAACTCGTAGTCCTCGTAGCCGCAGTAGGGCATGGTCTTGCGCAGGTCCCAGGGCAGGCCGGCGGAGCGCAGGACGGGGCCGGTGACGCCGAGGGCGAGGCAGCCGGACACGTCGAGGTAGCCGACGCCTTGGGTGCGCTCCTGCCAGATGGCGTTGCCGCTGAGCAGGCCTTCGTAGTCGTCGAGGCCCTTGGGCATGTACTCCACGAAGTCGCGGATCATGCGGGCGGCGTCGTCGGGGAGATCCTGGGCGACGCCGCCGGGGCGGACGTAGGCCATGTTCATGCGCAGGCCGGAGACGGCCTCGAAGATGTCGAGGACCTTCTCGCGGTCGCGGAAGCCGTAGATCATCATCGACAGCGCCCCGAGCTCCATGCCGGTGGTGGCGAGCGCGACGAGGTGCGAGGCGATGCGGTTGAGCTCCATCATGATCACGCGGATCACGGTGGCGCGCTCGGGCACCTCGATGCCGAGGAGCTTCTCGACGGCGAGGCAGTAGCCGACCTCGTTGAAGATCGGGGCGAGGTAGTCGGCGCGGGTGACGAAGGTGCAGCCCTGGGTCCACGTGCGGTATTCGAGGTTCTTCTCGATGCCGGTGTGCAGGTAGCCGATGACGGGCCTCACGGAGCGGACGGTCTCGCCTTCCAGCTCGCACACGAGGCGGAGCACACCGTGGGTGGACGGGTGCTGGGGGCCGAGGTTGACGATGAGCCGTTCGTCGTTGACCGGGTCGACGGCGGCGACGAGTTCGTCCCAGTCGCCGCCGGTGACGGTGTAGACCCGGCCTTCGGTGGTGTCCCTCTCGGGCGCGAAGGCGTCGAAACTCTCGTCGGTGGTGTGGTCGGTGGCGGTCATCGGTACGACCTCCTCTCATCGGGCGGAGGTATGTGGGCGCCCTTGTATTCGACGGCGATGCCGCCGAGCGGGTAGTCCTTGCGCTGGGGGTGGCCCTCCCAGTCGTCGGGCATGAGGATGCGGGTGAGGTGCGGGTGTCCTTCGAAGACGACGCCGAACATGTCGTAGACCTCGCGCTCCTGCCAGTCCGCGGTCGGGTAGACCTTGGCGACGCTGGTGACCACGGGGTGGTCGGCGGACACCGAGGTCTCCAGGCGCACGCGCCGGCGGTAGGTCATCGAGGTGAGGTGGTAGACGACGTGGAGCCGGTTGGTCTGCGCCGGGTAGTCGACGCCGGAGACCGAGTTGCACAGCTCGAAGCGGAGGCTCTCGTCGTCGCGCATGGTCTCGCAGACCTGGGCGGTGCGGTCGGGCGCGATGTAGATGGTCAGTTCGCCGCGGTCGACGACGGCGGCGCGGACGACCTCCTCGCCGAGCAGTTCCCTGAGGGCGGCGAGGATCTCGTCGAAGTAGCCGCCGAGGGGCTCGGGGGTGGAGACGATCTCGCCGGCGGTGGGGTTGGCGCGGACGAGGCCGCCGAAGCCGGAGGTGTCGCCGGCGTCGGGCGCGCCGAACAGGCCGTGCTGTCGCTGCATGCCCACGGGCTGGACTTCGTCTTGGCTCACGGCTTCGCCACCGCCTTCCTGATGCGCAGTTGCTCTTCGGTGCCGTCCTCCACCGCTGCGATCCATTCCTTCTTGCGCTGCTTGTCGAAGCGGTAGGAGGAGGGCATCGCGCCGGGCTTGATGTCGGGCTCGGGGAGCTCCTTGAGGGCCTGGCGGCGCTGCTCGCCGAGGGGCTCGTGCTGGACCTTGTCGTGGAGCTTGAGGATCGCGTCGAGGAGCATCTCGGGTCGGGGCGGGCAGCCGGGCAGGTACATGTCGACGGGCACGACGTGGTCGACGCCCTGCACGATCGCGTAGTTGTTGAACATGCCGCCGCTGGTGGCGCACACGCCCATCGACAGGACCCACTTGGGCTCGGCCATCTGGTCGTAGATCTGGCGCAGGACGGGGGCCATCTTCTGGCTCACGCGTCCGGCGACGATCATCAGGTCCGCTTGTCTCGGTGAGGCCCTGAAGACCTCCATGCCGAAGCGGCCGGTGTCGTAGCGGGCCGCGCCGGTGGACATCATCTCGATGGCGCAGCAGGCGAGGCCGAACGTGGCCGGCCACATCGAGGCGCGGCGGGTCCAGTTCACCAGGGCCTCGACGGAGGTCAGGATGATGCCTTGCGGCAGTTTCTCTTCGATTCCCATTGCTAATCCCAGTCCAGTCCGCCGCGGCGCCACTCGTAGGCGTAGGCGACGAACAGCGCGACGATGAACATGAGGACGGCCCAGAATCCGAAGACGCCGAGCACGTCGTGGTGGACCGCCCACGGCACCAGGAAGATGATCTCGATGTCGAAGACGATGAACAGCATCGCGGTGAGGTAGAACTTCACCGGGAACTTGGTGGTGCCGGTGCTGTCGGGGGCGGGTTCGATGCCGCATTCGTAGGGGTCGGACTTGGCCCGGTTGACCCGGCGGGGCCCGGTGATGCGCGAGGCGACCACGGACACGATCCCGAATCCGAGTCCGATCGCGAACATGATGACGACCGGTACGTAGACTTCCACGGCTCAGGCCCTCCTTTCGGCGAAGCTTGCGAGCCGACCATTGGGGCGGCCCAGTGGGGGCGTGACGATCCGCATGCCGTTGACCAGCCTGTCGGCGAGGTCGCCGCCGGGCGAGTCGGTGAGGTTCGCCAGCAGTTTCAGGACGAACCGCATGAGCGCCGGGTGCTGGAGGCCCTGCTCGGTGCAGAGCCGCATGACCTCGGGGTGCCCGATGAGGTGCACGAACACCTCGCCCATGCGGTAGTAGGAGCCGAGCCGGCGGCTCAGCAGTTCGGGGTAGCGCCGCAGCTCGGCCTCGCGCCGGGGCGCGTTGGGCCGGCGCAGCGCGACGGCGGCGACCTCGGCGGCGATCTCGGCCGATTCGATGGCGTAGGCGATGCCTTCGCCGTTGAACGGGTTGACCATGCCGCCGGAGTCGCCGACGAGCATGAGTCCGCGGCTGTAGTGGGGGACGCGGTTGAAGCCCATGGGGAGGGCGGCGCCGCGGACGGGGCCGTCGGCGGCGTCCTCGTCGCGCAGGCCCCATGCCTCAGGGGTGGCGGCGAGCCAGTCGCGCAGGAGCGAGCGGTAGTTGGTCTTGCCGTAGCCCTCCGAGGAGTTGAGGACGCCGAGGCCGACGTTGACGCGGCCGTCGCCGAGGCCGAAGATCCAGCCGTAGCCGGGCTGAAGGACGTCGGGCTCGTCGGCGGTGCGCAGGGCCAGCCAGGACTCGAGGTAGTCGTCGTCGTGCTTCGCCTCGGACTTGTAGTACTGGCGCACGGCGACGCCCATGGGGCGCCTCGGGTCGCGCTTGATGCCGAGGGCCAGCGCCAGCCGCCCGGAGACGCCGTCGGCGGCGACGACGAGCGGGGCGCGGTAGGTCTCGGTGCGGCCGTCGACGCGGGCGGTGACCCCGGCGACGCGGCCGGCGAGGTCGAAGGCGGGCGCGGTCACCTGGACGCCGGTGCGCAGCTCGGCGCCGGCGGCGACGGCGCGCTCGACGAGGAGCTGGTCGAAGTCGTATCGGGTGCGGGTGAGGCCGTAGGCGGGGAAGGACTCCAGGACCGGCCAGTCGAGTTCGAGGACGGCGTCGTCGGCGACGACCCGCAGGCCGCGGTTGCGCATCCATCCGGCGTCTTCGGAGGTGTCGACGCCCATCTTGAGCAGGCCGGCGACGGCGCGCGGGGTGAGGCCGTCGCCGCAGACCTTCTCGCGGGGGAAGTCGGACTTCTCGAGGAGGAGTACGTCCAGCCCGCGGCTGGCGAGGTGGTAGGCCGCGGCTGCACCACCGGGTCCGGCGCCGACGACGATGACGTCGGCGGCCGGGGTTGCGTGAGTGGTCACAAGCGTCCTCTCAGGCGTTTGAGGCGGTGATCATTCTTACGAGCCACCCGCTTGTGAAGCTCTTCACAAGCGTTTGTCAGCAGTCTAGAACTCCGATATTCGCCCGGTCTCACTTAGGTCCGCCTAAGTTCGCGTCATGCGTGGTCACGGGGCGTACGGCTGTGCCATTACCTCCCTGCGGCAGGTGCGGGGCAAGCCATTGCCAACGGCTTCGAAGGCCGTGACGAAGCCTACAGTCACACAAGTTTGCAACTGTCAACCCCCCGAAGCGCTCGCGCGAGGAGCCGGGTGACCTGCGGCGACGTGTTGAGCGCCACAAAGATTCAAATTTGAATTATGTCCGGTATCGCGTTATGGTCATCTGGTGGTTCAAATCTGAACCATCTTGCCGCTCCACCGTTCATGAGGGAAGCATTATGTCCACCAACGCCGTCGAGCCCGTCAAGGTCGCGATCGTCTTCTACTCCGCCACCGGCAACGTCACGAGCCTGGCCCGCCAGCTCGCCGCGTCCGCCGAGAAGGCCGGCGCCGAGGTCCGCCTGCGCCGCGTCACCGAGCTGGCGCCGCAGGCCGCGATCGACTCCAACCCGGCATGGGCCGAGAACTTCAAGGCCATCTCCGCGGAGATCCCCGAGGCCGTCCCCGAGGACGTCGAGTGGGCCGACGCCGTGCTCTTCGGCTCCCCGACCCGGTTCGGCAACGTCGCCGCGCAGCTCAAGCAGTTCCTCGACACCCTCGGCCCGCTCTGGTTCCAGGGCAAGCTCGCCGACAAGGTCTACTCCGGTTTCGCCTCGGCCTCCGGCAAGCACGGCGGCAACGAGTCGACCCTGCTGGCGCTGTACAACACCGTCCACCACTTCGGCGGCATCCTCGTCGCCCCCGGTTACGCCGGCCAGGAGCTGTTCGCGAACGCCTCGCCCTACGGCGTCTCCCACTGGAACGGCTACGACATCGACGACACCACGCTGGCCGCCGCCGCCGCGCAGGCCGAGCGCGTCGTCAAGACCACCACGGCCCTCAAGGTCGGCCGCGCCGCCGCCTGATCGCGGCCTCCGGCTCCGTGCACCCGGCCGCTCGGCGGCCGGGTGCTCGCGTCTTCAGGACTTGAGGCGCGCCACCAGGCGCTTGGCCATCGCGCCGAGCTCGGCGGCCTCCCGCTCGTCGAGCTCGTCGAAGACCACCTCGCGGACCAGCTTGACGTGGCCGGGCGCGGCCGATGCGAGGCGGTCCCTGCCGTGGTCGGTGAGCCGGGCGAGGGTGCTGCGGCCGTCGGTCGGGCAGGCGAAGCGCTCGATGAGGTCGGCGTCCTCGAGCCGGCGGGCGACGTGGGAGAGCCGCGAGAGCGAGCCGTTGCACACGTACGCGAGGCCGCTCATCCGCATGGTCTGGTCCTCGGCGTGCTCGAGCGCGGCGAGGACGCCGTATTCGAAGTGGCTCATCTGCGAGTCGCGCCGCAGCTGTTCGTCGAGCGCGGCGGGAAGCCTGGTGACCAGGCCGATCACGGCCAACCAGGTCTCCAGCTCCTCGTCGTCGAGCCAGCGCACGTCATCGGTCATGCCAACAGCTTAACGGCGATGCTTGATGCATCAAGGAATACGCATATAATTCCGTTGAGGTTTCAATAAACTAGGAGTGGTCATGACCGCCCAGCCCGCAGCCGCGTTCGACGCCTTCCTCCAGACCACCGCGCCCCGCACGGCCGAGCGCCGCGCGTGGACGCCCGGCGACGGCCCGCTGCCGGCCCTGTACCTCAGCCACGGCGCGCCGCCGCTGTTCGACGAGGCCGAGTGGATGGACCGGCTGTTCGCGTGGGCCCACGGCCTGCCGCGACCGCGGGGCATCCTCATCGTCTCGGCGCACTGGGAGTCGGCCCCGCTCATGCTCTCCTCCCCCGAGGCGGCGACGCCGCTGGTCTACGACTTCGGCGGCTTCCCCGAGCGCTACTACAAGATGACGTACGCGACGCCCGAGGCGACGGCGATGGCCGACAGGGTGGCCGCCGCGATGCCGGACACCGAGCCGGTCCACCGGCACCCGAGCCGGGGCCTCGACCACGGAGCCTGGGTGCCGCTCAAGGTCATGTACCCCGACGCCGACATTCCGGTCCTCCAGTTGTCGATTCCGACGCACGACCCGGACCGCCTGATGGACATCGGCCGCCGACTCCGCCCGATGCGCGAGGAGGGCTACCTCGTCGTCGGCTCGGGCTTCATGACGCACGGGCTGCCGTACATCGACTTCTCCGACGACACGCCCGCCTGGTCGGCCGAGTTCGACCACTGGGCGGCCGAGGCGATCGAGCGCGGGGACATCGACACGCTGGCGTCGTACCGCTCCGAGGCCCCTGGGATGCCGTACGCGCATCCGACGGTGGACCACTACGTGCCGCTGTTCGTCGCCTACGGGGCGGCCTCGGACGCCGAGCGGCCCGCCGAGACCGTCATCGACGGGTTCTGGCTGGGCCTGTCGAAGCGCTCGTTCCAGCTCGCCTAGCGACCGAGGCTCATTTGAAGCCGCGGTGGAGGGCGACCGCGCCCCCGGCGAGGTTGCGCCAGGCGACTTTGCGGTATCCGGCCTTGACGATGCGCTCGGCGAAGTCGGCCTGGGCGGGCCAGTCCAGGGTCGACTCGGAGAGGTACTTGTAGGCCTCGGGATCGGAGGCGACGCGCGCGGCGAGCCGGGGCATCACGTGCTTGACGAACACGCCGTGCGCGGCCCGGTACGGCCGCCACGTCGGTCGGGAGACCTCGCACAGCACCAGGCGCCCGCCGGGCTGGAGGACCCGCAGGATCTCGGTCAGGCACGCGTCGAGGTCGGCGACGTTGCGGATGAAGAACGAGCCGGTGACGGCGTTGAAGGCGCCGTCGGCGAACGGCAGGCGGAGCGCGTCGCCGGCGACGAGCGGCACCCGCCGGTCGGCGTGGGCCCTCAGCATCCCCAGGGAGAGGTCGAGGCCGATGACGTCGGCCCCGGACTTGGCGAGCTCGGCGGTGGAGACGCCGGTGCCCGCGCCCAGGTCGAGGCACCGCTCGCCGGGCTGGAGGCTGAGGGCCTCGCGGGCGGCCTTGCGCCAGCGCCGGTCCTGCCCGGCGACCATCACGGTGTTGGTGCGGTCGTAGGCGGGGGCGACCCGGTCGAACATCGCGGCTATGCGCCGGGGTTCCTTACGCGGGGTATTCGGTTCATTCGGCTGGCTCACCTGGTCAGCCTCGCACACGGCCGATGGGAAATCCGCCGGAGCCCTGAGGATGTGGGCCCCGGCGGATCAAGGGGTTAGCGGGCGCGCGGAGGGTGCGCGTCAGGCGCAGCCTGGAGGGAGCTGAGGAAGGTAGGCTGCGCGCTCGCCCGGCCGGAATGCCATCGATGATGGCGAGCATGCTTGCGCGACAACGCAGGTGGCGACTGGCTGGAAGGTCGTCATGGTCACCTGCTCCTCCGCGCGTCATCGAGGTCGGACATTCGCCCGGCCGCGCCCCGATCGTCGGCGGTGCGGCCTGCGTTACACGACCACACTGACGCACGGATGCTGTGATGTCGATCTATGAAACCGAACCGTTATCGCGTGTGACCCTACCGATAACTTTGGCGTGCCTCGCTGTCATAGTTCGGACGGACCTCGCCCGTTTCGGGCGGTCGGCGGGCCGTTCGCCCCGGTTGAACGGTGTCGGCGGGGCGCGCGTACACACACCGACGCGCGCCCCGCCGTCTCCAGGGGATAACGGAGGCCGGCGTCGCCGGCCTCCATAGAGCCGAGCTTCGGGCCTGTTCACTATCCAGGACCGGGGCGGTGCGACACAAGCACTGTGATCGAACCGTTATCGAACCTCAATGTTCGATGAGCCGTCCTTTGACGACGGTGGCCTTGCAGTTCCCGGCCGCCTCGGAGACGAGCGCGGCGTACGGGTTGGCCTCGGCGTCGACGTCGAAGACGGCCAGGTCGGCGCGTGCGCCGACCTTGATGGCGCCGATATCGGTCCTGCCGAGTGCCTTGGCGCCGCCTTCGGTGGCGGCGCGGACGAGCCATTCGTTGAGGCCGTCGCCGTCGTCGCCTTGGGCGAGGGCCATCTTGCGCAGCACGGGCCATTCGGCGGCGACGTCGAGGTCGGGCGCGGAGGCACGCGAGTCGGTGCCGATGGCGACGGGGTTGCCTTCGGAGCGGTGTGCGGCGACGGGCGCCTCGCCGGCCTCGAGGCGCGCGTTGGAGCGGGCGCACAGCGCCACGTGGGTGCCCTGGTCGCGCAGGAGCCGGCGGTCCTCCTCGTCGAGGTGGACGCCGTGGGCGACATGGGAGTCGGCGCCGAGCCAGCCGACCTTGACCATCTGCTGGGCCGGGGAGTGCCCGGCGCCGCCGCTGCCGAGTTCGAGGTCGAGGCCGATGCGGCGGTTCATGAACGCGAACGGCCCGGAGCCGCGGCGGACGAACATGTCCTCGTGGCTGGTCTCGGCGAGGTGCGGGTGGAGGCGGATGTCGAGAGTGCGGGCGAGCTCGGCGAGGCTCTTGGCGACGCCGGTGCCGAGCGAGTAGAGCGTGTGGGGGCTCACCCCGATGGCGAGGTCGGAGCCGTTGACGGCGCGGGCCTCGGTGACGACCTCGCGCCAGGCGTTGCGGCGCTCGTCCCAGGCGGCGTCGTCGATGAAGCAGGCCTCCCAGTAGGCGACGCCGGCGAGGTCGGACGCCAGGAGCGGCTCGAAGCCGGCCTGGGGGGTGACGACGTCGGCGACGGCGGTGACGCCGTGGGACAGGGACTGGTCGATGCCGTCCTGGACGGCGGCCTTCCACTCCTCGTCGGTGGTCTCGGGGTTCCTCCTGGGGAACTCCTGGATCCACTCGAAGAATTCCTTCTCATTGCCGTGCATGTCGGCATAGCCGGTGTAGCACAGGTGCGTGTGGGCGTTGACCAGGCCGGGCGTGAGAACGCCGGTGAAGGCGGTGGCGCCGTCGGCCTCGGGGGCGTCCGCGGCGGGGCCGACGTAGGCGATCCGCCCGTCGTCGACCCCGACCGCGCCGTCGCGGATCGGCTCACCCGCGATCGGGACGACGACGGGGGCGGTGTAGATGTGCATGGTGCCGAGCTTACTCAGTGTGCCGCTTGGACTCCTCGAGCGCGGTATAGGCCGGGAGGATGACGTCGTGGACGAGGTCTCGGCGCTCGGGGTAGGGCAGGAAGGCGGCCTCGGCGGCGTCCACGGTGCAGCGCTTGATCTCCGCCCAGCCCCAGCCGAACGCCTCGGAGAGCAGCTGGAACTCGCGCGAGGTGTGGGTGCGGCTCATGAGGCGGTTGTCGTTGTTGACGGTGACGCGGAAGCCGAGGTCGAACAGCTCGCCGATCGGGTGGGTCTCGATCGACGCGGCGGCGCCGGTCTGGAGGTTGGAGGACGGGCACACTTCGAGGGCGATGCGCCGGTCGCGGATGTAGCTCGCGAGGCGGCCGAGTTTCGGCCCCTCGCTCGAGAAGTGGAGGTCCTCGACGAGCTTGACGCCGTGGCCGATCCGGTCCGCGCCGCAGTCGGCCACGGCGCCGAGGATCGACTTCGGGCCGACCGACTCGCCGGCGTGGATGGTGAACGGCATGGACTCGCGCCGCAGGTATGCGAAGGCGTCGGCGTGGGCCTCGGGCGGGTTGCCGATCTCGCCGCCGGCGATGTCGAAGCCGACGACGCCCTTGTCGCGGTACGCGACCGCGAGCTCGGCGATCTCTTTGACGCGCTCGGCGTGTCGCATCCCGCACAGGATGGTGCCGGCGGCGATCGGGCGGCCGGCCTCCCTGGCCAGGCGCTCGCCTTCGGCGAGTCCGGCGACGGTGGCCTCGACGACCTCGCCGAGGCCCATGCCGCCGTCCAGTTGCTGCTCGGGGGCGTAGCGCAGTTCGGCGTAGACGACGCCGTCCGCGGCCAGGTCCTGGACGGCCTCGGAGGCGATGCGGAAGCAGTGCTCGGGCTTTTGGAGGACCGCGACGGTGTGCGCGAAGGTCTCCAGGTAGCGCTCCAGGGTCCCGGAGTTCGCGGCCTCGAAGAACCAGTCGGCGAGCGCCGTCGGCTCCTTCGCCGGCAGGGTGTGGCCGATCTCGTCGGCGAGCTCGATGAGGGTCTGCGGGCGCAGTCCTCCGTCGAGGTGCTCGTGGAGGACGACCTTGGGGGCGGAGCGGATCTCGTCGTGCGACAGCGGTGCGGAATTCATCCTACGAATGCTAGTCGGCGGCGATCGCGAGATCACCTCAGAGCCTGACCTCGTCCCAATTGACGGGGCGCTCCTCGGCGAAGACGACGGCCCACTCCAAAGCCCAGCGGCGGTGCCACACGAGGCTGTCGTCGACGCCCCTGGGCAGCGGCTTGCCGCCTCTCCTGGCCTGGTCGCAGAACCAGTCGAGGCAGTAGTACAGGTCGAGCATCTCGGCCACGACGCCCGCATCGCGGGTGGTGGTCAGGTTGCGGTCCCTCCAGGAGCTGAACGACTCGGGGCGGCGCAGGTCGGGCAGCAGTTCGGGGAGGTCCTCGGCGCAGGCGACGGCGGGGTCGAGGTGATCGACGAGGCCGAGGAGCCAGGCGATGGCGTACAGGCTCTCGAGCTGGTCGGCGTAGCGGGCGCGTTCGCCTCTGCCGCAGGCGATGAAGCCCCATTCGTCGGGGGTGAGGTGGTCGAGGACGTGGCCGTCGAGGAGCCAGCGCATCGCGAGCTCCTCGGGCATGTCGAACACGCGGGCCTGGACGATGTTGAGGATGGCCGCGCGGGCCTCCATGTGGAAGCGCGGTCGGAGCCCCGGGAGTCTGCCGTCGGGGAAGGGCAGGGGGAACTGATCGGGGGGAGCGGGTATGCCCAGGGCACTGAGTCCGTCCACTGTGCGCACTCGCACGCTGCGGGGATCTGAGATCAGCGACGGCATATGGGCTCCCTACCACTTAAGGGTTCACCTGACGGGCGGCTTCGGCACACGGAGGGGTATTTGTGAAAGACTGTAGCGTCCGACACACGTCTCAGTCAATCCGGCCCCCGAGGAAAGCGCCGCCGTCTACCCATCGGTAGACGGTTGCTACGCAGGAGTTTCTCAGCCGCTCGCGGCGAGTCGCTTGTGGCTGGTCTGCTCGGTGGTGCCGGTGTGCCGCCGGGCGGGGCGGCGCCGCCACGGTCCGGTGAGCGGCCCCGGCCCGATCGGCGGGTCCGGCTCGCCCCCGGCCCACCGCGATCGGCGCACGGCCGGCCGCGCTCCCGACCGCCCACCCGCGCGGCCTCATCCACCGCGACCGCGAGCCGGCCGACATCATCGGAACGGCGACGGCCCCCTGGTCAGCGGGACTGTCACAGTGGACGACCAATGGGACTGGTGGGGAGTGGCTTGCGCGACTTAATCGGTACAGTTATATTAGTTTATACGTACCTACAAAGTCATATGGCCTATCGACGACCGGCACTCGACGAACCCCCGCTTCCCCACGAAAGGCGTCGACATGGGCGAATCACGCGCTGCACGGACGTACCGACTCAACCGCCGCAAGCTGTTCCAGGCCGGAGCCGCCTCGGCCGTGGCCGCATCGATCGCCGGCTGCGCCGAGCTCGACGAAGGCCCCGAGGGCACCGCCGCCGCCTCCGACGAACTCGCCGCGCTGCTTCCCAAGAACCTCCCCTACCAAGGCGCCGTCACCCCCGACCTGCCCGGTCAGGCCGACGGCACCGTCTCCCCCGGCTACCTCTCCCGGCCCGCCGAAATCCTCCAGGCCGTCCCCGAGCCGCCCATGACCACCGGCGAGGAGATCACCGCGATCACTCCCCTGTGGAACCCCGCACCGCCCGGGCCGCCGGACAACTCCTACTTCACCGCCGTCAACGAGGCCCTCGGCGGCACCGTCCGCTTCAACATCGCCGACGGCAACAACTACGTCGACAAGATCACCACCACGCTCGCCAGCGGCGACGTCCCCGACATGTTCCAGATCCCCGGCTGGGAGATCCAGAAGCTCTCCGACTTCACCGAGGCCGCGAACGAGCTCTTCGCCGACCTCTCCCCGTACCTCGCCGGCGACAAGGCCGCCGAGTACCCGCTCCTGGCCAACTACCCGACCGCGGCCTGGGCCATGGGCGTCTTCGGCGGCACCCTCCTCGGCATCCCCTGGGAGCGGGCCCCGTACACCAACACGATGTTCGCCCGCCAGGACATCCTCGACGCCCTCGGCCTCGAACACCCCACCAACCTCGAAGAGCTCATGGCCATCGCCGAAGAGGTCAACGACCCCGCCGCCAACCGCTGGGCCTTCGCCAGCATCGACCAGACCGTCCAAGAGGCCATGGGCGTGCCCACCCTCTGGCGCGACGACGACGGCACCCTCGTCCACAAGTTCGAGACCGACGCCTTCGCCGCCGCGATCGAATTCACCCGCGAGGTCTTCGACAAGGGCCTGGTCCACCCCGACTACGTCGCCGACCGCTTCACCAACACCAAGGAGCTCATAGGCTCCGGCCAGGCCGTGTTCTACGAGGACGGCCTCGGCGCCTGGCACGAGATGCTCGGCACCTACCGCGACGTCGACGGCTTCGACCTCCAAGCGGTCGACCCCATGGCGGCCGAGCCCGGCGGCACCCCCACCATCTGGCGCGACGACCCCGCCGGCATGTTCGTCTTCATCAAGAAGGACCTGTCCGAAGAGCGCATCCGGGAATGCCTGCGCGTCGCCAACTGGTGCTCCGCCCCCTACGGCACCAAGGAATGGGACCTCGTCTGGGACGGCGTCGAAGGCGTCCACTTCGAAGTCGACGCCGAAGGCGTCCCCCAGCGCACCGAGCTCGGCCAGACGGAAGTCGCCAACACCTACCTGTTCCTCTCCGGCCGGCCCAACGCCAACTTCAAATTCCAGTACCCCGGACAGGTCGAGGCCCAGCACGCCTGGGAGACCAACGCCGCGCCGTACCTCGACGACCACCCGTTCCAGGGCCTGCGCGTCGAGATGCCCTCCGAACTCGCCGCCCGGAACGAACCGATGGCCGACGCCCACCACGAGATCTACCGCGGCCAGCGGGACGTCGCCGCCTGGGACGGCCTCGTCGAGGAATGGCGCTCCAGTGTCGGCGACGACGCCCGCGAGTACTACACCAAGATCGCCGAGGACAACGACCGCCTGTGACCACCGCTACCGCCCCCTCCCCGGCCGAACAGGCCGGGGAGGCCCCCGAACCGCGGCCCAGGCGGCCGAAACCCAAAACGCACTGGCGCGTGCGCCTGCGGCGCGACTGGCCGCTGCTCGTCATGGCCGCGCCCATGATGGTCCTCGTGTGGGGCTTCTGGTGGATCCCCTCACTGGGCAACGTCATCGCCTTCCAGGACTACAAGCCCTACACCGGCGGCATCTTCGGCTCGCGCCTGGTCGGCTTCACCCACTTCCAGCACCTGTTCTCCGACCCCGAATTCCTGCGGGCCGTCACGAACACGCTCTCGATCACCGCGTTCCAGCTCGTGTTCTACTTCCCCGTCCCCATCATGCTGGCCCTGCTGATGCACTCGCTCGCCTCCGAGCGCCTCAGATCCATGCTCCAGAGCGTCGTCTACCTGCCGTACTTCTTCTCCTGGGTGCTCGTCATCGCGATCTTCCAGCAGATGCTCGGCGGCGCCGGCCTCATCAGCCAGCTCCTGCGCCGGGGCGGCTACGACGGCATCGACTGGATGACCAACTCGGACACGTTCATCCTCCTGGTCACCTCCCAGGCCGTCTGGAAGGACGCCGGATTCGGCGCGATCATCTTCCTCGCCGCCCTCGCGGCGATCGACCCGAGCCTGTACGAGGCCGCGGCCGTCGACGGCGCCGGACGCTGGAGGCGGCTGTGGCACATCACCCTGCCAGGGCTCAGACCCGTCATCATCCTGCTGCTCATCCTGCGCCTCGGCGACGCGCTCAACGTCGGCTTCGAACAGTTCTTCCTCCAACGCAGCGCCGTCGGCTCGCAGGCCTCGGAAGTGTTCGACACCTTCGTCTACTACAGCGGCATCCGCGTCGGCGACTTCGACTACGGGGCCGCCGCCGGCCTGTTCAAAGGCGTCATCGGACTCGTGCTCATCCTCGCGGCCAACAAGGTCGCGCATCTACTCGGCGAGCGGGGAGTGTATTCCAGAACATGAAGCAACGCGCAGCCTGGGAAGAACGGCCCACGGTCACCGGCCGGGCCGCCAAAGGCCTGAGCATCGGCGTGATCATGCTGCTCATCCTCTTCCCGCTCTACACCATCGCGCTGACGAGCCTGTCCAGCGCCGAAACCGTCCACGAAGTCGGCGGCCTCGTCATCTGGCCCTCCGACGGCATCACCTTCGAGGCGTACGAGCAGATGTTCCGCAACCCGGTCGTCCTCCGCGCCCTCGTCATCTCCCTCGCCATCACCGCCGGCGGGACGCTGCTCAGCGTCGTCGTCTCCATGCTCGGCGCCTACTCGCTCTCCCGACCGGGATCCTTCGGCCACAAGACGATCCTGTTCTCAGTCCTGCTCATGTTCGTGATCTTCCCCGGCCTCATCCCCGTCTACCTGTGGGTCAGCGCCATCGGACTGCGCGACAACTACCTGGCGATCATCCTGCCGATGGCCGTCTCCGCGTTCAACGTCGTCGTCCTGCGCGCTTTCTTCATGAACATCCCGCAGGAACTGTTCGACTCCGCGCGCATCGACGGCGCCGGCGAATTCCGGATCCTGTGGCAGATCGTCACCCCGCTGTCCAAGGCCGTCATCGCCGTCGTCACCCTCTTCTACGCCGTCGCCTACTGGAACAACTGGTTCAACGCGTTCCTGTACCTCGACGACACCACCAAGTGGCCGCTGGCGCTCGTGCTGCGCACCTACGTCGTCGAATCGGCGCCGCTGCCGCAGGCGTCCGGGCTCACCACCGCCCCGCCGACGCTCGCGGTCAAGATGGCCATCGTCATGATCGCCATCGTCCCCGCGCTCATCATCTACCCGTTCGTGCAGAAGCACTTCAAGAAAGGCGTCATCATCGGAGCCGTCAAGGGCTGAACGAAGACCCCCATCCTTCCAGGACTTTTCGTACAATCACGGACGGAAGTACTACATCGGACCATCCACCCAGCATGGGCCGAACCCGCCTACTGGAAGGAATCCGGTGAAGCCACCCACCCGACGACTCGCGGCGGCCGCCGGCGCGGCAGCGCTGGCGGCCTCGCTCATCGCGGCCGCACCCGCCACCGCCCAGCGCCAGAGCAACGGCATCGACTGGCGGCCGTGCCCCGGCGCGGCAGCGGTCGACTGCGCCACCATCGAAGTCCCACTCGACTACTCCCGGCCGTGGGGCGAGACGATCGAGATCGGACTCGCCCGCCGCCAGGCCGCCGACCCCGACCGACGCATCGGCACGATCCTCATGGACCCCGGCGGCCCCGGCGGCTCGGGCGTCGCCTCCGTCCAGGAGTCCAATCCGCTTTCGACCGCCGCCGCCGAGCGGTTCGACGTCGTCGGGTTCGACCCCAGGGGTGTCAACACCAGCACGCAGGTGCAGTGCGGCGCCGAGGCGATCGACGCGGTGACCGCGATCGGCGTGCCCACCGACGAGGCGTCCTTCGCCGCGCTCGAGGCGGCCAACGCGAACCTCACCGCCGACTGCCGCTCGCGCACCGGGGAGCTGTTCGACCACGTCGACAACCTCCACACCGTCGAGGACATGGAGCGCATCCGCCGCGCCCTCGGCGACGGCAGGCTCAACTACCTCGGCTACTCCTACGGGACCCTCATGGGCCAGCAGTACGCCGAGCGGTACCCGCGGCGCATCCGCACGATGGTCCTCGACGGCAACATGGACCACAGCCTGGACTCAGCCTGGGAGTTCATGAGCACCGAGACCGCCGCCGTCGAGGAGAACTTCGTCGACTTCGCCGCCTGGTGCGAGACCACACCGGACTGCGCGCTGTACGGCGAGGACGTCGAGGCCGTGTACGGCGGCCTGAAGGAGGCGGCGCGCGCCGGGCGGCTGACCGACCCGTTCACCGGCGAGCCGCTGGACTTCTACGGCCTCTCTTCGTACACCTTCAACGCGAACTTCCCCGACGGCTGGGGCACGCTGGCGACCCTGATGCGGGCCATGCGCGACGGACAGACGCTGCCCGAGCCCATGGAACTGCGCGCGCCCGACGAGGCCGTGGAGCATCCGTACTACCCGATGTGGTGCCAGGACTGGGGATTCGACGTGGGCTCCTTCGCCGAGTTCGAGGAGCTGACCGGCAAGCTCGCCGCCGAGTACCCGAACGTCGAGTGGACGCGCTACAACGAGCACGCGCTCACCTGCGTCGGATCGGGGATCGAGCACACGAACCCGCGAGGCGAGCTCGACATCGACCGCGCCCCGCCGCTGGTGTTCCTGGGCACCGCGCACGACTTCGCCACGGTGTACCCGTGGTCGCAGACCGCCGCCGAGCAGGCCGGCGGGCACCTGATCACCTACGAGGGGTACGGCCACACCGTCTACAGCGGCCTGTCGGACTGCGTCGACCGGGCGGTCGACGCCTACTTCCTCGACCGTGAGGCACCGCGGGATGGCTTGAGCTGCCCGAGCCTGGAGTCGCCGTCGTCCTCGCCGCTCACCGACCGCGCCGAACCGCCCACACCGGGGCCGTTCTAGACGGGAACGGCGCGGGGCCGGGAGTGATCTCCC
>NZ_BAAHCB010000002.1:246997-264641 GCF_054776215.1 Glycomyces tarimensis
CCCCCGCGCCCGTGAAAACGCCGTTGGAGCCGCCGGCGGGATCGAAGCCCTAGCCTCCTGTCAGGAAAGAGGGTCGGCAGACGTGCAAGGGCGCCGGCTATTCCCGGCCGATTGGTATGGGACCGCAGCGGCCGGGCTCCCAGCGCCGAAGCGCCGAGCTATTGGGACTATTGGGAGGCGGTACCTGACGGCGGTGCGCTGCAACGCACACGATCGGGTGACGTGGCCCGGCCGGTCATGGTGAGCCCGGCCAGGAGTGGGTCAATCCTCCGGGGCAGTGCGCTCGGCCTCGTCGATGTGGACGGCTCCGAATTCGTCGGTCCAGATCTCCCACAGCACGCCTTCGAGGCGAAGGCGGCGATGACTCTCTTGGCCTGCTGCGCGGCAGTCATGCCTGATCAGCCCAGTCCACGCCGATTTTCGCCCTGATCCAGTGTTCGGCCAGGACCATCCAGTCGAATTGCTTCTTCTGGTGGTGGTCGTCCCAAGTGATCTTGTGGACGACTCCGCCCGCGTGGGCCACCCAGGCGATCTCCTCAGGTTTGATGCGGGCGTTTATTCGGTGCCGCTTCACCACCGCTTCGCCAGGACCGGCGGAGTGGAGGGTAAGGCGGACGGCGTAATGCGGACGATACTCGCCGAGCACCTTGTCGGCTTCGGTCGCTTGTCCTGGCGGGACTGCGGGATCTACGCTTGTAGGTGACATCAGAGCTCCAACCTCTGGTGAGCGGTCCCAGGTCCTAAGCCTGTGGACCGCTTTCTGTCTCAGCCGCCAGCACGTGGTGGCCTCTTGTCCCCCTCAACGCTACGATCTGAGAGTGATCAACCCCACTGACCGGCAGTACGCGTTATTGGTCGTGGGCTAGCCCAAGAGGGCAGCCTTTGACGAGAAACGCTGACCACGAGTAAGCGTTGGGAGGAGAAGCGATGGCCAAAATCGCCGACGGCCGCCCAAGACGCGCGGTCATCTCCGGATATCTGCTCAAGTTGGCCCGCGAATCCATCCCCCAATCGCAGGAGCGAATCGCCGAGGCGATCGGAGCCGATCGCACCACGATCCAATCGTGGGAGTCGGGGAAACGCCCGTTCACCTCCGTTGGATACGGCATCGCGATCGCGATCCAGCAGCGGCTACTCGCCTTTGGGGCTCGCCCCGAGCTCATTGCTGCGCTTCCAGCCGCCGTCGATGCAGACATCCTCCTGGCTGCCATCCTCGATGAGTCACCGGCGCGAGTAGACCTGCGCCACCATCCGCTGGGCTGGACGGTGCTGAACCACGATGTGGCCGAAATGCTTACGTGGGCCATCGCCGGGATCGCGCCGCGGGTGAGCGCGGCGCTCCCACCGCCAGGCCGCCGCCGCGGCCCTGTCGCCGAGCGGCCCGAGCTCTCCGCCGGCGAATCGGAGGCGTTCTTCCACAACCTGCGCGACCTGGCCGAGCGGACCACGGGCCGCGAGGAGCATCTAGTACTCCACCGGCAAGCTTGTTTCCTTTCCAGCCTTGCCCCTGCAAGCGGCGCGGCAGCATGGATTCGCCCGTCCCCTAAGACGCTGGCACATCTCCGCGCCGGTGCGGGCTGGTCGCCGTACTGGGCTGATGCCCGTTCGCTCGCGATCGCCCTCGCGCGCGTCGGCGAGCCCGACATGCTCGGCGACTTCATCACCCGGACCAGCGGCGACGAACCGTGCGAAACCGCGAACCTGAACTACTGGGCGTACTGGGTCGGCGAATGGTCGGGGCGGCAGCCGGGCGACGGATTCATGATCGACTCGGCGATGCCTTGGAGCGGCGCCCGCCTGTACGCGCACTTGACCAGCCGTTTGGAGCCGACCAGTCGCGTCGACCTCAACGTGCACTCGCTGTGGGCGCTGCTCCGCGTCCGTCCTGGGCTGCCCGCCGACGACCCCACCTCAACAGCGCGCCTGCTGCAGCAATCGGCCGTTCTGCTCGACTCGAACGTACTCTCACCCCAGGCACGCAGTGAGCTAGGCTCGGTTCGCTACGCGCTGGCCATGCAGGGACACAAGCTCACGGAGGAGCAGCAGTGACCGACTTCAGTGTCGCGGGATACCTCTTCGAGACCGGCATGCTCAAACGCGCCCGCCGCTCCGGATGGTGGGTCACCGGCATCAGAGACCCCGAGTCGATTGCCGAGCACTCCTGGCGGGCCGCGATCACCGGCATGATCATCGCCAGCATGGAAGGCGCCGACCCGACCCGGACAGCGATGCTGTGCGTACTCCACGACACCGCCGAGACCCGCATCGGCGACATCCCCCACGTCGGCCGGCGTTATCTGACGGCCGCCGCTGCGGAAGACGTCGTCGCCGACCAGGTCGCCGAATGCCCGCCGGAGGTAGCGCAGACGATCCAGGACGCCGTCGCCGAGTTCGAGGCCGGCGAGACCGCAGAGGCCCAGTGCGCCAAGGATGCAGACAAGTTGGAGTGCCTGGTGCAGGCAGTCGAGTATCAACATGGCGGCGCGGACACGATGGCCGGATGGATCGACTCCAGCCTCGCCGCGCTGAAAACGGACAGCGCTAAGGCCATCGCCGAGGACGTGCTGAAAGGCGACCCGATGGCCTGGCAGCAGACCCGCCGAACCTGACGGCGGACACGACGAAGTACCGCAGCTTCCAATCTCGTGTGCAATGAATGTGCAACGGCCCGGCGATGCCGGGCCGTTGTCGTGTGTCCGTCGCTGTGCGACCTGCAGTGAGATCGAGTTGTGGAGCCGCCGGCGGGATTCGAACCCGCAACCTACTGTTTACAAGACAGTTGCTCTGCCAATTGATGCTACAGCGGCTGGTCAGCGCGGCCGTCGCCTCGCGACGCGTCGATTGTACTCGACTCGCGGCGGGCCCTCGAAAACGACCGGAATCACCCGCTGCGACGGCCGGATGACTCCTGGTGCCGTCCCCGGACGGCTCGAAGCCTCCTGCCGCAGCTCGGGACGCGGCAGGAGGCTTCATCGCCCCTTCTAGGCGAAGGTCTCGAACTCGGCGACTCGGGGTGTGCCGCTCGAGCCGGTGATCACGAAGTTGATCTTGCGGAGCGTGGTCGGCGCGAAGGTGATGACGCCCGCCCCGCTGCCGGATGCCAGGACCGCACCGGTGTCGTGGTCGACCACCTGCCAGGATCCGATATTGCCTTCGGAGCCCGCCGCCTCGCGGATGTTGATCGAGGACACCGTGGCATCGGAGCCCCACTTGACCGAGACGCGGCCGGTCGGGCCGCTCGGTGACCAGTAGGTGCTCATGTCGCCGTCGACCACGTTGCCGTAGCTCGTTCCGCTGGCCTTGCTCGACCCGTCGGCGCCGGCCCCGATGCTGAGGTTGGTGCCGTCGGGAGGATCGGTCGGGTCGGGGTCAGTGGGGTCCGGGTCGGTCGGGTCGGGGTCGGTCGGGTCCGGGTCGGTCGGGTCCGGCGGCTCTGCGGAGCAGCTGCCGTCCGACACCAGCAGGCCCTTGCCCGCACCCGCCGTCTGTCGCACGATGTCCGGCACGCAGCCGGCATCGTCGAGGTTGTAGGAGTACGGGATGTTGACGGTGGTGGTCGACCGCGGGTTCGGGCCGGCGGGATTGGTCTCGTCGCCCGGGCTGGACCAGGTCACGTTGTCGAAGATGTTGCCGCTGACCTGCCAGTAGCCGGCCTTGTCGGTGTAGAAGGTGCCCAGGACATCCTTGGAGTCCTCGAAGTAGTTGTTGTCCACCTTGATCTTCGCGCCGACCCGGGAGTTGATGCCGGAGTCCCGGATGCCCGTGAAGTGGTTGTTGTAGGAGTGGGCCGTGCCGGCGCGGAGGAGCGGAGCACGGGACTTGAGGTCCTGGTACAGGTTGTGGTGGTACGTGACGAAGCTGTTGTCCGTGTCGCTGTCGCCGGACCCGACGAGTCCGCCGCGGTCGGAGCCGCGCAGGATGCTGTAGGACAGGGTCACGTACTGGGTGTTGTTCTTCAGGTCGAACAGCCCGTCGTACCCATCGCTCTCCCCGCCCGACGCCTCGAGGGTGACGTGGTCGACCCAGACGTTGCGGACGTTGCTCTCCATGCCGATGGCGTCGCCGCCGTTGGAGGTGGGCGAGCCCGACTTCTTGACGTTCCGGACGGTCACGTTCTGGATGATGATGTTGCTGGAGTCGCGGACGTGGATGCCGATCTGGTCGAAGACGGCGCCGCTCCCGACCCCGAGGATCGTGATGTTGCTGATGTTCTTCAGCTCGATCACGTCGTCGGCGGTGTCGCAGCTGTCCCCGGACACCTTGCTGGTGTTGCCGTGGTTGATGGTGCCCGAGACCTCGATGATGATCGGCGTGCTGGAGCTGGCGCGGTTGCACAGGGCCGCATGGAGCTCAGTGCCCGTGTTGGCCCGGACCGTCTGTCCGCCCGCGCCGCCGGTGGTCCCGCCGTTCTGGGTCGCGTACCCGGTGGCGCCGCTGGTCTGCGCCGAAGCCTGGGTTATCGACATGGCGACGCCGGCGGCGACCACGGCCGCCGTGGCCAGTGCCGTCCCGACTCGTAGTGCGATCTTTCGTCGCATCGGTGTGCCTCCTCGGAATGCTATCGATGTATGTCGATAAGTCTAAGGAAAGGGTTTTCTGGGAGTCAAGGCTTCTGCGCAACCGTTTGCAGAGAAATTCGAGCCCTCCGACCGCTCCAGCACGCACGGTGAGGCGATCATCGACCGAGAAGGAAGCTATGGCGCAATCGCTTGCTCGGGCCGCGCGAGGGTGACGGCCTCGGTTTCCGGGCCCGGTCAGACCTCGCGGAAGGAGTAGAGCTGCGTGCCGCCTTCCAGGAAGCAGGCGAGGTGGACGTCGGAGGCGCCGCAGGCATAGACCTCGAAGGCGTCATTGAGCAGGTGGCGCGAGCCGTCGCGCACGCCGAGGCCGATGACCTTGCCGGTGCTCAGGCCGTAGGACGCCTCCTGGGGGAAGGCGAGGGCACTGCCGCCGTCGATCCCCTGGAAGGTCTCGTCCCTGCTCTCGTCGACATTGTCGAAGTCCGCGTCGACGACCTGCGTGCGGACGTCGTTGCCCTCGTAGTACTCGACGAGGAGCCGGTCGCCGACCGCTTCGACGCCCGCGTAGTCGAACTCGTCGAACTTGTGGACGATCTCCCCTTCGGCGGCGTCGTAGACGCTGAACTTGTAGACGTCGGTCGCGTCGCCGTGGGTCTCCCAGACGCAGATGCGCTCCTCGCCGCAGCGCACCATGCCGACCGGTTCGACGCCTTCGTCGCGGATCCGCTCGGAGTCGATCGGTTCGAGCGTCTCGATGTCGTAGACGTTGACCCAGTAGCCGTTGTCCTCGGCCTTGGTGACGTACAGGCGGCCGTTGAAGGCGTAGTAGCTGTCGTCGACCGATTCGACGTTGTCGGCGGCGAGCTCCTCGCCGGAGTCCATGTCGAGGACGTGAACGACGTCATCACTGGTCAGCACCCATATCCGGCCGTCGCCGTTGGCTTCGGGGCTCCGCTCGACCAGGTCATCGGCCGGTCCGACGAGGCCCCAGTTCGCGATGGTGACGCCGTCCTCGGCGTCGCCCAGGTCCCAGGAGCGTTCCTCCTCGCCGCGGCTGTCGTATACGGTGACGCTGTTGCCGCCCTCCCAGGCGGAGACGAGCCGGTCGTCGACGCGGGCGGCCGTCCCGGAGGGGAGGCTCCGCTCCCGGAGGGTCTCGCCGGTCTCCGCGTCGAGGAAGTACCAGGTGTAGCCGTCGCTACCGTCGACGTAGGAGTCCTCCTGGGCGAACGCGATGATGCCGTCGGAGAGGTAGAAGGTCCCCGTCCACCCGGCGCCCTCGATGACGGTGTCGCCGTCCCACAGCTCCTCGCCGGTCTCGGTGGCGACGGCGCGCACGTGGAGTTCCTCGCCCGAATCGACGTCGCTGTTGGCGGCGGTGTAGACGAACACGGCCGTCTCCTCGAAGACGCGCACGTGGTAGACCCCGTCGTTGCCCTCGGCTTCGAGCGGGATCGTGTCGCCGACCTCGGTCAGCTCGGTGAAGTCGCGCTGCTTGTAGGGATTGGTGAAGTACATCCACAACAGCGGCGCGGCGATGGCGAGCACGGCGATGACGGCACCGATCGCGATGAGCTTGTTGCGCTTGGCGTGGTCCGGTTTGGGCGCGCCCGGCATCGGCAGCGGGTAGGTCGCGTCGGGCGGGCTCGCCTGGGGCGGGAGGCTGCCGGGTTGCGTGACCGTGGCCGGGGACTGCGCGGCCGGCGGCGACATCACCGGCGGGGTGACCGGCGCCGGGCCGCTCACGGCGACGGCGGCGCCCTCCGAGACGGGCAGCTCGGGCTGTTCGAGCGCGGTCGGGGCGATCCCGAGCTGCTCGTGGAGGACCTTGGCGACCAGGGGCATGCGGCTGGAGCCGCCGACGAGGAAGAGTCCGGCGAGCTCCTCGCTGCGCCGGCCGGTGAGGCCGAGGACGCGCTGCGTCTCGCCGACCGCGCGCGACAGGAGCGGGCGGGCGAGCTGGTCGAGCTCGCCGCGGGTCAGGTGCAGGGCCTGCTCCATGCCGGGGACGGCCACGGGGGCGACCGAGGAGCGCGAGAGCATCTCCTTGGCGCCGCGCACATCGTTCCACAGGGCCCTGCGGTCGCGCAGCTCCGAGGCGGTGGAGGGATGCTCGAGCCGCTTCCACAGGTCCGGATCGCGCTGCTTGACGGTGGTGCCGATGTGGGCGACGAGCGCGGCGTCGAAGTCGAGGCCGCCGAGGTCGGGAAGGCCGCCGTCGGCGACGACCCCGAAGGAGCCGTCGCTTCGGCGCTCGACGACGGCGATGTCGAGGGTGCCGCCGCCGAAGTCGAACACGGCGAGGGCCTGCCCGGGGTTCATCGGGTTGGCCAGGCGGTTCGTGTAGTAGTGCGCGGCGGCCACCGGCTCGGTGACGATCTGCACGGGCGGGTAGCCGGCCTTGGCCGCGGCGTCGTGCAGGGCGGCGCGCCGCTGCTCGCCCCACGCCGCCGGGCAGGTGAGCACGGTGCGCGGGAGCCCGCCGATCGCCTCGACGCACTGCTGGGCGACGCGGGTGAGGATCGCCGAGAACGCGGCCGTCACCTGGATCTCGCGATCGCCGAGGAGGATCGTGCCGTCCGAGATCCGCTGCTTCGGGTTGGGCTCGAACCGTTCGGGCGCGGTGGGGCCGAGCCGCTCCGCGTCCCGCCCCACGTGGATGGTCCCGGCCTCGTCCAGGAACACGGCCGAGGGCATGACCGGCGAGCCGTCGAACAGCAGCGGACGGGTGCGGCCGTCGGGCCAGACCACGACGGCGACCGTGTGCGAGGTACCGAGGTCGACGCTGAGGAGGTAATCAGCCGGCATGTGGTTGCAGCTCCGAGGGACGTGGCTTGCGGGGCGGGTGGGTTCTAGACTAGGCAGTCGCGTCTAGCGGCGCTGACGCTGGACCTCGGCAAGCGCGATCGAGGCGGCGACGGAGGCGTTGAGCGATTCGACCTCGGAAGCGATCGGGATGCCGACGCGGTAGTCGCAGGTCTCGGAGACGAGCCGCGAGACGCCCTTGCCCTCGTCGCCGACGACGATGAGCAGCGGGTCGTTCGCCACGGGCAGGTCGAACACGTCGGCGTCGCCGCCGGCGTCGAGCGCGACCGTCATGTACCCGGCTTCCTGACAGGTCTTGACGGTGCGGGCGAGGTTGACGACCTTGGAGACGGGCAGGCGCGCGGCGGCGCCGGCCGAGGTCCGCCAGGCCACGGCGGTGACCGAGGCGGCGCGCCGGGACGGGATGACGAGTCCGTGGCCGCCGAAGGCGGCGGTGGAGCGGATGATCGCCCCGAGGTTGCGCGGGTCGGTGACACCGTCGAGGGCGACCAGGAGCGGCGCGGTGCCGCTGGTCTTCGCGGTCTGGAGCAGCTCGTCGAAGTCGGCGTACTCGAACGGTTCGATCTCCAGGCCGATGCCCTGGTGCATCGCGTTGTTGGTGCGACGGTCCAGGTCGCGGCGGGCGAGTTCCTTGACCGGCAGGTCGCGGTTGTTCGCGATCCGGACGGACTCGGCGACGCGGTCGTCGATCTCGGTGCCGAACGCGACGTACAGGGCCGTGGCGGGCACCTTCGCGCGCAGGGCCTCCACGACGGGGTTGCGGCCGAGGATCATCTCGGGCTCGTCGCTGTGCCGCTCGCGCTTCGGCTTGGGCTTGCCGATGTTGGTGGTGCGGCCCTCGGCGGCGGCCTTGGCGCGCTCCTTGGACTGCTTCCACTGGGTCTTCTTCGGCTTGTCCTCGCCCTCGTAGGACTTGTGCCAGGGGCGGTCCTCGGCCTTGAGGGTGCGGCCCTTCCCGGCCAGGCCCTTCTTCTGGCCTCCGGAGCCCTTGGCAGGGCCGGCCTTCGAGGTCTTGCGGCGGTTCGGGTGGCCGCCCTTGCTGCTGCTCACGTGCGTTCTTCCCCCGTGCGGTTATCGATGAACGGTCCAGACGGGACCACGAGGGGTGTCTTTCACAGTCACGCCAGCGCGGGCCAGTTCGTCGCGGATGCGATCGGCGGCGGCGTAGTCCTTGCGGCTGCGCGCCTCGGCTCGCTGTTCGAGCGCGATCGCGACCAGCGAGTCGATTACGCCGGTCAATTCGGCGTCGGCGGGCTCGTCCCAGTGCGGGTCGAGCGGATCGAGGCCGAGCTGATCGAGCATAGCTCGGACCGAGCGGGCGGCGTCGGCCGCGGCGGCGTCGTCGCCGGCGTCGAGGGCGGTGTTGCCCTCGCGGGCGGTGTCGTGGACGGCGGCGATGGCGGCCGGCGTGTTGAGGTCGTCGTCCATGGCGGCGCCGAACGCGTCGGTGAGGGCGCCGCCGATGGTCGATTCGGCGCCGAGCTGCTCGACGGCGCGGTGGGCGAAGTTCGACAGGCGGTCCCACGCGGACTGGGCTTCACCGAGGGCGGCCTCGGAGAAGTCGAGCGGGGAGCGGTATTGCGCGGTGGTGAGGTAGTAGCGGATGTCGACGGGCCGGTAGCCCTTCTCGCCGAGGGCCTCGACGCTGAGCACGTTGCCCATGGACTTGCTCATCTTGCTGCCGGAGAGGTTGAGCATGCCGTTGTGGACCCAGTATGCGGCGAAGCCGAGGCCGGCGCCCCTGGATTGGGCGAGTTCGTTCTCGTGGTGGGGGAACATGATGTCGGTGCCGCCGCCGTGGATGTCGAACTCGTCGCCGAGGTAGCGGCGGGACATGGCGGAGCATTCGATGTGCCAGCCGGGGCGGCCGGGCCCCCACGGGGAGGTCCAGGCGGCGTCGAGCGGCTCGCCCGCCTTGTGGGCCTTCCACAGGCCGAAGTCGCGGGGGTCGCGCTTGTCGCCGGCGTCGGGGCTGGAGAGCATGTCGTCGGGGCGGCGGTGGGAGAGCTCGCCGTAGTCGGGCCAGGAGGAGACGGAGAACCAGACGTCGCCGGCGTCGGTGGCGTAGGCGTGGCCGCGGGCGATGAGCTCGGTGATGAGGTCGATCATCTGCGTGATGTGGCCGGTGGCGCGCGGCTCGTAGGTCGGGGCTTCGACGCCGAGGGCGGCGTAGCCGGCGGCGAGCTTGCGTTCGTTCTCGTAGGCGATGGCCCACCAGGGCCGGCCCTGCTCCTGCCCGCGGACGAGGATCTTGTCGTCGATGTCGGTGATGTTGCGCACGTAAGTGACCCGGTAGCCGCTGCGGCGCAGCCAGCGGATGAGGACGTCGTAGGCGACGCCGGACCGGAGGTGGCCGATGTGCGGCGGCCCTTGGACGGTGAGGCCGCACAGGTACACGCCGACCTCCCCGCTCTTCCGGGGCCGGAAGTCGCGGACGGATCGGGTGCCGGTGTCGTACAGTCGCAGGCTCACCCGGCAAGTTTAACGGTCGGCCCGTCCCGGGCGGCGGTGCCCGGGCCGGGCCCCGCAGCGTGTCAGGCGGTGCGCCTGCGGGCGTTGAGCGGCGTGGGCGGTCATACGCGGGTACTACGCGGCGAGCCGTCTCCTACTTCAGGAGGAGCCGGGAACCGGTCCGCGAGGGGACGCAGCCGGAGCTTGCGAGGACCTACGCTGTGGTGGTGTGGCGGTCCCGACCACACCGGAATAGGAGCACGATGATTACCGCAAGTGGCCTGTACAAGCAGTACAGGAATACCGTGGCGGTGAACGACTTGTCGTTCGAAGTCCGCCCCGGCGTGGTCACTGGCTTCCTGGGCCCCAACGGCTCCGGCAAGTCCACGACCATGCGACTGATGCTCGGCCTCGACCACGGTGGAGGCGAGACGCTGTTCGACGGCGAGCCCTTCACCTCGATCCGCAGGCCGATGAACAAGGTCGGCGCACTGCTCGAGGCGAAACCCTTCCACCCCACCCGCAACGCTCGGAACCACCTGAAGATGCTCGCCAGCGCCAACGGCGTCTCGGCCTCGAGGATCGACGAGGTCATGGAGCTGGTCGGCCTGGAGGCGGTGAAGCGCAAGAAGCCGAAGGGCTACTCGCTGGGCATGGCCCAGCGCCTGGGCCTGGCGCAGGCGCTGCTGGGCGACCCTGGGATCCTGCTGCTGGACGAGCCGACGAACGGCCTCGACCCGCACGGCATCCACTGGATGCGCGACATGCTCAAGCACCTGGCCTCGCAGGGCCGCACGATCTTCGTCTCCAGCCACCTGCTCTCGGAGATGCAACTGATGGCGGACGAACTGGTCGTCATCGGCCGGGGCCACATGATCTTCAACGGCGACGTCGACGAGTTCGTGCGCGAGTTCACCGCCTCGACCGTGATCGTCCGCAGCCCGTCGGCGACCGAGTTCGCCGAGCGCCTCGAAGTCGCGGGCGCGACCGTCGTCAAGGGCGGCGACGGCGAACTGGTCGTCACCGGCATGGAGATCGGCGCGGTGGGGCATCTGGCGTTCACCGAGGGGATCGAACTGGCCGAGCTGTCGAGCCAGCGGGCCTCCCTCGAAGAGGCGTTCATGTCCGCCACCGGCTCGGCCGAGGAGTTCGTCGCGACCGAGCCGGTCGCCACCGTGAAGCCGGAAGGGGCCGATCGTGCTTGATGCTCTGCGATACGAATGGACGCGGCTGACGACGCTGCGTTCGACTTACTGGCTCATCGGCATCGGCCTGCTGTGCGCGGCGGGGATCGCCGTGATCCTCGGCTTCGCGGCCCGCAATGAGCCGCTGGACCCCGAGATCCTGTCCGTCGCCGTCAACGGCGGGGCCGCGTTCGGCATCCCGTTCCTGGCGGTCTTCCTGGCCATCGTCGGGATCTTCGCCACCGGCCACGAGTACCGGCACGGGACGATCCAGCCGACGCTGACGGCCCTGCCGCAGCGCTCGCGGCTCATCGCCGCGAAAATCATCGTGGTCGCCGCCACCACCATCGTGGTCACCGTCGTGTCGATGCTGATCAACACCGGCGTGGTGCTGCTCTTCTGGGGCGAGGTGCCGGGGCTGTTCGAGAGTCCGCTCAGCGACGCGCTGTTCGGGTACCTGGTGTACACGCTGATCTACGCGATGGTCGGCCTCGGGCTGGGCCTGCTGTTCCGCGGTGTGCCCTCGGCCCTGGTCGTGATCTTCCTGATGCCCTTGATCATCGAATCGGTGATCTTCGGTATGGCCATGATCCCGGCCTTGGACTGGCTGGTCCCGGTGGTGAAGTTCCTGCCGTTCAGCGCCGGTGCGCAGCTCATGACGATCGGACCGGCGGACATGGGCATGGGCGAGGGCGGGCCGGACTTCGACCTGTTCGGCCGCTGGGGCGGCGGCGCCGTGTTCGCCGTGTTCGCGGCGGTCATCATCGGTGCGGCTTGGGCCCTGTTCAAGAAGCGCGACGCCTGAGGCGACGCTTGATACGGCCGCGGCCCCCGGGAAACACCCCCCGGGGGCCGCGGCTCTTCGGCTTGCTACCGCCCTTCGAGTTCGCGCCGGACGAGGTCGGCGGTCTCGATGGAGTTGAGCGCGGCGCCCTTCATGAGGTTGTCGCCGACGACGAAGAACTCGAGCGAGTTCGGGAAGTCGATGGACTGGCGGACGCGCCCGACCTGGGTGCCGGGCTTGCCGACGCCGTCGATGGGCGTCGGGTAGACCGAGTTGGCAGGGTCGTCGACGAGGTCGACGCCGTCGGCGGCCTCGAGGACCCGGTGGGCCGCCTCGACGGTGACGTCGCGTTCGAAGGTGGCGTGGACGGCCTGGGAGTGGCCGACCGCGACGGGGACGCGCACGCATGTGGAGGCGACCTTGAGCTCGGGCAGGCCGAGGATCTTGCGGGACTCGCCTCGCACCTTGAGCTCCTCGGAGGTCCAGCCGCCGTCCCTCCAGCCGCCGACCTTGGGGACGACGTTGAGCGCGAGCGGCGCGCCGAACGGCGCGTTGAAGTCCTCGCCGAGGACGGCGCGGACGTCGCCGGTCTCGGTGCCGATGCGGTCGACGCCGGCGGTCTTGGCGATCTGGTCGTAGAGGGCTTCGAGGCCTTCCTTGCCGGAGCCGGAGGCGGCCTGGTAGGACGCGACGGACATCGAGACGAGGCCGAAGGCCTTGTCGAGCGCGGCGAGCGTCGGGATGAGCGCGAGCGTGGTGCAGTTGGCGTTGGCGATGATGCCCTTGGGGCGGTCGCGGACGGCCTCGGGGTTGGCCTCGCGGCACACCAGCGGCACGTCCGGGTCCATGCGGAAGTGCGCGGACTTGTCGATAACGACGGCGCCCTTGGCGGCGGCGACGGGCACCCATTCGGCGCTGACCTCGTCGGGCAGGTCGAAGTGGGCGATGTCGATGCCGTCGAAGGCGTCCTCGCCGATGGCCTGGACGGTGATCTGCTCGTCGCCGACGGGCAGGACCTTGCCGGCGCTGCGGGCGGAGGCGATGAGGCGGATCTCACCCCAGTTGTCGCGTTCGGCGGCGATGAGGCGGCGCATGATGCCGCCGACGACGCCGGTGGCGCCGACGATGGCGACGTTGAGTTTGCGTGTCATGGCTATCGCCCCGTCCCGGCGTAGACGACGGCCTCTTCGTGGCCGCCGAGCTCGAACTTGTCGTGGACGGCGCGGACGGCGTCGTCGAGCTCGGTGTCGCGGCAGACCACCGAGATGCGGATCTCGGAGGTGGAGATGATCTCGATGTTCACTCCGGCGTCGGCCAGTGCCTGGCAGAAGTTCGCGGTCACGCCCGGGTGCGAGCGCATCCCGGCGCCGACCAGGGAGATCTTGCCGATGTTCTCGTCGTAGATGAGCTTGTCGAACCCGACGACGTCCTGGTGCTTCTTGAGCGCCTCGGTGGCCTTGCGGCCGGAGTCCTTCGGGAGCGTGAACGAGATGTCGGTGTGGCCGTTGCCGGTGGTCGACACGTTCTGGACGATCATGTCGATGTCGATCTCGGCGTCGGCGATGATCTGGAAGATCGAGGCGGCGGCGCCCGGCTTGTCGGGCACGCGCGTGACGGTGATCTTGGCTTCGGAGCGGTCGTGCGCGACGCCGCTGATGAGTGCTTGCTCCACGGGCAGCTCCTCCATGTAACCCGACACGATCGTGCCGGTCTTGGTCGAGTACGACGAGCGGACATGCAGCGGGATGCCGTAGCGGCGGGCGTATTCCACGCTGCGCAGATGCAGGATCTTGGCGCCGGAGGCGGCCATCTCCAGCATCTCTTCGAACGTGATCGTCTCCAAGCGCTTCGCGTTGGGGACGATCCGCGGGTCGGCCGAGTAGACGCCGTCGACGTCGGAGTAGATCTCGCACACGTCGGCGCCCAGGGCGGCGGCCAGCGCGACCGCGGTGGTGTCCGAGCCGCCGCGCCCGAGCGTGGTGATGTCCTTGGTGTCCTGGCTGACGCCCTGGAACCCGGCCACGATGGTGATGTAGCCCTCGTCGAGCGAGGAGCGGATGCGGCCTGGCGTGACATCGATGATGCGGGCCTCGCCGTGGGAGGCGGTGGTGAGCATCCCCGCCTGGGACCCCGTGAACGACCTGGCCTGGAAGCCGAGGTTGTTGATGGCCATGGCCAGCAGCGACATGGATATCCGCTCTCCGGCGGTCAGCAGCATGTCGAGCTCGCGCGGCTCGGGCAGGGGCGAGACCTGAGCCGCCAGGTCCATCAGCTCATCGGTCGTGTCGCCCATGGCCGATACGACCACGACGACGTCGTCACCCCGCTTTCGGGTGTCGACTATTCGTTTCGCCACGCGCTTCACGCGTTCGGCATTCTCGACCGATGATCCGCCGTACTTCTGCACGACCAGCGCCACGGGATTCACCTCACGTCTGTTGTCTCGGGTGCTGTCGTGCTGCCCAGTTCGCGGGCAGCCACATCACCTTAGCCGCGGGCTGCGGCGTGGCGCCAGGTCGATCCGCTTCGCGGGGCCCACAATCGCGCTGTGGCAAGGATTAGGACAGGCATCACAGTGGCCTCGATCACGCTGTTGGCGGGCTGTGGGACGGCGACGGTCGTCGATGAACCGGCGCCGGCGCCGCGCCCGGTGAGCGCGCACGCGACGCTCATCGGGCGGGTCTCGAAGGCGCTGGACGAGGCGTTCACGGCCGAGTACGAGCGCTCGGACGGGACGGTGGTGACGGTGTGGGCGGCCGAGGACGGGACGTGGCGGGTGGACGTGCCCGGCTGGGGCCACGGCGGGGCCGTGGACGTGTCGGTGGCGTGGACGACCGGCGGGTTCTTCCAGTGCGCCGACGAGCAGTGCGTGAAGCTCGCGGGAATCACCGGCCAGATCCCCTCGGAGTTCGACCCCGAGGTGCAGCGGCCGTTCGTCGAATGGCTGCCGCAGCTGCTGGACCGGCACCTGCCGTTCGCGGTGTCGCAGGAGGGCGACTGCTTCACGCTGACGCGGAACACGGTGGTGGTGCAGGCGCCGATCCCGGCCGGCGAGTGGTGCCTGGACGGTTCCGGGACGATCCTGTCGGTGACGATCGGCGATGTCGGGTCGCTGACACTGCTCGGCGACCCGGAGCCGGCGGTGGCGACCGTGGAGCTGCCCGGGGAGGTCGCCGATGCGGAGCCGGTGGGCCGCAAGGCGCCGGAGCCGCCCGAGGAGACGCCCTCGCCCGGCGCGTCGACCTCGCCGAGCCCCTCGGTGACGCCGAGTCCGTCGCCCGACGGCTCGGACGATGAGTAAGGAAGACGACACGCGCACCCGAAATCGGGCCGGGCCGTGGCAACATGAAGGTTGGCCGACCGGCCACCGAAGCCGAACACACCATTACGGGTGATAGCGCATGAACGGACCGACCGACCGGCACGCCCAGACGTCCGTGCCGATCCATCCGCTGCTGGCGAGCCGCCAGTCGACCCGCGCCTTCGAAGCGGGCGTGGACCTGGCCGACGAGCAGGTGGCCTCCCTCCTCGAGGCGGCCCGGTGGGCGCCGTCGGCGGGGAACACGCAGCCGTGGCGGTTCATCCTCGCCAAGCGGGACGACCCCGAGTTCAAGCGGGTGCTCGACTGCCTCAACGAAGGCAACGCCGAGTGGGCGCAGCACGCCTCGGCGCTGCTGGTGGCCGTCCGCGTCGAAGCGAACGAGAAGGGCCCGCTGCCGCACGCCGCGTACGATCTGGGCCAGTCGATGGCGCACCTGACGTTCCAGGCCGCCGCCGAGGGCCTGACGGTGCGGCAGATGGGCGGCTTCGACGGCGAGGCGATCGCCGCCGAATTCGAGCTGCCGGACGCGTACAAGCCGACGTCGGTCGCCGCGATAGGCGTGGCCGGCGACCCCGGCCTGCTCGCCGAATCGGTCGCGGGCCCCGACCGCAGCCCCCGGCGCCGCCTGGGCTTGGACGAGCTCCTCATCGGCGCCTGATGCGTCTCAGCATCCAGACATCACATCGACCGCCGTGCACGCCGGGTGTAAGCTCGACGGCAATCATGCGGTACACGATGCTCCTTAGCTGCCGCGGCGGGGCCCACTAGGTCGGCTCCCTCGCCGCGGGTGCTCGCATGCCGGCTGGCAATGACAACCGCGACTCAAGGAGCAACCGTTGACTTCCCCATCGTTCGCCGACCGCGTCCAGCGATACCGGCCCTACCGCGAGCAGTTCACCGTCGACCTGCCCGACCGCGCCTGGCCCGACAAGGTCACCGACACCGCGCCGGTATGGTGCGCCGTCGACCTGCGCGACGGCAACCAGGCCCTCATCGACCCGATGACGCCCGACCGCAAGAAGGCCATGTTCCAGCTGCTGGTCGACATGGGCTACAAGGAGATCGAAGTGGGGTTCCCCTCGGCCTCCCAGAACGACTTCGACTTCGTGCGGCTCCTGATCGAACAGGATCTCATCCCCGACGACGTCACCATCCAGGTCCTGACCCAGTGCCGCGAGCACCTGATCGAGCGGACCTTCGAGAGCCTGCGCGGCGCGAAGCAGGCCATCGTCCACTTCTACAACTCCACTTCGGTGCTGCAGCGGCGCGTCGTGTTCGGCCTCGACAAGGACGGCATCACCGACATCGCCACGCAGGGCGCGCGGCTGTGCATGAAGTACGCCGAGGCCATCACCCCCGACACGGCGATCCGCTACGAGTACTCCCCCGAGTCCTACACCGGCACCGAGCTCGAGTACGCCCTGGAGGTGTGCTCGAAGGTCGCCGAGATCATCCGGCCCACCCCCGACTGGCCGCTCATCGTCAACCTGCCGGCCACCGTCGAGATGGCGACGCCGAACGTGTACGCCGACTCGATCGAGTGGATGCACCGCAAGCTGCCGAACCGCTCCTCGATCGTGCTGTCGGTGCACCCGCACAACGACCGCGGCACCGGCGTGGCCGCCGCCGAGCTGGCCCTCCAGGCCGGCGCCGACCGCGTCGAGGGCTGCCTGTTCGGCAACGGCGAGCGCACCGGCAACGTGTGCCTGGTGACGCTCGGCCTGAACCTGTTCAGCCAGGGCGTGGACCCGAAGATCGACTTCTCGAACATCGACGAGATCAAACGCGCCGTCGAGT
Source organism: Glycomyces tarimensis (assembly GCF_054776215.1). Taxonomy (NCBI): domain Bacteria; kingdom Bacillati; phylum Actinomycetota; class Actinomycetes; order Glycomycetales; family Glycomycetaceae; genus Glycomyces; species Glycomyces tarimensis. Next base: position 263,882 of record NZ_BAAHCB010000002.1, read on the forward strand.
ACTGCAACCAGCTGCCCGTCCACGAGCGACACCCCTACGCCGGCGACCTGGTGTACACGGCGTTCTCCGGCTCGCACCAGGACGCGATCAAGAAGGGCTTCGCGTACCTGGCGAAGGACGCCGAGAACGCGGGAGTCGCGGTGGACGACTTCACGTGGGGCGTGCCGTACCTGCCGATCGACCCCAAGGACGTCGGGCGCAGCTACGAGGCGGTCATCCGCGTCAACTCCCAGTCCGGCAAGGGCGGGGTCGCCTACGTCATGCACTCGGAATACGGCTTCGACCTGCCGCGGCGCATGCAGATCGAGTTCAGCCAGGCGATCCAGCGGCACACCGACGCCTCTGGCAAAGAGGTGTCCACCAAGGAGATCCACGACATCTTCCGCCGCGAGTACCACCCGGACTACCAGCCGCGCCGCCGCCTGGTCGTCGACGACCACACCACCTCGTACGCCGACGAGACGCTCACCCTGGACGCCGAGATCACCTTCGACGGCGTCGAGCAGAAGGTCAGCGGCACCGGCAACGGACCACTGTCGGCGTTCACCGACGCCCTGGCGACGGTCGGCGTCCAGATCGAGGTGCTCGACTACGCCGAGCACGCCCTGTCGGCCGGCCAGCACGCGCAGGCCGCGTCGTACGTGGAGTGCGTGATCGACGGCAAGACGGTCTGGGGCGCCGGCGTCCACCCGAACATCGTCCTGGCGACGATGCGGGCGGTGGCCAGCGCCTACAACCGCGCCTGACCTGCAGCGAAGGG
>NZ_BAAHCB010000002.1:264659-330822 GCF_054776215.1 Glycomyces tarimensis
CCGGTCTCCCGGGCCCCCCTTCGCTCGTTCACGGCCGCCCCGCGGGCGCTAGCGGTAGGCGGAGGACTGGAGTCCGTACAGCTCGGCGTACGTTCCGCCGCGTGCCATGAGCTCGTCGTGCGTGCCGGTCTCGGCGACGCGGCCGTCGTCGAGAACGACGATGAGGTCGGCCATGGAGACGGTCGAGAAGCGGTGCGAGACCAGCACGGTGACGGTGCCGCGCCGGCGGCCGGCCTTGACCTCCTCGGCGAACCGCTCGAACAGGGCGTGCTCGGTCTGGGGATCGAGCGCGGCGGTCGGTTCGTCGAAGACGACCAGGAGCGGCTCGGGCCGCATGCGCCCGCGCCCGATGGCGAGCTTCTGCCACTGCCCGCCGGACAGGTCGGTGCCCTCGTCCCAGCGGGTGCCGAGCCGGGTGTCGAGGCCGCCGGGCAGGTCGTCGATCACGTCGTCGGCCCCGGCGCGGGCCATGGCGGCGCGGACGCGTTCGTCGTCGAAGCCTCCGTCGAGGTCGCCGACGCCGACGGTGTCGCGGGCGGTGAACTCGAACCGGGCGAAGTCCTGGAAGGTCGCGCCGATGCGCCGGCGCCAGTCGTCGACGGAGAAATCAGACAGGTTCGCGCCGTCGACCGTGATCGCACCCCGTGTCGGCTGGTAGAAACCGGACAGGAGCTTGACGAGTGTGGTCTTGCCGGCGCCGTTCTCGCCGACCAGGGCGACGACCTTCCCGGCGGGCAGGTGCAGCGAGACGCCGTCGAGGCAGGGCCGCTCGGCGCCCGCGTAGGCGAACGACACGCCGTCGAGCACGATGCCCTCGTCGAGCCGTTCGGGGATCGGAGCCGGCTCGGCCGGTCCCGCGGACGCGGTTGCGTAGTCGCGCAGCCATTCGAGACGGCGCCCGAGGCGGCCGAGCCGCACCAGCAGCGACGTCTGCATCGCCAGGGCGCCGGCCGAGTTGGCGACCATGCCGATGAGGCCGACCAGCAGGATCACGTCGCCGGCGCTCGCCCGGCCGCGCAGCGCCAGGTAGAGGACGAAGCCGATGCCGGCGGCCATGCCGATCGCCGAGAGGACGCCTTCGCCGGTGACGGCGCGGGCGGCGCGCCACTGCTCCCGGTTGCGGTGGTCGACCACTTCGCGGCCGACCTCGGTGTGGAGCCTGCCGATCGCCGCGGCGCTGCCGAAGACCCGCAGCTCCTTGCCGGAGGGGCCCTCGGTGGCGACCTCGAACAGGTGGCGCCGCTTGCGCTCGGTCTCGCTCGTCTCCTTCATGGCGTTGTCCTCGATGCCGCTGGCGCGCTGGGCGATCGCCATGGCGGCGAGGGCCACCGCGGGGAAGAGCAGCAGCAGCGGATGGACCTGCACGAGCAGGGCGCCGCCGACGAGGATGGTGACGACCGCCCTGAGCCATTGGGCGGTCCAGTTGACGCCGCCGCCGAGCAGCCACCGGTCCTCGCGGATGTGCTGGACCTTGTCCAGGTAGTCGGACCGCTCATGGTGGTCGAGGCCGGGCGGGTCCCCCATGAGCTTCATGAGTTCCCGGTCGGCGGTGCGGTTGGCGTGGTAGAACACCGCGAACACGAGCTTGACGTAGGCGAAGACGACGCCCCAGACGAGGGCGACGCCGACGGCCAGCGCGATCGCCGCGCCGATCGCGGCGCGTTCGTCGCCGTTCTGGACGCCGTCGATCATGAGCTTGAGCATGTAGACGATCAGCGGCATGAGCACCGCCTGGAGCACGCCGAGGGCGATCTGCCCGATGACGGCCTTCGGGTTGGCGCGGAAGCCGATGGCCAGGGAGTTCCAGTATCCGAGCCAGCCGGACTTGAGGTTCGCGATCATGGGGCGTGTCCTAAGCGGTTCGGGCCGTCGAGGGCGGTGCGGGCCAGCCGGTCGGCCTGGAGGGTGAAGGCCTCGGCGTAGGTGCCGCCGAGCGCCATGAGTTCGTCGTGGGAACCGTCCTCGACGACCTTGCCGCCGTCGAGGACGACGATGCGGTCGGCGCGGCGGACGGTCGAGAAGCGGTGCGAGATGACGATGGTGGTGAGTCCGGCGGTGATGTCGAGGAACTGCTCGTAGAGCTCGGCCTCGGCGCGGACGTCGAGGGCGGCGGCCGGTTCGTCGAGGACGAGGACCGTGGCGCCGGCCTGCACGGCGAAGAGCGCCCGCGCCAGGGCGATGCGCTGCCACTGCCCGCCGGAGAGGTCGGTGCCGCCTTCGAACTCTCCCGAGAGGACGGTGTCGAGTCCGTCGGGGAGTGATTCGACGAGCTCGCGGATGCCCATGGGTTCGCAGGCCTTCCAGATGCGCTCGGTGTCGTCGGCGAGGTGCGGGGCGCCCAGGGCGATGTTGTCGCGCACGGTCAGCTGGTAGCGGGTGAAGTCCTGGAACAGCGCGGACAGATGCGTGCGCCATTCGGCGGGCGCGACCTCGGCGATGTCGGTGCCGTCGACGGTGATCTGACCGGCCGTGGGGGCGTAGAGGCCGGTGAGGAGCTTGACGAGGCTGGTCTTGCCCGCGCCGTTGCGCCCGACGACGGCCAGTGACGATCCGGCCGTGATCTCCAGGTCGAGGCCGTCGATCACGGGGGTGTGGCCGCCGGGGTAGGCGAAGCCGACGCCTTCGAAGCGGATCGCCGCTTCGGGCGCGGTCGCGCCGAGCTTCGCGGTGGCCCGCCGCTCGCCGGCTTCCAGCCGCTCGTCGAGGTCGAGGACCTTGGGGATCGGGAGTGTGCCGAAGGAGACGAAGGCGGCGACGTCGTCGAAGGCCGAGAAGTGGAACATGCCTTGGAGGGCCACGGCGTAGACGGCGAGGGCGCCGAAGCCGACGAGTCCGGAGAGCCCCGCGTCGACGAGGGCGACGGTCGTGACCACGGTGAGCGCCAGGAGCGTGCCGATGACGCCGACGGCGGTGCGGACGCGGACGCGTTCGCTGCGGTGGTACTGGGCGAGGCGCTCGCCCCATTTGCGGTCGTAGCGCTCGAAGAGCCAGGGCATCATGCCCCAGACGCGGATCTCTTTGGCCGGGGCGGCGGTGATGGCGAGGTCGCGGAGGTATTCGGTCTCGCGCATCTCCGTGGACTGCAGGTAGGTGGTCTTGCCCATGCGCCCGTACTCGCCCTGCATGGCGAAGAAGATCGCGGGCCAGGCCACGAACCAGGCGAGGCCGATCCAGACGTTGAAGGCGGCCAGGACGATCGAGGAGCCGAAGGCGGTGAGGAACTGCGGCGCGATCGTCGCCAGGCCTTGGACGGCACGCTCGGGGCGGATGAAGTCCATGCCGAGCCGGCGGGCGATGCGCAGCAGGGCGAGGACGTCGTCGTCTTCGAGGTGGGTGATGCCGACGGGACGGGCGACGGCGGCGACGAGGCGGTCCTGCAGGAGCAGTTCGAGTTCACGTCCGAGGGTCAGCGCGTTGGCGCGGTGGACGTTGTCGAGGAGTCGGAAGAGCAGCAGGGCGATCGATCCGGCGGCGAGGAGGAGGTAGGCGCTGCGGGCCTCGGCCGAGTCGGGGCCGGCGGCGGTCGCGTCCGGGATGAGGCCGATGAGCAGGCCGGTGGCGACGGTCGTCGCGAGGGGGAGGGCGGCGACAAGGACGGTGGTGGTGGCGAGGAATGCGGTGCGGGGCCGGGAGATGCGGGGAAGCAGGCGCAGTACGGCGAGTACGCCTCGCCATGCCGGGAACCGGGGGGACGTCATGCTGTTCCAATCTTGACATCATTATGACAGTTTCATGACACCATAACAGAATGTGAGCGCGCTCGCAGCCCTCGAAACGGGCGCCGGGCGCCACGCCGAGCCGATCCCCGGCCTGACCGGTAGTCTTGTTCCACGTGTCAGCTGCGCCGAACCTCGTGAACCTCGAAACCGTGTCCAAGGCCTATCCCGATCAGGTCATCCTCGATGCGGTCTCGCTCGGCGTCGCCGCCGGACAGCGGGTCGGCGTCGTCGGCCGCAACGGCGACGGCAAGTCGACGCTGCTGAAGCTCATCGCGAGGGCCGACGAGCCCGATTCGGGCCGCGTCGTCCACACCGGCGGCACCACGGTCGCGAACCTGGGCCAGACCGACACGCTCCCCGACGGCGAATCGGTGCGCGACGCCCTGTTCGGCGGCGCCGACGCCCACGAATGGGCCTCCTCGCCGCGCGTCCGCGAAGTCCTCGGGGGTCTCTTCGGCGGCCTCGAAGCGCCGAACCTGCCCGAGGGGCTCGACACCAGGATCGGCGTGCTCTCCGGCGGCGAGCGCAGGCGCGTCGACCTGGCGCGGGTCCTCGTCGATCCCGCAGATCTGCTGCTGCTGGACGAGCCGACGAACCACCTCGACATCGAGGGCATCGCCTGGCTGGCGTCCTACTTGAACAGCACCAAATCGGCGATCACCGTCGTCACGCACGACCGGTGGTTCCTCGACGAGATCTGCGACCGGATCTGGGACGTCCAGCGCGGCAACGTGTTCGAGTACGATGGTGGGTACACCGCCTACGTCATGGCGCGCGCCGAGCGCGAACGCCAGGCCGCCCTCGCCGAAGAGAAGCGGCAGAACGTGATGCGCAAGGAGCTGGCCTGGCTGCGGCGCGGCCCCAAGGCTCGCACGTCGAAGGCCAAGTTCCGCGTGGACGCGGCGAACGAGCTCATCGCCGACGAGCCCCCGCCGCGCGACACGGCCGAGTTGGTCTCCTTCGCGACCGGGCGGCTGGGCAAGACGGTCTTCGAGGCGCACGACGTGACGGTCAAAGCCGGAGACCAGGTCCTCCTCGACCACCTCGACTGGATCCTCGGCCCGGGCAAGCGGATCGGGCTCGTCGGCGTCAACGGCGCCGGCAAGACCTCGCTGCTGCGGACGCTCGCCGACGCGGTGGACGACAAGCAGCCCGCCGAGGGCCGCATCAAGGTCGGCCGCACGGTGAAGCTGGCCTGGCTCACCCAGCACATGGAGGAACTGGACGCCTCGTGGCGCGTCCTCGAGTCGATCGAGCAGGTCGCCAAGCGGGTCCAGTTGGGCAAGAAGGAGATGACGGCCGGGCAGCTCGCCGAGCGGCTCGGGTTCGTGGGCGGTCGCCAGCGCACGCTCGTGCGCGACCTCTCGGGCGGCCAGCGGCGACGGCTGCAACTGGCGCGGCTGCTGATGGCCGAGCCGAACGTGCTGTTCCTCGACGAGCCGACCAACGACCTCGACATCGAGACGCTGACGCAGTTGGAGGACCTGCTCGACGACTGGGCGGGAACGATGATCGTGGTGAGCCACGACCGCTACTTCACCGAGCGCGTCGCCGACGAGACGTGGGCGCTGCTGGGCGACAAGAACCTCCGGATGCTGCCGCGGGGCATCGAGGAGTACCTGGAGCGCCGGGCCGAGGTCAAGTCGAGCGCACCGGCGAGCTCGGCCGCGCCGACGAAGCCGCCGTCGCAGTCGACGATCGACCGCGCGACGCAGAAGGAACTGTCGAAACTGGAACGGCGCCTGGAGAAGGTCGAGGACAAGATCGCCTCGGTCCACGCCGACATGGCCGACTTCGCGACGGATCCCGAAAAACTCACCGAGTTGCAGGGCCGCCTGAGCGATCTGGAGCGCGAACGCGACGAGATCGAAGAGCGCTGGATGGAACTGGCCGACTTATCCCCAAGGTTGTCCACAGGTGGCGAAGCCGACCGTGACCGATCGGCGTGTCGGCCGCCACCTGGGTGAACGGGCCCGGACTCGTGCGTTGTCCACAGGCGGGAAAAACGTTCCTTGAGTGTGTTGCGGTGCTGTGTAACGCTGGCCGGAGTTTTGGTGTAGGTAGGCGGTCAGTGGGGGGTCAGACCGCGGATCGCCGAAAGTTCGCAGCGCGGGATAGCGTCCCGCGCTGCGGCACCTCCGCCAGACTCCCGGGAGTAAGCGCGAGCGGCCGGGCCCGCAGGGCCCGAGGGCCCGGCCGCAAGCGCCGATGCAGGAACCGGTGGGCAGGACCAGGCTTCGGGGGCTAGCCGGCCGACCCCTGCCCACCACTGATCCCGTGGACCCGACCGGTGCGCGGCCACTCCCGCCGCCGACATATTCGAACGTCGCGCCACTCCACGGTCTGCACGTCCGCCGCGCGGGCACTTGTCGTCGGGCCGGGCGCTGGAGGTGGGGCATTGTACGGCATTCCGGCATGAATCTACTGCTCGGTAACACGATCTTCATTCACTGATTTATCCCCCTCATCCAGGGCCTTCACATTTATCTGTGATTTCCATAACATCAGAGGGAAAGCCCGAAAGGGACTGGTTTTACCAAGCTGGTCCCCCGGAGTCGGATTGCGCCCCATCGTTCCCCCGCGATCAGATCCGGATCGACCGAAAGGGAGTACCCCCCTTATGCCAACCTCCAGAACACCCATGCGCCGGATATCGGCGGCGGCCTTGGCCGGAGCCACCGGACTCGCCTCGGTCGCACTGGGCGCGGCCGGCGCCCATGCAGATCCCGTGGGCACCGTACTCGGCGCCGACGCCGAGCACGCCGTCGAAGGCGAGTACATCGTCGTCATGGAGAACGAGTTCTCCACCATGTCGGCCGAGTACGACGCCGACATCATCGACACGTTCGGCTTCATCAACGGCTACCTCGCCGAGATGACCCCCGACGAGGCCGCGGAAGTCGCCGCCGACGACTCGGTCGCCTTCGTCGAGCAGAACCAGACCGTCACCGTCGCCGACGTGCAGTCCAACCCGCCCTCCTGGGGCCTCGACCGGGTCGACCAGATCGACTTGCCGCTCGACGACTCGTATGAGTACCTCGGAGACGGCTCCGGGGTGACCGCGTACATCATCGACACCGGCATCCTCGCCGGCCACAGCGAGTTCAGCGGGCGCATCGGCGCCGGCTACGACTTCGTCGACGGCGACGCGAATCCGAGCGACTGCCAGGGCCACGGCACGCACGTCGCCGGCACCGTCGGCGGCACCGACTACGGTCTGGCCAAGGAGGCCACGCTCGTGGGCGTGCGCGTCCTGGACTGCTCGGGCTCGGGCACCTTCGCCGGGGTCATCGACGGCATCGAATGGGTGGCCGACAACGCCTCCGGACCGTCGGTGGCGAACATGAGCCTCGGCGGCTCCTACTCGGCCTCGGTGAACTCGGCGGTCAGCGCCGCCGTCTCCTCGGGGGTCACCTTCGCGGTCGCCGCGGGCAACGAGGACCAGAACGCGTGCAACGTCTCGCCGGCCTCCACCGCCTCGGCGATCACCGTCGGGGCGACCGACAGCCGCGACATGCGCGCCTCGTTCTCCAACTACGGGTCGTGTGTGGACGTCTTCGCTCCGGGAGTGAACATCACCTCGGCGTGGATCGGATCCAATTCGGCGTCGAGGACCATCTCCGGGACCTCGATGGCCTCCCCGCACGTGGCCGGCGCGGTCGCGGTCTACCTGTCGCTCAACCCGAGCGCCACGACCTCGCAGGTGGCCTCCTGGGTGACCGGCAATGCCGGATCGGGCAAGGTCGCCGATGTGCAGGGCAGCCCGAACCTGCTGCTCCACACCGGCGAAGGGGACGGCGGCGGCGACCCCGGCGAGCCCAGCGACTGCTCGGAGAGCTTCACGACGGCCACGCGGCTGGCCGACCGCTCCACCACCGAGACGTCGCTGTCGTTCAGCTGCGAGGGCAACGCCGGTTCCTCCAGCTCACTGTCGGTCGACATCACGCACACCTACCGCGGCGACCTGGAGATCTACCTGATCGCCCCGGACGGCTCGAGTTACCAGGTCAAGAGCGCCGGCTTCGATTCGGCCAACGACGTCAGGGCGACGTACAACGTCAACCTGTCCAGCGAGAGCGCTTCCGGCACATGGAAGCTGCGGATCGTCGACGTCTATTCGGGCGACTCGGGGACACTCAACGGCTGGTCGCTCCAGCTCTGATGCCTCCGGCACAACCGCATATCGGATGACGGCGGGGCCGGGGCTATCGCTCCGGCCCCGCTTTCTCGGTACCGGAATGCACCCCGACATACCTCTCTGTGAATGTCCAGATGCGGGGCGTTTGTGGTTTTTGGACTAATCATGTCCTTGGTAGGTCAATGATTTATTTTTCGCTTTCGGGGTCTTTACGAACTTTGCTCTTTCGCATAGCCTCAGAACGTGAAGCCCTTTCGAGGGCTGACAGTTGCATCACTCTTTCCCCCGGGCGACCCCCCAACGCCACCCCGCGTCGCCGTCCCCAGGGGCCGAACAAAAGGAGTTCCCCCGTTATGTCAACGGCAGGAAACAAACGGCGACTCCGCCGAGCAGCAGCGATTGCGGTCGCCGGTGTGGCCGCGGGCGGATCGCTCGTCGCGGTCAACGCGATGGCCAGCGCCGAGCAGACCGCCGCGATCGACCCGGCCGAGGTCATCCTCGGCGCCGACTCGGCCGACGCGATCGCCGGCGAGTACCTCGTCGTCCTGGAAGACGAAGTGCCACAGGGCGTGGCGGCCCTGGTCGACGACGTCGTGGACGAGGTGACCGGCTCGGTCGACGTCATCGACGAACTCGACGTCGTCAACGGCTTCGTCGCGGAGATGAGCCCGGCGGAGGCCGTCGAGCTCGCCGCGGACGACGCGGTCGCCTACGTCGAGCAGAACCAGACGGTCACCATCGCCGACGTCCAGACCGACCCGCCCTCCTGGGGCCTCGACCGGGTCGACCAGTCCGGGCTGCCGCTCGACGCGTCCTACGCCTACGACTACACCGGCGCGGGCACCACGTCGTACATCCTCGACACGGGGATCAACCTGGGGCACAGCGACTTCGCGGGCCGGCTCGGCGAGGGCTTCGACGCGATCGACCTGGGCGGCAACGGCGATGACTGCCACGGTCACGGCACGCACGTCGCCGGCACGGTGGGCGGGTCGGAACACGGTCTGGCCAAGGAGACCACGCTCGTCCCGATCCGCGTCCTCGACTGCGGCGGTTCGGGTTCCTACGCGGGCATCATCGCGGGCATCGACTGGATCGCGGCGAACGCCTCGGGTCCGTCAGTGGCGAACATGAGCCTGGGCGGCGGGTTCAGCCAGGCGCTGAACGACGCGATCGCCGAGGCGGTCGGCGAAGGCATCACGTTCGCGATCGCCGCGGGCAACGAGGGCGAGGACGCCTGCGGCACGTCTCCGGGCTCGGAGCCGACGGCGATCACCGTGGGCGCCACCGATGAGCGCGACGCGGCGACGTCGTGGTCGAACTGGGGCGAGTGCGTCGACATCCTGGCGCCCGGGGCTCAGATCACCTCGGCGTGGATCGACGGCGAGGACGCGACGAACCGGATCTCGGGCACCTCGATGGCGACCCCGCACGTCGCGGGTGTCGCGGCGCTGTTCTTGGAGGCGAACCCGGAAGCGACCCCGGGTGACGTGGCCGAGGCTCTGACCGCGAACGCCGTCCCGGACGTCATCGGCGACACCAACGGCAGCCCGAACCTGCTGCTGAACAGCGAGTTCCTTTCCGCCGCCGAGTAAAGGGCGGAAGGAGGGAAGGGGGTCGCCGCCGAGCGGTGGCCCCCTTTCTTGTGCCCTCGGTCGATCAGATCGAGTTCGCATTTCTCAGGGGGGAAGCGATGACGACACAGGAACCAGGGTCGTGGTGCATCAGGCGAATGATTCGCAGAGGCCGTATCGCGATGGGGCAGTCGCAGCGCGAGATCGGTGAGGAGATCGACCGCTCCACGGATACGGTCCGGGCCTGGGAGCTGGGGCGGCACGAGGTTCCCGCGCACTCCATCGAGCACCAAGCCCTCATCAACGTCGCGGACTAGATCAATCGGCAGAGCGAGGCGGCCCCGCTTCGGGGGCCGCTCTTCTCGCACTCGGAGGACGACACCGTCGTCGCAGCACCGGCGGCCGTTGGCCTGCACTGAAGCGGGCACGATCGGGCTCCTCAGCCGAGTCCGACGAGCCTGGCGGCGCCGCAGCGGGCCACGGCCACCGCCCGCTCCAACTCGCCCACGTCGCTCACCACCACGGCCCCCTCGTGGAGCAGCAACAGCTCCACCGCGAGCTCCTCGACCTCCCCCATCCCTGCCGCCGTCAACAGCTCGGCGAAGCGGACTTGCAGCCACCGCTTCTGGTCGCCGGCCAGCTCGCGTGACGGGTGGTCGGGCTCGGTCAGCTCGGCGCGGGCGTTGATCATGGCGCAGCCCCTGCCGCCCTCGGTGGCGCGCCACTCCCCCAGCGAGTCGAAGACCGCCACGACGGCCTCGCGAGACCCGGGCGCGGCGGCGATGTGCTGCTCGACGACGGCCCTCCAGCGCACGTCCCTGGCCTTGAGGTAGGCGATGACGAGCTTGTCCTTGGAGCCGAATCGGTCGTAGATCGTCTTCTTGGTCACACCGGCCTCGGCGGCGATGAGGTCGACGCCGACCGACGTGATGCCTCGGTGGTAGAACAGCTCGCTCGCGGCGTCCAGTATGCGGTGCGCGGCCCGCGTCATGCGCGGCTCGGCGGTATCGACGGCCATGGCGGTCCCTCCCTCCCGAAAAGTCCACTGGAAGTATACCGACTTGTTTAGCTACGGTGGTATACCGATCTGTTTACTATTGGAGGGGCCATGACGACCACCGACCGGATCTGGGCCGGCGCCTTCGTGGTGCTGTGGAGCTCCGGCTTCATCGGCGCCGAGCTCGCCACGGCCCACGCCTCGGCCCTGACCGTCCTGAACTGGCGGTTCCTCCTGCTTGCCGCCCCCTCGGCCCTCTGGCTCCTGGCCCGGCGCCCCCGCTTCGCCGCCCGGGACGTGGCCGTCCACGCGGCGATCGGCCTGCTCGCCCAGGTCTCCTACCTCTATGGCGTGGTCGCCGCCACCCAGTTCGGGGTCTCCCCGGGCACGACGGCGCTCATCGCGAGCTTCCAGCCGGCGGTCACCGCGATGGTGGCCTACTTCGTGCTCAGCGAGCGGGTCCGCGGTGTGCAGATCGTCGGCCTCGCGATCGGCTTCCTCGGAGTCGCCCTGGTCGTCTCGGCCGACTACTCCGGAACGGACGCCGCCCTGTGGGCGTTCGCGCTGCCGATCGGCGCGATGCTGAGTCTGGTCGCCGGGACGATCCTGGAGCGCCGCACCCGCCCGCAGAGCCTCGGGCCGCTCGACGCACTCGCCGTCCAGTTCCTCATCGCCGCGGCGGCGTTCACCGCCCTCGCGGCGTCGACCGGCGAGTTCGCACCGACGATGACGCCCGGTTTCTGGGGCGCGATGGCGTGGGTGACGATCCTGTCCGGGCTCGGCGGCTACGGCGCGTACTGGGCGGTGGTGCGCCGCAACGGGGCCACCGCCGCGGCGACGCTGCTCTACCTGACGCCGCCGGTGACGATGCTCTGGGCGTGGGCGATGTTCGCGACACCGGTGCACGTTTGGACCTGGTCGGGCCTGGCCGTCACCGGTGTCGGCGTGGCCTTGACGCTCAAGCGAGTCGATCGAGGACGATCGGTCCGCGCCGCCCCGGTTCCGGTCCGGTCGTCCACTGCCCCTTGAGGCTCTCGGCGGCCGAGGCGAACCGCTCGGGGGTGTCGGTGTGGAGTCGGAACACCGGCTCGCCGGCCTTCACCGGTTCGCCGACGGTCTTGAGGATCTCGACGCCTGCCCCCGCCTGCACCGGCTGGCCCTGCCTGGCGCGGCCGGCGCCGAGACGCCATGCGGCGACGCCGACCGCGTAGGCGTCCATGGCGGCGATGAAGCCGTCGCTTTCGGCGCGGACCTCCTCGGTGTGCCGCGCGACGGGCAGCGCCGCGTCGAGGTCGCCGCCTTGGGCGCCGATCATCTTGCGCCAGGAGTCCATCGCCCGGCCGTCGGCGAGGGCGGCGGCCGGGTCGGCGTCGGCTTTGCCCGCGGCGGCGAGCATCTCGCGGGCGAGGGCGACGGTGAGCTCGACGACGTCGGCGGGGCCGCCGCCCTCGAGGATCTCGATCGACTCGCGCACTTCGAGGGCGTTCCCGGCCGTGCGCCCGAGGGGGACGCTCATGTCGGTGAGCAGGGCCCGGGTGTCGACGCCGTGGTCGCCGCCGAGGCGCACCATCGTCTCGGCGAGTTCCCGGGCCTGGTCGAGGCGCTTCATGAACGCGCCGGAACCGACCTTGACGTCGAGGACGATCGCGTCGGCGCCCTCGGCGATCTTCTTGCTCATGATCGAGGAGGCGATGAGCGGAATCGACTCCACGGTCGAGGTGGTGTCGCGGAGGGCGTAGAGCTTCTTGTCGGCCGGCGCGAGGTCGCCGGTCGCGGCGCACACGACGGCGCCGATCTGCTTGAGCTGGGCGACGACGCCGGCCTCGTCGAGGTCGACGTCGAAGCCGGGGATCGACTCGAGCTTGTCGAGCGTGCCGCCGGTGTGGCCGAGGCCCCGGCCCGACAGCTGCGGGACGGCGACGTCGAAGACCGCGACGAGCGGGGCGAGCGGCAGGGTGATCTTGTCGCCGACGCCGCCGGTGGAGTGCTTGTCCACGCACGGCTTGCCGACCTCGGACAGATCGAGGGTGATGCCCGAGCGGATCATCGCCGCGGTCCAGTCCGCGATCTCCCGCGCGCCGGCGCCGTTGAGGAAGATGGCCATGGCCAGCGCCGACATCTGCTCGTCGGCGACCTCGCCTCTGGTGTAGTTGTCGATGACCCAGTCGATCTGGTCGGTCGACAGCTCGCCTCCGTCCCGTTTGGTGCGGATGACGTCGACTGCGGTGATCATTGCGCGTCCCTCATTCGTTCAGGTGGTCCGGTCCGAAGGCGCCCGGGAGCAGCGCGCCCACCGTGGTCGGTGCGGGGTCGGCGTCCACGAGGCATTCGGGGCCGCCGTGCTCGTAGAGCAGCTGGCGGCATCGGCCGCAGGGGGTGAGGGGCCGGCCGTGGCCGTCGACGCAGGCGAGGGCCACGAGGCGTCCGCCGCCGGTGGCGGCGAGCTCGGAGACCATGCCGCATTCGGCGCACAGGGTCAGGCCGAAGGAGGCGTTCTCGACGTTGCAGCCGGCGACGACGCGGCCGTCGTCGACCAGGCCGGCGACGCCGACGGGGTACTTCGAGTAGGGGACGTAGGCGCGGCGCATCATGTCGACGGCCTTGGCGCGCAGTGTTTCCCAGTCGATGTCGGTCACTATTTGTCCCCTGGGTTGTAGGGCACGCCGTCGGCGGCGGGCGCTTTGGCCCGGCCGATGAGTCCGGCGACGACGACGAGGGTGACCGCGTACGGGAGCATCTGGAGGAACGGGCCGGGGATGATGGCGTCGCCGGCGGCGTCGAGGTATTCGGCGATCTGGCTGGCGAAGCCGAAGATGAGCGCGCCGGCGAGGACGCCGAGCGGGTTCCAGCGGCCGACGATCATGACCGCGAGTGCGACGAAGCCGAGCCCGGCGGTCATGTTCTTGTTGAACGCCAGGGAGTTCGCGAGGGTGAAGAACGCGCCGCCGAAGCCGGAGATGAGGCCGGCGGCGGTGACGTTCCAGAAGCGGAGGCGGTTGACGGCCACGCCCATGGAGTCCGCGGCGGCCGGGTGCTCGCCGACGGAGCGGGTGCGCAGGCCCCAGCGGGTGCGGAAGAGCAGGAACCAGACCGCGAACACCAGGACGAGGCCGATGTAGACGAAGATGTTCTGGTTGAACAGGACCGGCCCGAGCACGGGGATGTCGGCGAGGAAGCCCAGACCGATGCCCTCGAGGGCGTTCGAGGGGACGCCGTAGGCGGAGTTGTAGCCCTCGGTCTTCTTGAGCTGGTCGTACATGAAGCTGGTGAAGCCCAGGGCGAGCAGGTTGAGGATGACGCCGACGACGACCTGGTTGACCTGGTACTTGGTGGCCAGGAGCGCGAGCAGCATCGTGGAGAGGGCCCCGGCGAACATGGCGCCGAGCATGCCGGCGTAGACGTTGCCGGTGATGTTGGCGACCAGGACGCCGGTGAAGGCGCCCATGAGGAACTGGCCTTCGATGCCGATGTTGATCACGCCGGAGCGTTCGCACACGACGCCGGAGAGGGCGCCGAAGATGAACGGGAGCGACAGGAACAGCGCCCCGGCGAGGATCGACTCGACGCGGAAGACCATGCCCGGCTGGGAGACCGCCCACGACAGGAGGGCGATGACGATGGCCGTCACGGCGATCGCGGAGGCCAGCTTGAACTGGCGCCGCCGCACGCCGGCGATCATCCAGGCGCCGCAGGCGACGGTGGCCAGGCCCAGGGCCACGACGGTCGCGCGGGTGGGCAGCGTCCAGGAGGCGTCGGTGAGCGTCCGGTCGAGCGTGAAGGTCGTCTCGCGGTCGCCGGCCAGGGCGGCGAGCGCGAGGGCGGCGAGCACGGCGCCGATGACGCCGTAGACCGCGCCCGACCGCGGGTGGCGTGCGGCGGTGCGCTCGTCGACGCGGGCGTCGTCGGCCCGGGTGTCCACTGCCATGCGGCTCACCAGCCTTTCGCTTCGAGGGTGACCAGGCCGCCGCGCGGCGTGCGCAGGCGCAGGATGGCTTTGACCAGGGCCGGGGCGGCGATGAACAGCACGATCGTCGCCTGCAGGAGCGTCGAGATGTCGACCGGGACATCGGGCTGGGCGGACAGGGCGCCGGCCTTGAGCGCGCCGAACAGGACCGCGGCGGCGACGATGCCGCCGGGCTTGGCCCGGCCGAGCAGGGCGACGGTGATGCCATCGAAGCCGTATTCGAGGGCGGTGTTGGTGGTGATGCCGCCGGAGCCGACGCCGAGCGACAGGGCCGCGCCGGCGAGGCCGGCGAGGCCGCCCGCGACGGCCATCGTGGTGGTGTAGGTGCGGCCGATGCTCATGCCGGCGGTGGCCGAGGCGTGCTCGTTGAAGCCGACCGCGCGGATGCGGTATCCGAAGGTCGATTTCGACAGCAGCCACCACACGAACACGGCGGCGGCGACGCCGATGAGGAGCGCGAGGTTGACGCGGAGGCTGTCGCCGAGCCAGCCGAGCAGGCCCGGCAGTTCCGCCGAGTCGTCGACGGGCTTGGAGACCAGTTCCGAGCGCGTCTGCGAATGGAGGAAGTCGGTGCCGATCGCCCACACCAGGAACAGCGCGGCGATGTTGTTGAGCATGATCGAGGAGATGACCTCGTGCGCCCCGGTGGCGGCCTTGAGGACGCCGGGGACGGCGCCGAAGGCCGCGCCGGCGAGCGCACCCGCGGCGACGGCCAGCGGGATGTGGAGCACGGCCGGGAGGTTCAGGGCGAAGCCGATGATGAGCGCGCCGATCATCCCGAAGATGAGCTGCCCTTGGGCGCCGATGTTGAACAGGCCCGCGCGGAAGGCGAGGCCGACGGCGAGACCGGTGAAGATCAGCGGGGTGGCGTAGGTGAGGGTCTCCGAGATCGGGCGGAGCAGGTCGCCGAACTCGGCGGTGCCCGCGGCGAACCGGTCGACGGTGTTGAAGTTGAGGATCGCGCCTTCGAACAGTGACACGTACGCGTTCGAGACGACCTCCCAGGAGGCCTGGAGGGCGTCGGCGGGCCGGGAGAAGAAGTAACTCCAGGTGCCCCGCACCTGCTCGTCGGAGACGATGAGGAGGATCGCGCCGAAGAGGAAGGCCATGACCAGCGAATAGACGGTGACCATGACCGAGTTCGCCTCGACCAGGTACCGCCCGAAGAGGACCATGAACGGCGGGCGCCGCTCCGGCGTCTCGTCCGCTTCCGGCCCGCCGGCGGCCGGCGCTGCGGTGTCAGTGCTCACGGTCGCCTCCATCGGATTCCTCGTCGGTGCTGTCGCTCTCGCCGGCCGTGTCGGCGCCGACCATGAGGCGGCCGATGACGTCCCTGGGCGTGTCCGGGGCGACCACGCCGACGATGCGGCCGTTGTAGATCACGGCGATGCGGTCGGACAGCGCGTAGATCTCGTCGAGCTCCGAGGAGATCAGCAGGACGCCGGTGCCGCTGTCGCGCTCGGTGATGAGCCGCGAGTGGATGAACTCGGTCGCGCCGACGTCGACGCCGCGGGTCGGCTGGGCGGCGACCAGGAGCCGCCGGGGCCTGGAGAACTCGCGCGCGATGACGACCTTCTGCTGGTTGCCGCCCGACAGCGACGAGGCCGGCTCGTTCGGCGACTGGGTGCGGATGTCGAACTCGGCGATGGAGTCGACGGCCCGCTGGCGGATCGCGGCGGCGTCGACGACGCCGCGCTTGGCGAACGGCTCGTCGCGGTACTGGTTGAGGATGAGGTTCTCGGCGACGGTGAACTCGGTGATGAGCCCGTCGCGGCCGCGGTCCTCGGGGATGTAGCCCAGCCCGCGCTCGATGCGCTCGGCCGGACTGGAGCGGCCGACGCCGCTGCCGTCGATGGTGATGGTCCCGGATTCGGGGTGGACCAGGCCGAGGATCGCGCGGGCCAGTTCGGTCTGGCCGTTGCCTTCCACGCCGGCGAGGCCGACGATCTCGCCCGAGCGGACGGTCAGGTCGAGCCTGTCGAGGACCTTGACCCCGGCGTCGTTGACGACGGTGAGGTCCTCGATCTCGAGGCGGGGGTCGCCGGATTCGGCGGGGGTCTTGTCGACGGTGAGGACGACCTCGCGCCCCACCATCGCCGAGGCCATCTCGGTCTCGGTGGCCGTGGGGGGCAGGTCGGCGACGACCTTGCCGCGCCGGATCACCGTGACGGTGTCGGCGACGGCCTGGACCTCTTTGAGCTTGTGGCTGATGAACAGGATCGACGTGCCGGCGTCGGCGAGGGACCGCATGATGTCGAGCAGTTCGCGGATCTCGGCGGGGGTGAGGACGGCGGTGGGCTCGTCGAGGATGAGCAGCTCGGTCCTGGGGCCCGAGAGGGCCTTGACGATCTCGACGCGCTGCTGGACGCCGACGGGCAGGTCCTCGCAGATCGCGTCGGGGTCCAGGCGCAGGCCGTACTGCTCGGAGACGTCGAGCACGGCCTGGCGGGCCGCGCGCGCCGAGAGCACGCCCGCGGCGCGGGTGTGCTCTCGGCCGAGCTGCACGTTGTCGGCGACGCTGAAGGGCCCGACCAGTTTGAAGTGCTGGTGGACCATGCCGATCCCGGCGGCGATGGCGTCGCCGGGACCGGAGAACTCCACTGCTTCACCGTCGATCAGGATCTCACCGCTGGTCGGCTTGAGAATGCCGTAGAGCATGTTCATGAGCGTGGACTTGCCCGCGCCGTTCTCGCCGAGCACGGCGTGGATCTGTCCTGGCTCGACCGTCAAGTCGATGTCGTCGTCGGCGGTGAACGAGCCGAACTTCTTCGTCAGGCCCTTCAGTTCGAGTCGCAATTGGCGTCCTTCGGATCCCGGCTAGGAGGCGGCGGGCGAGGACGGCGACTCGACGGTGATCGAGCCGTCGATGATGCCGGCCTTGATGTCCTCGAGCTCGGTCTTGGTCTCGTCGGAGACCGCGTCCTCGAACTCGTGGAACGGTGCCAGCGAGACGCCGTCGTTCTCGAGGGTGCCGATGTAGGAGCCGCCGGTGGTGCCGTCGTAGGCGGAGGTGACGGCCTCTTCGACGGCCACGGCCAGGTTCTTCTCGGCGCTGGTGAGGATCGTCGAGCAGTAGTCGGGCAGGGACTCGCAGCCGTCGACGTCGACCCAGATGGCCGCGACGCTCTCGTTCTCGCTGGCGGCGGTGACCGCGCCGGTGCCGGCCGGTCCCGCGACCGGGTGGACGATGTCGGCGCCCTGGGAGATGAACGTCTCGGTCAGGCTCTTGCCGCCCGAGGGGTCCTCGAAGCTGTTGAGGAACGAGCCCTCCTGTGCCTCGGCGTCCCAGCCGAGCACCTCGACGTCGGTGTCCTTGTTCTCGTTGTGGTAGGCGACGCCCTCCACGAAGCCGTCCATGAAGATCGTCACCGGCGGGATCTGCATGCCGCCCCAGGTGGCGACGGTGCCGGTCTCCGACTGCGCGGCGGCGACGTAGCCGGCGAGGAACGCCGACTGGGCGGTGTCGAACTGGATCGAGTAGACGTTCTCAAGCTCGGAGGAGCCGTCGACGATCGCGAACGGGGTGTCGGGGTACTCCTCGGCGATCGCGTTGACGTTCTCGGTCATCAGGCCGCCGACGCCGACGATGAAGTCGCAGCCGTCGTCGACCGAGGACTGGAGGTTCGGGGCGTAGTCCGATTCGTTCGAGGACTCCTTGAAGGACGACTCGATGTCGTCGTTGGCCTCGGCGGCGGCCTGCATCCCGGCCCAGGAGGACTCGTTGAAGGATTTGTCGTCGACGCCGCCGGAGTCGGTGACCATGCAGGCCTGGAACGAGGCTTCGGCGTTGTCCCCGGAGTCCTCCTCGGGGGCTTCGCCGCAAGCGGAGAGGGTGAACAGGCCCGTGGCGGCGACGCCGGCCACGGCGAGCTTGTACGGCTTGACAGCCATCGTTAGGTCTCCTTCGACAGTTCAGGTAATCCCAGCGCCTAATCATGGCCGCCGGGATCGTTGATTGACAGTCACTTTGATCAAGTCGTTACCGAAACATCCTATGACTGAGACCACCCGCGAACAGGTGTTTCGCTCGGACTGCATCGGCGCCCGGACTTATTGCCAGAAGACGGCCACCCCCGCGGTCACCAGCACCATGCCGCCGATGGCCCAGAAGTGGCCGACGTGGACGTTCGTGCGCTTCTTCCACCACGGGACGGCGATCATGACCGCCAGCATCAGCGTGAGCAGGAACTTGACGCCGAGCTTGGCGTGGTTCGCGTCGCCGTCGGCGCTGGCGAGTCCGTACAGGACGATACCGGTGGCGAGCTGGGTGGCGATGCCGTAGAACATCGCGGTGTTGATGTTGCGCCGCGCGGAAAGCCAGGCGGCGAACCAGCCGCCGAAGACCGCGGCGAAGCCGAGCAGGTGCAGGTAGCGCAGGACCAGCTGAACGAATTCCATGATCGGAGTATCGCAGAGCGGCGCGGCCGGCGGCGATCGCTAGGCCGCCGGGCGCGCGCACCCGTCACATCGCTACAGGACCCGGTGGGCGCCGGCGGCCGCGCGGGCGAGGAAGATCCGGGGCGCCGGCAGCCCGGCGGCCTTCGCCGCCCCCTTGACCGCGGCCTCGACCCCGGGCACCGCGGCGGTCTCCACCAGGGCGATCGCCGAGCCGCCGAAGCCGCCGCCGGTCATGCGCGCCCCGAGCGCGCCGGCGCCGAGCGCGGCGTCGACGGCGGAGTCGAGCTCGACCGAGGAGATCTCGTAGTCATCCCTCATGGACACGTGGGAGGCGGTGAGCAGCTTCCCGATGTCGGCGACCGACCCGGATCGCAGGACCCGGGCGGTGTCGAGGACCCGCTGGTTCTCGGTGACGATGTGCCGCAGGCGCCGGTTCAGGCGCTCGTCGGGGAGGCTCGCGTCGGCGGGCGCGTCGCGCAGGAACTCGACGCCGAGGAGCCGGGCGGCCTGTTCGCAGTCGGCGCGGCGGGCGGCGTACTCGCCGTCGGCGTGCCGGTGCGGGGCGTTGGTGTCCACCACGAGCATGGCCAGGCCCTCGTCTTCGAGGCGGAACGGGACCTGCTCCCTGGAGAGGTCGCGGCAGTCCATGAACATCGCGTGTCCCTCGGTGCACAGCAGCGAGGCGGACTGGTCGAGGATGCCGGTGGGGGCGCCGACGTATTCGTTCTCGGCGCGGCGCGCGATGCGGGCGGCCTCTGGCCGGGGGATGCGGTGCCCGTAGAGCTCGGCCAGCGCCGGCAGCGCCGCGCATTCGAGCGCGGCCGAGGAGGACAGTCCGGCGCCGTGGGGCACGTCCGAGTGGATGGCGATCCTGGCCGGGCCGACCTCGTAGCCGGCCTCGTTCATCGCCCAGGCGACACCGGCGAGGTAGGCGGCCCAGCCGCCGATGCCCTCGAGGGTGTCGGACCGGACGATCTGGCCGCCGCCGTGGGTCGAGTGGAACGCCCACGCGTCGGCCTTCGACGCCGCGGCGGCGGCGTAGAACGGCAGCGCGAAGGGCATCACGAAGCCCTCGTTGTAGTCGGTGTGCTCGCCGATGAGGTTGACGCGGCCGGGCGCGGCCCACACGCCTTGGGGCGCGGTGCCGAACTGGGTGCGGAAGACCTCTGCGGCGGTGGCGGAGAGCGCGGCCGCGTGCTCGTCAGGAGTGGGCATGCCGGTAGTACTCCCAGGCGTCGGCGACCATGCGGTCGAGGCTGTCTCGGCTGGGCTTCCAGCCCAGTTCGCGCTTGGCCTTCTCGGAGGAGGCCACGAGCGCGGCGGGGTCGCCGGGGCGGCGGCCCTCGACGACGACGGGGAAGTCGACGCCGGTGACGCGCTTGACGGTCGCGACGACCTCCTTGTTGGAGAAGCCGTTGCCGTTGCCGAGGTTGTAGATCTTGTGCTCGCCGGGCTCGGCGGCGCGCAAAGCGAGCAGGTGGGCGTCGGCGAGGTCGGCGACGTGGATGTAGTCGCGGACGCAGGTGCCGTCCGGGGTCGGGTAGTCGTCGCCGAACAGGACCATCCGCTCGCGCTTGCCCGCGGCGGCGTCGAGCGCGATCGGGATGATGTGCGTCTCCGGTTCGTGGTTCTCCCCGTGCCAGGTGCCGCCGCGGTCCTGGTAGGCGCCGACGACGTTGAAGTAGCGCAGGCTCACGGCGGCGAGGCCGTAGGCGGTGACCGCGGACTGGATCGCCATGTCGCTGGAGAGTTTCGTGGCGCCGTAGGTGGAGGTGGGGGCCTTGACGGCGTCCTCGCGGATGGGGACCTCGGTCGGGTTGCCGTAGACGGCCGCGGTCGAGGAGAACACGAGGGTCTTCACGCCCGCCTCGCGCATGGCGCCGAGCAGCCAGAAGGTGCCGGTCGTGTTCGCCTCCCAGTAGATGCCGGGCCGCTGCATGGACTCCCCGGCGGCGATGAGGCCCGCGAAGTGGAGCACCGCGTCGAAGGACGAGTCGAGCACCTCCCCCGCGTCCTGGACGCGCTTTCGGACCAGGACCGCTCCCGCGGGGACGCGCTCGGCGGACCCGGTCGAGCAGTCGTCGAGGACGACCACGTCGTGGCCGTCTTCGAGCAGCATCGTGGCGACGATCGAGCCGATGTAACCGGCGCCGCCGGTGACGAGGTATTTCACAGCGCATCCCTCAATATCTGTGCGGCCTTCTCGGGGCCCAGGTCGTTGACGAAGCCGCCCATGACCGATTCCGAGGAGGCCAGGAACTTGACTTTGCCCGCCGCGCGGCGGATGGAGACGATCTCGAGCCGGAGCCACGCGAGGTCGCGGTGCTCGCCGACCGGGGCCTGGTGCCAGCCGGACATGTAGGGCATCTTCCCGTCCTCGAACGCCCCGTCGAAGCGGCGGAGCACGTCGAGGTAGAGCGGCGCGAACGAGGCGATGTACTCCTGGGGCAGTTCGGCGAGGTCGGCGAACCGCTCGTTGGGGTAGACGTGGACCTCGAACGGCCAGCGCGCGGCGTAGGGCACGAACGCGGTCCAGTGGTCGTTGGCGGCCACGACGCGGGGGCCGGCCTGCTCGGAG
The DNA here is from genome assembly GCF_054776215.1 of Glycomyces tarimensis. NCBI lineage: Bacteria > Bacillati > Actinomycetota > Actinomycetes > Glycomycetales > Glycomycetaceae > Glycomyces > Glycomyces tarimensis. The sequence continues at coordinate 286,028 of NZ_BAAHCB010000002.1, forward strand.
GCGAGGATGTCGCCGAACAGGTCGCGGCCGGTGGCCTCCCGGTGGCGGACGGCGGCCTCGAGGTGCCTACGGGTCTGCGGGGTCACGAACGGGTAGCCGTAGATCTGGCCGTGCGGGTGGTGGAGGGTCACGCCGATCTCCACGCCGCGGTTCTCGAAGCAGAACACCTGGGCGACGTCGCCGCGCGAGGACAGGTCGGCGGTGCGCTGGGCGAGGGCGGCCACGACCAGTTCGACGCGTTCGGGCGGCAGGTCCACGAAGGAGGCGTCGTGCTCGGAGGAGAAGCAGACCACTTCGCACCGGCCGGTGGCCGGGACGCTGATCTCCAGGTCCGGGCCGGTGCCATCGGGCGCCGTGGGACCGCTTGTGGCGGTGCCGCCGCTGTGCCGCTCGGTTTCGACGACGACGCCGCCGAAGCTGGGGAAGCGGTTCTCGAACACCGCGACCTCGTAGTCCGGCGCCGGGACCTCGGTGAGCTCGTCGCCTTCGGAGGGGCACAGCGGGCAGGCGACCGGGAGCTGCGGGCGGGCGTTGCGGCCCGCGGAGACGGCGACCCACTCGTCGCGCAGCGGGTCGTAGCGCAGCTGCCCGGCATCGGCGCGCTCGCCCAGCTCGCGCTTGTCGGCGAAGGAGGCGCGCTCGGCGTCGGGGACGGTGTTGAAGTAGAGCACCTGGCGGCCGTCGGCGAGGCTGCCGGTCTCGGTGTACAGGCGGGGTTCGCTCACGCTGTTCTCATCTCGGCTACGGGGGCGAGCACGACCTGGTCGACGTGCTCGGTCAGGGTCTTGCGGGCCTCCTCGTCGAGGCGCGCGTCGGTGACGATGACGTCGGCGTCGGACAGGGCCGCGATGGTGGCGATGCCGACGACGTCGAATTTCGTGTGGTCGGCGACGACGACCATCCTGCGGCCCTTGCCGGCGAGGGTCGCGACGGTCTCGGCTTCGAGCAGGTTCGGGGTGGTGAAGCCGGCGCGGGTGGACATGCCGTGGACGCCGAGGAAGACGGTGTCGACATTCACCCGTTCGAGTGAGGCGACCGCGAACGGGCCGACGAGCGCGTCGGAAGGCGTTCGCACGCCGCCGGTGAGGATGACGGTCTGATCGGTCCTGCCGGAGCGGTAGAACACGTCGGCGACGGGCACCGAGTTCGTGACGACGGTGAGGTCGGGGACGTCGGTGAGGCGGTGGGCGAGGGTCCAGGTGGTCGTCCCGGCGGACAGGGCGATGGCCTGTCCGGGCCCGACGAGGCCGGCGGCGGCCTCGGCGATGGCCTCCTTCTCGGCCTCCTGGCGGACCTGCTTGACCGCGAAGCCGGGTTCGGTGGTGGAGCCGAAGTCCACCGCGGTCGCCCCGCCGTGGACCTTGGCGACCAGGCCGCGGTCGGCCAGGCTCTCGAGGTCGCGCCGGATCGTCATGTCCGACACGCCGAACTCCTCGACCAGTTCGGCCACCCTGACGGCGCCGGTCCGGTGGACGCGTTCGGCGATCCTGCTCTGTCGCTGTTGCGCCAGCATCTTCGATGGCTCCTCGGTCACTCGGAAGGCAGACTGCTCAAGATCAAACACAATTAAACATGACTGTGGCCGCCTCCGCAATACCGGGTGGCCGCTCGCTCCGCCCGGATGTCAGAATCGACCCATGACCACCGCAGATCGCAGGCCCCGGGTCTTCTCGGGGATCCAGCCCACCTCGGACTCATTCCACCTCGGGAACTATCTGGGTGCGCTGCGGCAGTGGGTGACGTTGCAGGAGACCTCCGACGCGTTCTACTGCGTCGTCGATCTCCACGCGATCACGGTCGGTCATGACCCCAAGGTATTGCACGAGCGCTCCCGCGTGTCGGCGGCGCAGCTGCTGGCCCTCGGGATCGACCCCGAGCGCTCCACGCTGTTCATCCAGTCGCAGGTGCCCGAGCACCCGATGCTGACGTGGATCCTCGGCTGCGAGACCGGCATGGGCGAGGCCTCGCGCATGACCCAGTTCAAGGACAAGTCCGCCAAACAAGAACGCACAACGGTGGGCCTGTTCAGCTACCCGATCCTCCAGGCCGCCGACATCCTGCTCTACCAGACCGAGCGGGTCCCGGTCGGCAAGGACCAGCAGCAGCACCTCGAGCTCAGCCGCGACCTGGCGATCCGGTTCAACACCACGTTCGGCAGCACCTTCGCCGTCCCCGAGGCCCACATCGTCAAGAGCACCGCCACCATCAAGGACCTGGCCGAGCCCGGCAAGAAGATGTCGAAGTCCTCCGAGTCTCCGCGCGGGTGCCTGTACCTGCTCGATTCGCCGAGCCAGATGCGCAAGAAGATCAAGAGCGCCGTCACCGACTCCGAGGCCGAGGTCCGCTACGACGAGGAGCACAAGCCCGGAGTGTCGAACCTGCTCAACATCTACTCGGCGCTCAGCGGCACCGCGGTCGACAAGCTCGAGGCCCAGTACGAGGGCAAGGGTTACGGCGACTTCAAGACCGACCTGGCCGAGGTCGCGGTCGAGTCGCTCGAGCCGATCGCCACCGCCACCCGCGAATACCTCGCCGACAAGGCCGAACTCGACCGGATCATCGCGAAGGGCGCCGAGAAGGCCCGCGCCATCGCCGGCCGCACGCTCGCCAAGGCGTACAAGAAGGTCGGCTTCTACCCCCCGGTGACGAATTAGTGGAAGAGGGGGGTATCACGGTCGGCGTGGCCATCCCGGTGCCCGAACCGTGGCGCACTGAGCTCGACGACGCCCGAATCGCCTCGGGCGACCCGCTCGGCGGCGTGGTGCCCGCGCACCTGACCCTCCTCGGCCCCACCGAAATCTGCCCCGAAGCGCTCGAACGGCTCGAAGAGCACCTGGCGGACCTCGCGGCGAACATGCGGCCGTTCGAACTGCACCTGCGCGGCACCGGCTCGTTCCGGCCGGTCACCGAGGTGGTGTTCGTCGCGGTCGTCGACGGCATCGCGGTCTGCGAGCAGCTCGAGTCCGCGATCCGGAACGGCCCGATCCAGCGCCGGGAGCAGCGGTTCCCCTACCACCCGCACGTGACGGTGGCCCAGGACGTCGGCAAGGAGGCCCTGGACCGGACGTTCATGGCGCTCTCGGACTTCGAGGCGAAGTTCGAGGTCGACTCGTTCACGCTGTACACGCACGGCACCATCGACGACCCGATCGGGACGGCGACGCCGTGGACGCCCAGGCAGGTCTTCGCGTTCCTGGCCGACTAGGCGGCTCAGAAGTCGAACAACTCCTCGAAGACGCTCTTGCGCTTGCGCTTCTTGTAATGGCGGTCGCGGTCACCGTAGTGGCGCCGGTCGTCGTAGCGGCGATCGTCGTAGCGCCGGTCGTCGTAGACCGGGGCGGGAGCGGAGCGCGCCGGGGCCATGCGGGCGTTGAAGGCCGCCTCGGCGTCGAGGAGATGGTCCAACTCGCCGCGGTCGAGGAAGATGCCCCGGCATCCGGTGCACTGCTCGACCACGACACCGTTGCGCTCGTACTGCTGCATCAAGCCATGACATTTAGGACAGAGCATTTCCATGGAGCCAAGATACCGCGTCCGCGGCCCCGTCGACCAGCACCGATCCGGCACCTCGGCCATGTGCGAACGAACCGCCCGACGAGGGGATGTATGTAAGAAATACGATGAAAGCCATTCTCGGTATCGACATCGTATCGAGGTTCGTGACACCGTCTTCGTGTTGTGGGCCACGCCCACACGGTGATTCCGAAACGGAGAGAACAGTGAAACGAATCCTGATGGCGCTCATGACTCTCGGAGCCGCGGTGGCGCTCTCCACCGCGCTCGCGAGCCCCGCATCCGCCGCGCCCGATCTCGGCGCGGCGTCGACCTGCTGGGCGACCGCCGAGGAGAACCGGGCGGTCTGGGCCGAGCCGGGGACCTCCGACGGCACGGTCGGCTCGGTCATCGCGAACCAGACCTACGCCACCGAATGCGCCCTCGTCGAGGGCGAGTCCTACAGCGCCTGCGGGTCGACCACCAGCCTGTGGGCGTACGTGAACTACGCCGCCGACCGCTGGGGCTACGTCCCGAGCTCCTGCGTCCGCTCGGCTTCATAGCGGCGTGACGTCGGCCGTGGGGCTAACCCGTGGAGCGGTGGGTCCATGGAGTGGTGGGTCCATGGACCCCGTGGACCAGTGGACCCGTACGCCTGGGGAGACCGGCAATGGAAGGTGGGGCGCTGGCGGGAACGGTGTGGGCGAATGCTGGCGCTGCGCTAAAGGCGTCAGCGACGAAGAGGTGGAGTCTTTTGTGGAGGTTTGGCGGCGGGCTGGCGGGAGGGTGTGCCTCTGCGCGGGCGGGCCGTGTGGTGTCCGGTTTGTCTTGCAGGGCAAGGCTTCTCGTGGTTTCGGGCGGGCAAGCATGAGTGTTTTCCCACCCTAATGGGTGATGACAGAGCGGCTGTGACCTGGGAGAATAGAGGTATAGCACGAACCGGCGGAAACAGCAGGTTCGTACGAGACCTCAAGGACCCAGGGTGGTGTCAGATGGCCAAAGCGAGCATGAAGCCCAGCAGGACCGAGCGGAGCGAGCGCGCCAAGGTCATCCACACTGATCTCGATGAGGCCGCTTCCCTGATCAACTCCGTGCACGCCGGGGTCCTGCGCCGGGTGATCGAGGCGAAGGCATGGAACATCCACCGCGACTGCGACGGCTTCTCCGCCCTCCGGGAGTGGCTGGTCGCCACGTTCGACTTCCACCTCCGCGTCGCCGCCGACCTCGCCGCGATCGCCCGCACTGCAGGGAAGTTCCAGGTGTTGGCCGAGACGGCGACGTCGGCTCGGGCGCGGATCGACCGGGTCGCGGCAGCCGTGCGCCGCCTGGACGCGACCAAGGCCCTGCGGGTGTACGCGCGGACTCCCTACAAGGAGCCGGTGCCTTCCCCGTTCGACGCCGAGACGCTGTGTGCGACCCCTGAGCATTTGATCGCGCAGTACTGCATTCACGCGACGGTGAAGGACGTGCACGCCCAGCTCGACGAACTTCAAGCCGCGCTCGACTCGGGCGAGGAGCTGTTGGACGGGCTGGGGCAGCAGTCGTTGCAGCGCCTGGATTTGGTGGAGACTGAGAACGGCATGTTCGTCCTCTCCGGGCTGCTGTCGGCGGATACCGGGAAGCTGTTCGCGAAGCTGTTGACGACGGCCGTGCCGCCGCCGCGTCAGGATGAGCTCGACGAGGACGGGTGCCTGCCGCCTGCGGCGAACCGGCGGGCCGAGGCGTTCCACCAGGTGCTCGCGGCCCACGGGGCCGACCCGAACGCGGCCAAGCGGCACGGGCACACCGCCATCCTGCACCTGTCGGTCGACATCGAGACCCTGGCCGGGGAAGACACCGGACGAGTGGCCACCTTGGAGGGCGACCCTATCTCCCTGGGGAAGGCCCGCCTGCTCGCCTGCGAAGGCCTGGTCATCCCCAACGTGTTCAACTACCGCACCGGCGAAGCGATCGAACTCGGCCGGGCCCTGCGCCTGCCGAACTCGGCGCTGCGCAGGAAGCTGGAACTCGAGCAGCCCGGCGGGTGCGCCTGGAACGGCTGTCTCGCACCGGTGCAGTGGACCGAAGCCCACCACATCCGCCACTGGGCGAATGGCGGGCCGACAGTGGCGGAGAACCTGATCCTGCTGTGCCGGTTCCACCACGGCCGCATCCACACCCCCGGCTGGACCATTCAGAAGACCGGACCCGGTAAGGCGTTGATCGTGCACCATGAGGGGCACGAGGACACCGACCCCGACCTGAAGTGTGGGTGCTCGGACTGGCGCACCGACACCGACCTGGATCTGGGCTTCGCCGAGGACATCGCGAACGCCTTCCCCACCGGCCTGTACCCCGAAGAATGGTCGGAGACCCTGAAACCCGACCTCGAAGCGGCTGCCGAACAGGCCGAGACCGAGCAGGTCATGGCCGCCGCGAAAGCCGCCCGCGCCAAAGCACGAGCCCGCTTCACTACCCCGACGCCCCAACCCGAGACCGAACCCGAACCGCCTTCAGCACCGACACCCGAACCGGAACCGGAACCGGAACCGGGATACGAGACTTCGACACCACTCCCTGAACCGAGGCGGGCTTGCGACCTCGTCAGCGCCGCACCGGCACCTGACTACGGACCACCGCCGGTCTTAACCCGCCCGCTGCGGGATGTCGTAGCGGGGAAGGCACCTCATAGGTCGCCAGCTCGAAACCGACAACGGCTTCGAGCCCTTCACCATGCCCAGACCCCAAACCGGCACACCAACCACCCGGCTCCCGGCTCCCGGCTCCCGGCTCCCGGCTCCCGGCTCCCGGCTCCCGGCTCCCGGCTCCCGGCTCCCGGCTCCCGGCTCCAAGTCAACGCCAATCCGACCCGACCCGACCCGGCACGGCACGGCACGGCACCACCGGCCACCTCCGCGCCGCCAGACCGCCCCAGCCCAGCCGCCACTTGCTTTTGTCGCTGCCCATAGTGCAGGGCGACCATCACGTCCGCCCGTTCCCGCCAACGCCCCCGCGGCCATTGCCGGACTCAACAGGTCACCCCGCCCGACCACAGCAGCGCCAACTCCAGACACCCGCCCCGGCCACCCCACCACCTCACCATCGCTGCCTCGGTGCAGGGTGGCCATCACGCCCGCCGGTTCCCGCCAGCGCACGGGCGGCCATTGCCGGTCTCCGGACGCGCCGCGCTTGGGCACCTCCAGGCCGGCTCCGGACGCGTACTTCCTTCGTCAGTGCGTGAAGTGCCTGGTGCCGCTGAAGTACATGGTCACACCGGCGCGCTCCGCGGCGGCGATGACCTCATCGTCGCGGACCGATCCGCCCGGCTGGACGACCGCGGTCACTCCGGCTGCGGTGAGGATCTCGAGTCCGTCGGGGAAGGGGAAGAACGCGTCCGAGGCGGCGACGGCGCCCTTGACGCGGTCGCCGGCCCGCTCGACGGCCAGCTTCGCCGAGTCGACGCGGTTGACCTGACCCATGCCGACGCCGATCGAGGCGCCGGAGGCGGCCAGCAGGATCGCGTTCGACTTGACCGACCGCACCGCGCGCCACGCGAACGCCAGGTCGGCGAGGGTCGCCTCGTCGGCGGGTTCGCCGGTGACCAGGCGCCACCGGGCGGCGTCGTCGCCGTCGGCGTCGACGCGGTCGGGCCGCTGGGCGAGCACGCCGCCGGAGATCGGTTTGAGCTCCAGGCCGGTCGGCGTCCACTCGGGGGCGCGCAGCAGACGGATGTTCTTCTTCTTGGTGAGGATCGCGACGGCCTCGTCGGTGAACGATGGGGCGACGACGACTTCGGTGAAGATCTCGGCGATCTGGGCCGCGGCGTCCGCGCCGACCTCGCCGTTCGCGGCAATGACGCCGCCGAACGCGCTGACCGGGTCGCACTCGTGGGCCTTGCGGTGGGCTTCGGCGATCGAGGCACCGACGGCGATGCCGCAGGGGTTGGCGTGCTTGATGATCGCGACGCACGGCTCGGTGAAGTCGTGGGCGGCGCGCCAGGCGGCATCGGCGTCGGTGTAGTTGTTGAACGACATCGCCTTGCCGTGCAGCTGCTCGGACTGGGCGAGGCCGGCAGGAGCGAGCGGGTCGTCGTAGAGCGCCGCGCCCTGGTGCGGGTTCTCGCCGTAGCGCAGGTCGGCGGCCTTGGCCATCGGGATCGCGTAGAAGTCGGGGAGGCCCTCGCCCTCGGTCTGGGCGGCGAGCCAGGTCGCGACCGTGGAGTCGTAGGTCGCCAGGTGCGCGAACGCCTTGGCGGCCAAGCGGAGCCGCTGCTCGGCGGTGGTGCCGCCCTCGCGTGCGGCGGTGCGGACCCATTCGTAGTCGTCGGGGTCGACTACGACGGCGACGTTCGCGTGGTTCTTGGCGGCGCCGCGGACCATCGAGGGCCCGCCGACGTCGATCTTCTCGACGATGTCGTCGAAGCCGGCGCCGGAGGCGACGGTCTGCGCGAACGGGTAGAGGTTGCCGACGAGCAGGTCGAACGCCTCGATGCCGAGCTCGGCGAGCTGCTCGCGGTGCGAGTCCTTGCGGACGTCGGCGAGGAGCCCGGCGTGGACCTTCGGGTGGAGGGTCTTGACGCGGTCGTCGAGGATCTCGGGGAAGCCGGTGAGGTCTTCGACCTTCGTCACCGGGATGCCGGCCTCGGCGATGCGGGCGGCGGTCGAGCCGGTCGAGACGAGCTCGACGCCGGCCTCGGCGAGGTCGCGGGCCAGATCGACGACACCGGTCTTGTCGAAGACCGAGACGAGGGCCCGCCTGATGGATTTGCGTCCGGACACGGATGCGTCACTCACGATTGCACTGCTCCTGATCGTTGAGATGACTGCGGCCCAGGCGTTCGACCGCAGTAACAGGTTCAGCAGTGCCGCTCCCCGGTGGTGCTCCACCTGCGAACGCCTCCAGGGTCCCCCCTCAACAACGAGCTGCCCGGTCCGTGCCACGGGAGACCTCGATAGTCGGCGTCCTCGCCAGTCGCGACAAGCCGAGACTAACACGCCGCGCTCGCCGCTCCGATGACCCTCGAGCCGCGCCTCGGCGGTCTCGAGTTCGGCGCGGAGCCGCTCGACTTCGAGCTCTTTCTCCAAGACGAGCTTGACGCCGGCGAGGTTGAGGCCGGCGTCGAGAAGCTCGCCGATGCGGCGGATCCGCGCCAGATCGTCGTCGGAGTACCGGCGGGTCCCGCCGGAGGTGCGGCTGGGCGCGACGAGGCCGCGGGCCTCGTAGATGCGCAGCTTCTGCGGCGCCATGTCCACCAGGTCGGCTGCCACCGAGATGCTGTACACGGCCTGGTCGGACCGGGGCCGGGCGATGTTCACGAAATCGGACACCACGTTCGCCTCCACGGTTTCGACGTTTCCAGTACTAATTTACCTCCTCACAGTCACTCGACAAAATCTGAAACGCGCGCTATACATTTTGTTACCGAGTCTGTTTCAAGTACTTATCAGGAGGTGACTTCTCGATGCTGATGCGCACTGATCCGTTCCGGGAACTCGACCGCCTGGCCCAGCAGATGCTGGGGCGGACCGACTCCCAGCTCTCGATGCCGATGGACGCATGGAGGGAAGGGCACGACTTCACCATCCAGATCGACCTGCCGGGTGTGAAGGAGGGCGACATCGACCTTGAGGTCGAGCGCAACGTCCTCACCGTGCGGGCGGAGCGTCGCGGCGTCGAAGTGGGCGATCGGGAGATCATCCACGCCGAGCGCCCGAGCGGCTCCTTCGTCCGGCAGTTGTTCCTCAGCGAGGGCCTCGACGCCGACAACGTCCGGGCCTCCTACGACGACGGCGTGCTCACCTTGACCATTCCGATGGCCGAGGAGGCCAAGCCGAAGAAGGTGCTGGTCGGCTCCGGCACCAAGCAGATCGAACAGTGACCGGTGCCGCGTGAGCGGCACACCGAACATCGATGATCGCCGTCCGGCGCGTTCCGCCTTCAGTCGCGCCGGACGGCATGGGACTGCGACCATGAGCAGACACAGTTATTCCTCCATGAACGGCACCACCGAGTACGAACTGCGCTGCGACGGCTGCGGCGAGAACTTCGTATGCGGCGACGACTCCTTCTACTCCTGGCCGGTGCTGTGCGCCGCCGCGGAGGCCGAAGGCTGGAGCCTGCACACCGGCTCCAGCGCGCACCTGTGCTCCGCGTGCATGGGCGGCCGCTCAGACGCCGGGCAGTTCGGCGGCACGCGGGACCTGGTCACGCTGTGACCTGATCCGCCACCAGCGACGGGACGCGAGCGCGGCCAGTACCGCCCCGAGGGTGTTGAGCAGGATGTCGTCGACCGAGGCGACCCTGCCGGTACCGAACAGGTACTGCGCCGCCTCGACGGCCGCGCAGCCGGCCGCCGCGGCGGCGGCGACGGCGCCGAGCCCGATCCGGAAGCGGATCGGAGTGAAGAAGCCGGCGGCGGCGAAGAGCACGAGGTTGCCGACGAGCTGCTCGACGATGACGCGCGGCTCGGCGGAGGCCAGGTCGGCGAGGTCGACCAGCGGCACGAGCTGCACCGCGCCCTCGCCCGCTCGCGGAGTGAGGACGAGCAGCAGCCACGGCAGTGTCCCGGCCACGGCGCCGACTTCGGCCACGGTCTCGCGCCAGGCGTCCCGAGGCGCGCGCCCGGCACGGACGCGGGCCGCGGCGATCGCCCACACCAGGACGGCGACGAGCGGCAGCAGCGCGAAGGAGACGACGACGGTCGCCGATTCGAGGGTGTTGATCGCGAGCGCGGAGGGGGTCATGCCGGTCAGCCGAGGCGGACCCGGCGTCCCTCGACGGTCCACCCGTCGCGGACCATGCGCCCGACCGAGGCGACGAGCTGGGCGCGCTCGGCTTCCTTGATGCGCTCGGTGAGCGTCTCGACGGTGTCGTCGTCTTCGACGGGGACGGCGGTCTGGGCGACGATCGGCCCGGTGTCGACGCCGGAGTCGCAGATGAACAGGGTCGCGCCCGCGAGCTTGACGCCGGCGGCGAGGGCCTCGCCGGGGCCGTTCATGCCGGGGAAGGCCGGCAGCAGCGAATTGTGCGTGTTGATGTAGCGGCCCGGGAAGGTGTCGAGGAACCGCGGGCCGCACAGTTTCAGGAAGCCGGCGGAGACCACCAGGTCCGGTTCGAAGGAGGCGACCGTCTCGGTCAGCGCGGCGTCCCAGGCGTCCCGGTCGGCGTAGTCCTTGACCTTGCGCACGAACGTGGGGATGCCGGCCTCCTCGGCGCGCTTGAGGCCGAGGGCACCGTCGCGGTCGGCGCCGGCGGCGACCACCCGGGCGCCGTATCCGGGGTCGCGGCAGGCGTCGATGAGCGCCTGCAGGTTGGAGCCGGAACCGGAGACGAGCACCACGAGTCTTGAGGTCACGTCAGCACACTAACGCGTCGTCGCGGCACGGCGCGGGCTCGGGGATGACGACCGTGTCTCGACGCACCAGCTCGGACTCGGCGGCACGCCGGTGGACGGCGAACAGGCGCGCGACCAGGGCCGCGCCGACCAGGCCGACGAGGATCTGGAGGCCGCCGAGCGCCGCCACCGACCACGGGTCCGGGCCGATCTCGGCGAGCAGGCCGCGCCCGGCCGCGCCCCTCGAGAACCACGACAGGCCGGCCAGGAGCGCCGCGGCGACTCCGGCGGCGAGGATCGCGGCGGTGGTGACGCGCGGGACGCGCAGGTCCGGGGACCGGTAGGTCAGCAGCACCCCGAATACCGAGGCGAGCATGAGCGGCAGTCCGATGAGGATGGTCGCGGAGGCGGGCAGCGGCTCGACCGGCACGGCGGCGAACAGCGGGAAGGCCGGCAGCGGGTTGAGCTCGACGAGTTCGGCCTGCACGGCGGTGTCGGTTCCGACGGCGAACCCGGGGCCGCAGATGTAGGCGACGGCCCAGACCGCGAGGTTCGGCAGATACAGCAGGCTCAGCAGCGCCACGGCCCAGGCGCCGGGGCCGTAGAGGGCGAAGGTGTCGGCGACGGCCGGGCCGCGCACGGCGAAGGCGACGCCGACGGCGGCGGCGCCGAAGGCGAGGAGCGCGCCGACGACGAGCGAGCCGGTGCGCAGCGCGCGCCGCAGCCACACCGAGGCCCCGTCCCACGGCAGGACGCCGGCCCCGCGGGCGGCACCGAACGCGGTGGCGACGACGGCGAACGGCACCGTGTAGACGAGCGTGCGCGGCACCGAAACCGAGAACGGGCCGGTCGAGACGAGCGCCGCGACCCCGGCCGTGAGCCCTATATAGAAGATGGAGACGGTGCCGGCGGCGGCCCGGACGGCGGCGGCGTCCCTGCCGCCGATCGCCCGCGTGGTCCCGGCGGCGGCTTTGGACAGGCGCCAGGCGAGCACGGCGGTGAGCAGCAGCGGCGTGACCGTCAGGTGCAGCCCCGCGACGTCGACCGCGGCGCCGTGCCCCGCGAGCCAGGCGGCCCCGGCGGCGGCGACCACGGTGGACACGTCCCCTTCGCGGCCGGCGAGCCACCACGCGAGGATGACCAGGACCAGGATCGGGGTGTAGACGACGGTGGCGCACCACAGGGTCGTGGCGATCGCGGAGGCGAACAGGGTGCGCGGCCGTCGCGAGGGGACCGGGCGCTTCGCGGGGTCGACGACCACGGTGTCCCGCTGCCCGGAACCCGCGGGAACGGGTGGCGTGTTCGGTCGCATCTCCACGCCGACCAGTCTGTCATAGGACGTACTCCGCGGAGGGCACCAGCGCTGGTCCGATGTCCGGTCCAAGGCCCCCAAGGCGAATGCGAGGATGGATCGGCACACCGGTCGCGCGGCGCGGCCGGCGAGGACTGGAGGCGAACATGGACGGCCCTGGCGACTTCTTCGCGACGACCGAGGTGTACGACGTGGTGGACGGCGACACCTTCCGCGCCGTCGTCGACGGCCGCAAGACCCGCGTGCGCATCATGGGGATCAACTCCCCCGAGTCGGGCGGGTACCGCGACGAAGAGGACTGGGGCGCCGAGGCGAAGGCCTACGCCGTTCGCAGGCTCGAGGGCCGGACCGTCCACTTGTTCACCGACCCGGGCGATGAGATCTGGGACCAGTACGACCGGCTGCTGGCCCACGTGGTCATGGAGAACGGCATGAACTACGCCGTGCTGGCGGTCGCCGAGGGTATGGCGCACACCTACATCCTGCGCCACCAGGAGCTCGTCATCGGCGACACGCTGCGCAAGGCCGAGCGGCTCGCGAAGGCCGAGAAGCGCGGCATGTGGGCCTCACTGGCACTGGACTAGGCACAGTCAGGCGAGGCCGGACCCACAGGGCCTAGGCGCTTTCGAGGTAGCGCAGGACGGCGGCGACGCGGCGGTCGGTGTGGTCGTCGGGCGGCAGCTCGAGCTTGAAGAAGATGTTGCGGATGTGCTTGTGGACGGCGTTCTCGGTGATGAACAGCCGCTGGGCGATCGCGGCGTTGCCCAGTCCCTCGGCCATGACCGACAGGACCTCCTTCTCGCGGGGCGTGAGCTTCTCCAGCGGGTCGTCGGCGCGGCGCTGCGCGAACAACTGCGCCACGACCTCGGGATCGATCGCGGTCCCGCCGTCGGCGACGCGCCCCAGCGCCTCCACGAACGCGTCGACGCGGCCGACGCGCTCCTTGAGCAGGTAGCCGACGCGTTTGGCGCCGCCGGCGAGCAGGTCGGTGGCGAAACTCTGCTCGACGTAGGCGGACAGGACGAGGACGGCCAGCTCGGGGTGAGCGCGGCGCGCCTCCACGGCGGCCTTGATGCCCTCGTCGGTGTGCGTGGGCGGCATGCGCACGTCGACGACGGCGACATCGGGCCGGTGCTCCTCCACGGCGGCGAGGAAGTCCTCGGGCCCGCCGACGGAGGCGACCACGTCGAAACCCTCGCCCCGCAGGACGAGGTTGAGGCCCTCGCGCAGGAGGGTGTCGTCCTCGGCGATCACGATCCGCATGGCAGCTCCGCTCTGATCTCGGTCGGCCCGCCCGGCGGGCTGGCCACGGTCACGTCGCCGTCGTGGGCCTCGACGCGGCGGCCGATCCCGGCGAGGCCGGAGCCGCCGGCGGGATCGGCGCCGCCGCGGCCGTCGTCGGTGACGGTCACGACCAGCCGGCCGCCTTCGAGCCGCACGTCGACTTCGGCGCGTTTCGCCTCGCTGTGCTTGGCGACGTTCGTCAACGACTCTGCCACAACGAAGTAGGCGGTCGCCTCCACACTGACCGGGCAGCGCACCGGCACGGCGACGGTGACGTTGCAGGGGACGGCGCAGTCCGAGGCCAGCGCGCTCAGCGCGCCTTCGAGCCCGCGATGCTCCAGGACCGGCGGGAGGATCGACCGGACGACGGCGCGCAGTTCGGCGAGCGCCTGCTCGACGGAGTCCTGGGCGCGAGCGAGGATCGCGTCGGCCTGCGCGGGGTCGCGGTGCACCTCGCGGCGGGCGGCGCCGACGAGCACCGCGACGCCGACCATGCGGTTCTGGGAGCCGTCGTGGAGCGCCCGCTCGATGCGGCGCAGCTCGACGGCGTGGGCGTCGAGCGCGGCGGCGCGCGTGGCGGTGAGCTGGGCGACGCGCTGGGACAGGTCGGCGTCAGGGTCGGGCCCGAGGAGGTTGACGCCGGGCCGGCTCTGGAGTTCGAGGAGCTTCGGGGCGAACAGCACCCACAGCGCGGCCATGGCGAAACCGGTGGCGATGCCGAACGGCGCCAGGTTCCAGTTGTCGGCCGCGGCGAGGCCGTTGAGGAGGGTCTGGTCCGCCTCGGGCACCAGGGTCCACCACAGCGGGTAGGTGAAGTCGCGGACGGCGTTGACCGGCAGCTGCAGGACGAAGCCGCCGAGGATCAGGCCCCAGGTGCCGTGCAGGAACAGCCAGCCGAGGTCCCGGCGGACGTGGGGGGTCGTGAGCAGGGCCCGCAGCGAACGGTCCGGATCCTCGTCGTCGCGGGGGTAGGGCGAATCGACCCGGTGGCCGAAGCGGCGCAGGCGCCGGCGCTCCAACTCGGCCAGGACCCGAATCCAGCGCGTCGCCGGCCTGGCCAGGGGCCGGCCGACGGTGACGAGGCACAGCACGCCGATGAGCAGCAGGAAGGGGATCGTGTAGAGCGCGAGGACGCCGATGCCCGCGCCCGCGGCGGCATAGCCGGTCGCGCGCAGCGACTCGCGGAACATCTTCCGCTCCTCGTCGTCCAGCGCTTGTCTCCTGCTCACGGCACCCCCTCCGGCTCGTCCGAAACGCTACCCCGATCGCGGCCTCGCGCCAGTACAGCTGGCTGCACCACGGCCGCTACCTCTGGCCCCACCGCGATTCGGGGGCTTGCTGCATTGGGGGACAACGGCAATCGCCATAGCGTCGAGGCATAGCGAAACGACCTCTCGAAAGGTGCCGACCCATGACCGACAAGTACCGCATCACCGACGCGCGGCCCCCCGAGGCCGAGGAGCGGCCGAATTCCAGCGGGACCGACATGCTGCTGTGGATCGTCCTCGTCGCCGCGCTCGCCGGGAACGGCATCCTCTCGGTCATCGGGCTCGACCTGCTGGCGATCCCGCTGGGGGCGGTCGTCGTCCTCACCGGCATCACACTCGCCGTCCGCTTCTTCCAGCGGAGGGCGTGACGATGCGGACGCTGCGGAAATCCCGGACCGAGCTGAGCGAGGACCCGAACAGGCCCAACGCCCTGCTCATGCGGGAGGTCACCAAGACCTACGACGGCACCGTGACCGCGCTCGACCGCGTCTCGCTCCAGGTGCCTCGCGGTTCGTTCCTGGCGGTGATGGGCCCCTCGGGGTCCGGCAAGTCGACGCTGCTGCACTGCGCCGCCGGGCTGGACTCGCCCACCTCCGGCGAGGTCTACATCGGCGGCACCGAGATCTCGCGGCTGAGCGAGACGAAGCGGACGATGCTGCGACGCGGCCGCATCGGCTTCGTCTTCCAGGCGTACAACCTGCTGCCGTCGCTGACGGTCGAGGAGAACATCACGCTGCCGCTGCGACTGTCGGGCGCGGCGGCCGACCGGAAGTGGCTCTCGGCCCTGGTCGACCGCGTCGGGCTGGGCGCTCTGCTGCACCGCAGGCCCGGCGAGCTGTCCGGCGGCCAGCAGCAGCGCGCGGCGATCGCGCGCTCGCTCGCGGCCCGGCCCGAGGTGGTCTTCGCCGACGAGCCGACCGGCGCGCTCGACCTCGACACCGCGGCGGAGGTCCTCGACCTCCTGCGAGACCTGGTCGACGAGTTCGGCCAGACCGTCGTCATGGTCACGCACGATCCGAACGCCGCCGCGCGGGCGCACGCGACCGCGGTCGTGGCGGACGGCAGGATCGACCAGTACTTCTCGCGGCCGAGCGCCGACGAGCTCGCGCGGCGCCTGACGCACTTGAGGAAGCAGTAGCCGTGGGCTCCATGCTGGGACCGTCGATCGCGATGGCGCGCCGTCAGCTCGGCGGCCTCGTCGCGGTGGCGTGTGCGGTGCTGGGCGGGGCGGCGATGGTGACCGCGAGCGCGGTGCTCGGCGAGACCGGCCTCGCCTCGCACCTGCCGCCGGAGCGGCTCGCCGACGCCGACGTCCTGGTCTCGGCGAAGCAGTCCTATCCGGTGGTCGAGGACCTCGACCTGCCGTTGCGCGAACGCGTGACGATCCCGGCGAGCCTGGTCGAGGACGTCCGGGGCGTCGACGGCGTGGAGTCGGCGGCGGCCGACCTGACGTTCCCGGTCTCGATCCCGGCACTCGGCGCTCCGGCCGAGGGGCACAGCTGGGCGACCGCGGCGCTGTCCGATCCCGCGCTGGAGGGCGCACCGCCGAACGGCGCCGACCAGACGGTCCTCGACCGTGCGATCGCCGACGCCGCGGGCCTGACCGCGGGTGACAGGGTCGAGATCGCCCATGCCGGCGGGAGGGACGAATATGTCGTCGCGGGGGTCGTGGACGCCCCGGGCACGGGGGCGTACTTCGAGGCGTCGGCCGCGGCGGCCTTGGCGGCCCACCCGGAGGCCGAAGTGGACCTCATCGCGGTGACGATCGAGCCGGGCGCCTCGGTCGAGTCCGTCGCCGCCGGCATCGGCCGGGAACTGGCGTCCGAGGACCTGCTCGTGACGACCGGCGAGGCCAGGGGCGACGTCGAGTCGCTCGAAGGCGGGGCGGCGCGCGGCGAGCTGATCGCGATGGTCGGCTCCCTGTCGGGGACGCTGCTGATCCTGGTCGGCTTCATCGTCGCGGGCGCGCTGTCGGTCGCGGTCGCGAGCCAGCGCCGCGATCTGGCGCTCCTGCGCGCGGTCGGGGCGACGCCGCGGCAGGTGCGGCGGCTCATCGCCGCGCAGGCGAGCGTCGCCGCGGTCGTCGGGATCGTCCCGGGCGTCGCGCTCGGCTACGCGCTCGCGGGCGGCTTCGCCGAGGCGCTCACCGGCGCCGGGATGCTGCCCGAGGCGCTGCCGCTCGCGCGCGGCCCCGTCGCCGGGATCATCGCGGTCGTGCTGCTGCTGGTGACGGTGCAGCTGGCGGCGCGCGGCGCGGCCATGCGCGCCTCGCGGATGAGCGCGACCGAGGCCGTCGCCGAATCGAGGGTGGAGCCGAAGGAGCCCTCGCGGGTGCGGACCGTCATCGGCCTGGTGCTGCTGGTGCTGGCGTTGACGCAGTCGGCGCTGCCGCTGTTCGTCAGGAGCGAGGCGGCGTTCATCTCTTCGAGCACCGGCACGCTCGTGGCCGTCATAGGTCTGGCGATGGCCGGACCGGCGCTGGTCAGGGCGATCACGGGCCGGGCGGCGCGGCGGCTGAACGACCGGACGAGCGCGCCGGCGTGGCTGGCGGTCAACAACAGCCGGGCCTACGCCCTGCGCATGGCCGGCTCGGTGACGGTGCTGGCGCTCGCGATCGGGCTGACGGTGACGCAGGTGTTCACGCAGACGACCCTGGAGCGCACGTCGCTCGATCAGTTGGAGGAGGGCACTGCGGCGGACGCGGTAGTGACCGGTGAGAGCGGGGTCTCCCCGGCCGACGCGAGCGAGCTGGCCACTGCCGAGGGGATCGACGCGGTGGTGCCGCTGGCGCCGACCTCGGTGATCCGTGCCAACGAGGTCGTCGACGGGAGCACCGAGGTGGCGTCGTACCCGGCGCTGGCGGTGGGCGAGGGCGCCGGTCGCGTGCTCGATCTCGGCGTCGAGTCCGGCGACCTGGCCGATTTGGAGGGCGAGACGGTGGCGATCAGCGCTTCGACGGCGTGGATGTGGCGCCTCGACGTCGGCGACCGGATCGACCTGGTGCTGGACAACGGCGCCGCGGTATCGCCGACCGTAGTGGCGACGTACGAGCGGGGCTTCGGTTTCGGGGACGTCGTGCTCGCGGCCGATCTGCTCGCGGCCCACCACGCGCCCCGCTTCTTCGACGCCGCGCTGGTCGACGGCGACGCGGCGGCGGTGGCCGCCTGGACCGGGGACCACCCGGGGCTTGCGGCATTGGACCCCTCGTCGGTGTTCGCGCCGCAGGAGGGCGTCTCGCCGGACCGGTGGATCGGTCTGATGGTGACCTTGGCGCTGATGGGCTACGTGCTGCTCGGCGTGGCCAACAGCCTGGTGGCCTCGACGGCGCGGCGGCGCGGCGAGTTCGCGGCGCTGCGGATGGTCGGGGCGACGCCGCGCCAGATCAAGGCGATGGTGCGCCGGGAGGCGCTGGTCATGTCCGCGCTGGCGATCGGCGCGGGGGCGGTGGTGTCGGTGCTGCCGATGTCGCTGCTCGGCCTCGGCTTCACGGGCGTGCCGTGGCCGCAGGGGCCGCTGTGGGTGATCCCGGCGATCGCGGCGGTGACCGCGGCGATCGCCTATGCGGCGACGATGGCGCCGACGAGGAGGGCCTTGGCCGAGTCGCCGACGGCGGTGCTGGCGACGGCCGGCTGAGCACGACGGGAGGGGCCGCCGCACGGCGGCCCCTCCTCGGGTGTTCGGTTGCTTGCGCTGTCAGGCGACCTCGGGGATCGCCTGGCGGCGGACCAGCAGCGCGCTGGCGGAGGCCACGAGGCCGACCGCCGCGACCGCGATGACGAAGTACAGGCCGGGCCGGTACTCGGCGAGGCCGGTGGCGACCGGGCCGCTGATGAGGCCGGTGACGACGGCGAGGACGACCGCCCCGCCGATCTGGCCGGAGGTCTGGACCAGGCCGGACGCCAGGCCCTGCTCGTCGTCGTGGATGCCCTCGGTGGCCTGGACCATGACCGAGGAGAAGCCGAGCGCGAATCCGAGGCCGAGCAGCAGGAAGCTGGGCAGGAAGTCGAGGAAGTAGGCCGGTTCGGGGTCGCCGCCGCGGACGATGAACCACGAGTAGCCGAGGACGAACGCGCCCATCGAGGCGATGATCATCGGCGTGGTGCCGAAGCGGTCGATGAACCTGCCGGCGAACGGCGACAGGAAGGCCACGATGATGCCGGCCGGGGCGAGCGCGAGCGCCATCTGCAGCGGTCCCCACTGGAGGGTGTTCTGCAGGTAGAGCGACACGATCGTCTGGAAGCTGATGTAGGAGCCGAAGATGGCCAGCGCGGCGAGGTTGGCCCGCACGATCGAGGAGACCTTGAAGATGCTCAGGCGGACCAGCGGGTGGCGGATCTTGTTCTCGGCGATGAAGAAGGCGGTGAGCAGGACGACGGCGGCGGCGGTCGTGCCGATGACCAGCGGCGTGAAGCCGGTCTCGGGTGCGGTGACGATCGTGTAGACGGCGGCGAGCATGCCGCCGGTCAGGGTCACGGCGCCGGTGAAGTCGATGGTCCCGCGCTCGCGTTCGGCGTTGCGGGGCACCACGAAGAAGGCGGCGATGATGACGGCCGCGACGACCACGACGGGGGCGAAGAAGGTCAGCCGCCAGTCGATGCCGGTGAGCAGGCCCGAGACGATCAGGCCGGAGGCGTAGCCGGTGGCGCCGAAGACCGTGAAGATCGACAGGGCCTTGTTGCGGTCGTGGCCTTCCTTGAAGGTGGTGGTGATGATCGACAGCGCCGCCGGGGCGGTGAACGCGGCCGCGACGCCCTTGACGATGCGGGAGGCGATGAGCAGGGCCTCGTTGTCGACCAGGCCGCCGACGAGGGAGGCGACGCCGAAGACGACCAGGGCGGTCAGGAAGACCTGGCGCCGGCCGAGGAGGTCGGCCATGCGGCCTCCCAGGAGCAGCAGGCCGCCATAGCCGAGGATGTAGCCGTTGACGATCCATTGGAGGCTCGAGGTCTCGAGGCCGAGTTCGGCGCCGATGGAGGGCAGTGCCACGCCGACCATGGAGACGTCGAGGGCGTCGAGGAACATCGCCAGTCCGGCGACGAACAGGACCGCCCAAAGCTTTGGGCCCCAGCGGCTCGGGGCGTGTGCGGGTGATGCGGTGCGCTGCGGGGTGTCGGGTTGGGTTTCCGTGAGTGTCACGCGGAAGAAGTTACATGACCATGCATTGAATGTCAACGCATATAATGAGTGGACATAAAATGTCTTGACATGGTAATCTGCTGGTCATGGAGCCTGAGGCGGAGCAAACCGTATGCCACAAGTGGTCTGAGACCATGCGTGTGTACCACGACACATCGTGTGAACTCGAGAACGAGCTGCAGTCGCGACACGAGTTGGGGCTCAGCGAGTTCGAGGTGCTCCAGGTCCTCAGCGGGCACTGCCGCGAGTGCGGCGACAAGGTCAAGATGAAGGACCTCGAGGCCGAGATGCACCTCAGCCAGAGCGCCCTCTCGCGCACCGTCACGCGCCTGGAACGGGCCGGGCTCGTGACGCGCGCCGCCTGCGACTTCGACCGCCGCGCCAACTTCCTCATGCTCACGCCCGCCGGACGCGACCGCTGGGAGACCGCCCGGCCGACCCATTACGCGGTCCTCGTCAAGCATCTGGCCTGAGCGCAGGTCACCTCGGATCTTGCAGAGGTCGGTAAGGTGAGTCCCAGAGAAGTCACGACCGGATCCGGCATGGAGAGTAGACCTCATGGCTCACCCTGAGAACCAACAGCCAGACGACGACGACGGCGGCACCTTCAAACTCAAACCGAGCTCGCAGCCGGGGTCCGAGAACGAGCAGCCCGAAGGCGTCGACTCGACGATGAAGCTGCGCAAAGGCGGGGGAAGCCACTCGGCGCCCCCGCCCCCGCCGCCCTCGCCCCTCGGCAACCCGACCGGGCCGGCCAACCCGCCCTCGCCGTTCAACGAGACCTCCGTGATGCCGCAGTCCGGTGGCTCGCAGACCGGTTTCCAGCCCTCGACACCGACCCCCGGCCAGCAGCCTCCGCTCGGCGGCGCCCCGCCCACACCGCCTCCCGGCCAGCCCTACGGCCAGCAGCCCTATGGCCAGCAGCCGCCCGGCGGGCAGTACCCGCCCCAGCAGCTCGGGCAGCAGTACGGCCGGCCCGGCCCGACGCCGGGCCAGGTCCCGGAGGGCGTCAAGCGCATCGGCCTGGTGGCGATGATCGGCGCCGGCATCGGCCTCGTGGGCAGCATCGCCTCCCTCGCGATCATCGGCGGGCTCGCGGTGTTCTCCGCGTCCGTGAGCATTCTGCTCTCCCTCGCGTTCGGCTGGTACGGCTTCTCCCTGCCGCGCGGGCAGATCCATTCCAGCGGCCTGCGCATGACCGGCATCATCCTCATGATGATCGGCGCCGGGCTCTCCCTGCTCGGGGTCCTCGGCGGACTCGGCTCGATGGCGATCATCGGCGGCGCCGCCGTCCTCCCGCTCCTGCTCAACCTCATCGGCGCCGGCATCTACGGCTACGCCTCCTTCATCTACATCAAGGACGAGCAGGTGAAGGCGTACATCAAGGGCACGCCGGCCCAGGCCGGGCCGCAGCAGCCGGGCTACCCGCCGCAGCAGGGCCAGCCCGGCGGCTACCCGCCGCCGCCCCCCGGATACCAGCAGGGGCAGCAGCCCCAGCAGCCGCCGTACGGCCGCTAGACCTACACACTCCGGCCGGTCGCGACTAAGCTCACTCGTATGAATGGCCGCGGCACCCACGGGCGATCCTCGTGGAGCCATACATTGGCACTGCTGCCGCGGCCGCACACGAGGAGGTCTGTATGTCTGCATCGCGCGCATCCAACGGTGATGTGCCCGTCCGGGTGGTCGTGGCGAAGGTCGGGCTCGACGGCCACGACCGCGGCGCGAAGGTGGTCGCGCGAGCCTTGCGCGACGCCGGCATGGAAGTGATCTACACCGGCCTGCACAATTCGCCGGAGCAGGTCGTGGCGACGGCGTTGGCAGAGGACGCCGACGCCATCGGATTGAGCATTCTCTCGGGCGCGCATATGACGCTCTTCCCTCGAGTGCTGCGACTACTCGACGAGGCCGATGCGCGCGACATCGTCGTATTCGGCGGCGGCATCATTCCCGAGGAGGACGCGGCGGCGCTGCGCGAAGCGGGAGTGGCCGCGACTTTCGGTCCCGGCGCCTCGACACAGACGATCGCCCAATGGGTCGCCGAGAACGTCGGCCGCGAGAAGGCCGGCGGTACCGCCGAAGCGAGCACAGCCTCTACCAGCTGATACGCCGCCGACAAAAATTTCTTTGGCATAGCCGTAACTGCCCGCGATCGGCCTCGTTCTTATTAGTGTCGGACGCAGTGAAAACCGCGCGAGACGCATCGGGAAGCGAGGCGAGAGCCATCGCCAATCGGTATCGCATCGCTCATTGAGCTATGCCACATACTGCCGATGCCCTGTCGATTGAGGGGTGGCGATAGGGCATCGTGCCTAAAGGGGATCAAGCCTTTGAGGGGTGGGCTTGATTCCCGACTAAAAGGGGACCGGACGCCTGAGGGGTGCGTCCGGTCCCCGCTTATGTTCGCTGCGCTCACCGCTCCCCGTCCAGTAATCCCCAGGGGCACTCGGCCCCCGCTCATATCCGCTCCGCTCACCGGACACCGTCCAGTAATCCCCAGGGCCGCCCGGCCCCGCTCACATCCGCTCCGCCGGTCCCCGCACATGTGCGCTCCGCTCACGGCTGCCGACGCCGCTTGCGCCCAGTGCCACCGGCTCACGGACCCGTCCGAACGCCGTGAGACCTTCGATCTCGTCACACCGATGCACGGCCAGGCTGCCGCCGGGCCGCCTCGCGCGTTACGCTGCGCTAACGGGCACCTGACCAGTTTTCCGGCCCGCGGGCCCAGGCCCGCCGGCCCAGGCCAGGCGACCCGGTCAAAGAAGACTAGCTAGTGGAGCGGACTCTACAGTGGATCTGTACGAATACCAGGGCCGCGCACTGTTCGCCCGGCACAGTGTGCCGGTACTGGACGGCGGCGTCGCCACCACCCCGCATGAGGCAGTGGAGCTCGCTGAGCGCCTCGGCGAGCGGGTGGTCGTCAAAGCGCAAGTAAAGGTCGGCGGCCGCGGCAAGGCCGGGGGCGTCAAGCTCGCCGACAACGTCGACGAGGCCCGGACCCACGCCACGAACATCCTCGGCATGGACATCAAGGGCCACACGGTCGAGAAGGTCATGCTGACCGTCACCGCCGACATCGACGAGGAGTACTACTTCTCCTACCTCCTCGACCGGGCGAACCGCACCTTCCTGTGCATCGCCTCCACCGCGGGCGGCATCGAGATCGAAGAGGTCGCCAAGACGGACCCCGAGAAGGTCGTCCGGTACCCCATTGACGCCGGCGTCGGCGTCACCGCCGACATCGCCGGCGAGATCGCCGACCAGGCCGGCTTCCCGGTCGACCTGCGTGACCAGCTCGTCGACGTCTTCGTCAAGCTGTGGGACGCCTTCGTCGCCGAAGACGCCACCCTCGTCGAGGTCAACCCGCTGGTCCGCACCCCCGAAGGCAAGGTCCTCGCGCTCGACGCGAAGGTCACCCTCGACGAGAACGCGGACTTCCGCCACCCCGAGAACGCCGAGTTCGAGGACAAGTCCGCCGTCGACCCGCTCGAGCAGCGCGCGAAAGAGGCCGGACTCAACTACGTCAAGCTCGACGGCGCGGTCGGCATCATCGGCAACGGCGCGGGCCTGGTCATGTCGACCCTCGACGTCGTCGCCTACGCCGGCGAGAAGCACGGCGGCGTCAAGCCCGCCAACTTCCTCGACATCGGCGGCGGCGCCTCCGCCGCCGTCATGGCCAACGGCCTCGAGGTCGTCCTGTCCGACCCGCAGGTCAAGAGCGTCTTCGTGAACGTCTTCGGCGGCATCACCGCCTGCGACGAGGTCGCCAACGGCATCATCGGGGCCCTCCAGATGCTCCACGAGCGCGGCGAGGACGTCGACAAGCCGCTCGTGGTCCGCCTCGACGGCAACAACGCCGAGGTCGGCCGCAAGATCCTCGCCGACGCGAACCACCCGCTCGTGACCGAGGTCGACACCATGGACGCCGCAGCCGACAAGGCCGCCGAGCTCGCGAACAAGGAGGCCTGAGGCAATGGCTATCTTCCTCAACGAGAACAGCAAGGTCATCGTCCAGGGCATGACCGGCTCCGAGGGCATGAAGCACACCCGCCGCATGCTCAAGGCCGGCACCGACGTCGTCGGCGGCGTCAACCCTCGCAAGGCCGGGCAGAAGGTCGACTTCGACGGGCAGAGCCTGCCGGTGTTCGCCTCCGTGCAGGAGGCGATGGCCGAGACCGGCGCCGACACCTCCGTCGTGTTCGTGCCCCCGGCGTTCTGCAAGTCCGCCGTCATCGAGGCCGTCGACGCCGCCATCGGCCTGGTCGTGGTCATCACCGAGGGCATCCCGGTGCACGACTCCGTGTCCTTCTGGAACTACGCCGAGTCCAAGGGCGGCAAGACCCGCATCGTGGGCCCGAACTGCCCCGGCATCGCCAGCCCCGACAAGTCGAACGCGGGCATCACCCCCGCCGACATCACCGGGTCCGGCCCCATCGGCCTCGTCTCCAAGTCCGGGACCCTGACCTACCAGCTCATGTACGAGCTGCGCGACATCGGCTTCTCGACCTCCGTCGGCATCGGCGGCGACCCGGTCATCGGGACGACCCACATCGACTGCCTCAAGGCGTTCGAGGCCGACCCCGAGACCAAGGCGATCGTCATGATCGGCGAGATCGGCGGCGACGCCGAAGAGCGCGCGGCCGAGTTCATCAAGACCGACGTGACCAAGCCGGTCGTCGCCTACATCGCCGGCTTCACCGCGCCCGTCGGCAAGACGATGGGCCACGCCGGCGCCATCATCTCCGGCTCCGCCGGCACCGCCGACGCCAAGAAGCAGGCCCTCGAGGCCGCTGGGGTCAAGGTCGGCAAGACCCCGAGCGAGACCGCGAACCTCATGCGCGAGATCGTCCAGGGCCTCTAAGGCACCCTGAACGCCTCCAAGGCCGGGCGGCCCTCGACGCAGCTTGCGAACCGTGCATCCGCACCGAGGGCCGCCCGGCCTTCGCCGTGCCCGGGCAACCCCGCCGCCCGCGCGGGCGTATCCCTCTGCATGAAGCACACGATTATGCGATCGGCGGCCCTCGGGATCGCCGGGGCCGTGCTCGCGAGCGGCTGCGCCGACGGTGACGGAGGCGCTGCGCGCGAGGCCGAGTTCGGCCCCGAGGAAGCCGCGGTCGAGGCCGACCGGCTCTACCAGATCGTCAACGAGAGCATGCAGATCGAATCCCAACTCCAGGCGCTGGAGCAGCGGGTCGCCCGCAAGTGCATGGAGGACCAGGGCTTCGTGGTGCACGCACCGGTACTCGAGCAGGAGCCGTTCCAGCCGAGGCCTTACACCGACTACATGGTCTACGGACCCGACTTCGCCGTGCCGGCCGTCGAGGACGCCGAGCGGTGGGGCTTCGGCCAGTGGATCCCATCGGTCTGGGCCACCGGGGACGAGGACCTCATCGCGGAGCTCATCACCCCCGACGTCGAGTCGCGCTTCGACGTCAGCGCCGAACCGTCCGGCCAAGCCGAATACGAGTGGGACACCCAGGACCAGGCGTACCAGGCCGAGTGGGTCGAGGCCTACACCGGTTCCCCGGCGTTCGTGAGCGACGTCAAGGGCGTCGAGATCGACGGCTCCGCCGAACTCGGCGGCTGCCGGCTCGAAATGATCGAGACGATGTACGGCGAACCGGTCAAGCACCAGTCCGGCGGGGACGGCGAAGCGGAGTCCTGGGCGTCCCACCCGGCGAGCCCGGCGCTCGGCCTCGAACTCGACCCCGGCGGCGAGGCGGCCGGCTGGAGGGACGTCCTCGACGGCGAGGACACGGCCTTCCTCGACTGCATCGCCGGACGCGGCTACGAAGCATGGGACTTCACCGACGCGGCGCTCAACATGCCGCTGTGGGAGTACTTCGGCAGGATGTACGAGCCCGACAGCCCGAACTGGACCGGAGAAGGCGACGGCACCGCGGCCCCCGAGGCGCCCGAGGACGCGCCGAGCGAGTTCGGGGGCATCATGGCGCTCGAGATCGCGATGGCGACCGACTTCGCCGAATGCGGCCAGGAGAGCGGACTGCGCGCCGCCATCGAATACGGCTGGGCACTCGAGCTGATCGACGCCTACCGGCCCATCGAGACCGAGATGGCGGGCTGGCAAAGCGACATGCACGGCCACCTCGACAACGCCCAGGACTACCTCGGCGGTTAAGGCGTTCGGCGGCGGTCCGGGGGCGAGCCCCGGACCGCCGCCTCGATCACAGATCGAAGTGGCACGCGACCCGGTGGCCGTCGCCCACCTCGCGCCACACCGGCACCTCCTCGGCGCAGATCTCCTGCGCCCACGGGCACCGGGTGCGGAAGCGGCAGCCCGACGGCGGGTCCGCCGGAGACGGCAGGTCGCCCTTGAGGATGATCCGCTCCCGGTCGGCCTCGATCTCCGGGTTCGGCTGCGGCACCGCCGAGAGCAGCGCCTTCGTGTACGGGTGGCGCGGGTTCTCGTAGATCGCCTCGGAATCGGCCTCCTCGACGATCTTCCCCAGATACATCACGCCGACCCGGTCGGACAGGTGCCGGACGACCGCCAAGTCGTGCGCGATCACCAGGTACGTCAGCCCGAACTCGCCCTGGAGCTCGTCGAGCAGGTTCATCACCTGGGCCTGAATCGACACGTCCAGGGCGCTCACCGGCTCGTCGCACACGATGAGGTCCGGGCGCAGCATGAGCGCGCGGGCGATCCCGAGCCGCTGGCGCTGGCCTCCGGAGAACTCGTGCGGATAGCGCTCCAGCACCGACGACGGCAGGCCCACGGCGTCGAGGGTCTCGACGGCGAGCTTGCGCTGCTCGTCGCGGCTCCCGACCCCGTGGACCTTGAGCGGTTCGGCCAGGAGCATCTCGACGTTGTGCCTCGGGTTGAGCGAGCCGAGCGGGTCCTGGAACACCATCTGCATCTTCGAGCGGAACTTCCGCAGCCGCTCCGAACGCAGCTGCGTCACCTCGGTGCCGCCGAGGAAGACCTTGCCGGCGGTCGGCTCCTCGATGCGCAGGACCGCCCGCCCGAGCGTGGTCTTGCCGCACCCGGACTCCCCCACCAAGCCGTAGGTCTGGCCGGCGTCGATGCTCAGGCTCACTCCGTCGACCGCCCTGACATGGCCGACGGTGCGCTCGACGACGACGCCCCTGCGGATCGGGAAGTGGACCTCGAGGTCCTCAATCGACAACAAACTCATCAGTGTTCACTCCGGTTCGGGCGGTGGTGGGAGGCGGGTGGCCTCATGCGATCTCCTCGGCCCTGACGCAGCGGTGAGCGTGGGCGTCACCGTACAGCGGCGGCTCGCCCTCGACGCACTTCTCGGCGACGTGATCGCACCGTGGCGCGAATGCGCAGCCGTCCTTCCAGCGGATCACGTCCGCGATCGAGCCGCGGATCGGCTTGAGCGGCTCGTGGATCGGCAGATCCAGCCGCGGGATCGAATTGAGCAGGCCGACCGTGTACGGGTGCGTCGGCTTCGCGAACAGCTCCCGGGCCTGCGCCGACTCGACCACGCGCCCGGAGTACAGGACGTTGACCTCGTTGCACAGCCCCGCCACGACACCGAGGTCGTGGGTGATCATGAGCAGCGCCGTGCCCTCGGTGTCGACGAGGTCCTTGAGCAGCTCCAGGATCTGGGCCTGGATCGTCACGTCCAGGGCCGTGGTCGGCTCGTCGGCGATGAGGAGCCTCGGCGCGCACGCGACCGCGATCGCGATGAGGACCCGCTGGCGCATGCCGCCGGAGAGCTGGTGCGGGTACTCCCCCAGCCTGCGCCTCGGGTCGGGGATGCCGACCCGGTCGAGCAGGTGCTCGGCCTCCTTCCTGGCGCCCTCCCCGCGCAGGCCGCGGTGGCGTTCGAGCACCTCGGTGATCTGCCGTCCGATCTGGACGACCGGGTTGAGGCTGGAGAGCGGGTCCTGGAAGACCATCGCCAGGTCCGGGCCGCGGCGCTTGCGCATCTCCGGGCGCGGCAGGGACAGCAGGTCGACGCCGTCGAACCGGGCCTCGCCCGAGACGCTCACGCCTCTCGGCGGGAGCAGGCCCATGACCGCCAGGCTCGTCACCGACTTGCCGCAGCCGGACTCGCCGACCAGGCCGACGACCTCGCCCTCGTCGACGTGGAAGTCGACGCCGTCGACGGCGGTGGAGCCGCCGAATGCCACCCGAAGGTGCTCCACTTCAAGCAGTGCCACTACTGCTGCCTCCTCAGCCTCGGGTCGAGCGATTCGCGCATGGCCTCGCCCAGCAGGGTGAAGCCGAGCGCGGTGACGATGATGCCCACGGCGGGGTAGATCGCCAGTTGCGGGGCGCCCGAGAGGAAGCGCTGCGCGTCGGCGAGCATCGTCCCCCACTCGGGGGTGCCCGGGTCGGGGTTCCCCAGGCCCAGGTACGACAGCGCCGCCGCTTCGATGATCGCCGTGGCCAGCACGAGCGTGGCCTGGACGATCACCGGCCCCAGCGAGTTCGGGAAGATGTGCGAGATGACGATGCGGCGCTTCGGGACGCCCAGTGAGACCGCCGCCAGGACGTAGTCCGAGTGCGCCTGTGCGAGCATCGAGCCGCGCAGCAGCCGCGCGAAGATGGGGATCTGCGCGACGCCGACGGCGATCATGACCGTCGTCAGGCTCGGCCCCAGGAGCGCGGCGACGCTCAGGGCCAGCAGCAGCATCGGGATGGACAGGGCGATGTCGACCGCGCGCATGATGACCGCCTCGATCCGCTCGCCCCACCGGCCGCCGAAGGTGCCCGCGGCGGCGGCCACGCCGCCGACCAGGGCCCCGGCGGCGAAGCCGATGAGCGTGGCGACGACGCCGACGAGCATGGTCTGGCGCGCCCCGACGATCATGCGCGAGAACATGTCGCGGCCCAGGTGGTCGAGCCCGAACCAGTTCTCGGCTCGCGGGCCCGGGAAGATGTTCCGGTTGAGGAACACCTCGTCGCCCCAGGTCTGCGCCGTCGGGCTGTAGGGGGCGATGAAGGGCCCGAGGATGGCCACGAGCAGGAACAGCGCGACGATGACGGCGCCGCTGATGGCCATCGGCGAGCGCTTCATGCGCCGCAGCGACTGGCGCCACAGCGAGCCCGACTCGGCCTGCCTCGCTTGGACGCCGGCCTCGATGAGCCGGTCGAGCTTCTCGATCTTGGCGAGCGTCACGATCGCACCCTCACTCTCGGGTCGAGGAGGCCGTAGGACAGGTCCACGATCAGGTTCAGCGCCACATAGGACACGGCGATGACGAGGATGAAGCCCATCAGCGCCGGGTAGTCCCGCTCGGTCGTCGCCTGGTAGACGAACGAGCCGACCCCGCCGAAGGAGAAGACGCTCTCGGTGAGCACCGCGCCGGCGAACAGGCTGCCGAGCAGCAGGCCGATCACGGTGACGACCGGGAGCATCGCGTTCTTCATGACGTGGCGGCCGCGGATGGTCTGCGGCTTGAGGCCCTTGGCGTCGGCGGTGCGCACGTAGTCCTCGCCGACCACTTCGAGCACGCTGGCTCTGGTGATGCGGACGATGACGGCCAGCGGGATCGACGAGAGCGCGAGCGCGGGCAGCACGAGGTGCTGCGCCGCGTCGAGCGCGACGTCGAACTCGCCGGTGACGAGGCCGTCGAGCACGCGCAGGCCGGTGATCTCGGTGTAGTCCATGCCGGAGGAGAGTCGGAAGGTGGTCGGCAGCCAGCCCAGGTTCTGGGCGAAGACGACCTTGAGCATCGCCGCCAGGAAGAACACGGGCGTGCAGATCCCGATGAGCGAGCCGGAGACGGCGGCGAAGTCGATCCACGAGCCGCGCTTGCGCGCGGCCAGGTAGCCGAGCGGGATGCCGACGCCGACGGCGATGGCGATGGCCCACAGGGACAGTTCGATGGTGGCGGGCAGGCGGTCGGCGAGTTCGGTCGAGATGGGCCGCCCGCTCGACAGGGACGAGCCGAAGTCGAGGCGGACGGCCCTCTGCAGGAATTCGCCGTACTGGATCCAGATCGGTTCGTCCAGGCCCAGTGCCTGCCGCAGCGCCTCCCGCTGCTGAGCGGTGGCGTTCTCGGGAAGGAGCTGGTTCTCGGGTCCGCCCGGGAGGGCCTTGAACCACGCGAACAGCAGCAATGTCAGTCCCAACAACGCCACCACCAGCTGCAGGAGGCGTTTGACGGTGTAGCGCAGCATATTCTGCTATCTACTCGTTGTCGTCACTCGGCGGTTTTGAAATGGACCTGCGCGAAGTTCTCCGCGGTGAGCGGTGAGACGTCGGGCGGGTACACGTTCGGCGCGAACGCGATCGACGGCGGCGAGTGCGAGATCGGCAGGCCCGGAAGCTCTTCCATGATCAGCTCGTTGGCGTTCGTCCACAGGTCGACGCGCGCCTCGGGGTCGGGTTCGGACGCGGCCTCCGCGAGGGCGTCGAAGATCGCCTGGTTCTCCAGGCCCCACTCGGTGGACTCGGTGGCGAACCAGGTGCCCAGGAAGTTGTACGGGTCGGCGAAGTCGCCGGTCCAGCCGAGCAGGTACAGCGGGCAGTCGCCGTTGCGGGTGGCCGGGATGTACTCGACCCAGGTGATCGGCGTGGCCTCGACGGTGACGCCCACGGCCTCGAGGTCGGAGGCGATGATGTCGAAGATGTCCTTCGGCGCCGGCATGTAGGGCCGGGTGACGTCGGTCGGGTAGCAGAACTCGAGGGTGAGGTCGTCGGCCCCGGCCTCGCTCAGCAGCTCTTCGGCCTGATCGGGGTCGTACTCGTAGGTGACGACGTCCTCGGACCAGCCTTCGAGGCTCGGCGGCATGAACTGGGTGGCGACGGTGCCGCCCGGCGGGAGCACCGAGTCGACGATGCGCTGCCGGTTGACCGCGTAGGTGAGCGCCTCGCGGACCTGGTGGTCGGCGAGTTCCTCGTAGGTCTGGTTGTAGGCCATGTAGAGGATGTTGAACACGCCTCGGATGGGCACCTGGAATCCGGCGTCGATCAAGGGCTGGACGTCGGCCGGGGCGGCGAGGTCGTAGCCGTGGATGTCGCCGGCCTCCAGGGCCTGGCGGCGGGCGTTCTCGTCGGAGATGGTGCGGAAGATCAGGGTCTTGACCTTCGCGGCGTCGCCCCAGTAGTCGTCGTAGCGCTCAAGGGTGACCGACTGCTCGCCGTGGTCCCACTCCGCGAGGGTGTACGGGCCGGTGCCCGCGACGGTGCCGGCTTCCTGGGTGTAGTCCGGGAGCGGGTCCTCGGCCCCGGAGATCTCGATGTCGGAGACGGCCTCGATCGTGGCGGGGCTCATGATCGCCATCGAGTCGAGGGTGAACGCCCCCGGGAAACTCGAGGTGTACTGGCTCAGGTTGATCGTCGCGGTGAGGCCGTCGGCCTCGCAGCCTTCGTAGAGGGGCTCGGATTCGATGCCCATCTCGGGGTCGTTCTCGGCGAAGCCGCCGAAGACCGACGAGTAGTAGTACGTGAAGTTCGGGGACTGCGCGGCGCCGGTGAAGTTGAACCAGCGGTCGAAGTTGGCGCAGACCGCGGCGGCGTCGAGCGGGGCGCCGTCGTGGAAGGTCACGCCTTCGCGCAGGTCGAACGTCCACTGCGTGCCCTCGGAGTTCTGCTCCCACGACTCGGCGAGGCCGGGCGAGGGCGTGGTGCAGTCGTTCTCGAGGAGGGTCTCGAAGACCTGGCGGGTGACGCGGAAGGTCTCGCCGTCGGAGGCGAAGATCGGGTCCACGCTGGCCGGGTTGCCGGGCGTACCGAAGACGAACGGGGTCTCCTCGTTCGCCGCCTCGTCGGGCGTGCCGGCATCGTCGGTCCGCTCGGGGCAGGAGAAGTCGAAGTCCTCGGCGGTCTGGGCGTCCTCTCCGGAGTCGCCCTCGCTGCCGCAGGCGGCGAGCAGGCCGAGTGCCAGCGCCGCGCTGGCCGCCGCGCCCAGGGCGCGTCTGGCTGGGAATGGTCGAGACGTGCGCATAAGGTGTTCACCCGTCGTTCGTTGAGTATTCGGAGGTATCCAACAGACTACGACCCCGTGAGTTACGCCACTGTTAAGCGTTATGCAACCGTGATCGATTCGGCAACTATTGTTACCTATGGTGCGCACCCTTGCGTGCCATCGACATCAGTTGCGGCGCAAAGAATCCGGAATTTCCTCCGCATTTGCGGGCGGTCCCGGGGCAGGCCCGGCGCATACGACGGCGCCGCCCGGACGAAGCCGGACGGCACCGTATCGATTCGGTCGCACCGCGATCGGCGGGGACGGGGCGTGAGCGTCAGTCGACGTCGCGGCGGCCGGAGAAGGCCCGCCCGAGCGTCACCTCGTCGGCGTACTCGAGATCGCCGCCGACGGGCAGGCCGCTGGCCAGCCGAGTCACCTTGAATCCCATGGGCTTGACCAGCATCGCCAGGTACGTCGCGGTGGCCTCGCCCTCGGTGTTCGGGTCGGTGGCGAGGATGAGCTCCTTGGTCTCGCCGCTCTGGAGCCGCGTCATGAGCGAGCGGATGCGCAGATCGTCGGGGCCGATCCCTTCGAGCGGATTGATCGCGCCGCCGAGGACGTGATAGCGGCCCCGGAACTCGCCGGTGCGCTCGACGGCCAGGATGTCCTTGGGCTCCTCGACCACGCAGATGAGTTCCTCGGTGCGGCGCACGTCGCGGCAGATGCCGCAGCGCTCGGACTCCGAGACGTTGCCGCACACGTCGCAGAACCGCACCTGCTCCTTGACGCGGTGCAGCGCCGAGGTGAGCCGCTCGACGTCGACCTTCTCGGCGGCGAGCAGGTGGAAGGCGAGCCGCTGCGCGCTCTTCGGGCCGATGCCCGGCAACTGCCCCAGCTCCTCGATGAGGTCGCCGAGTGCCCCGTCGTACAACGCCGCTCCCTACATGCCGGGGAGGCCGAGGCCTCCCCCGAGCCCGCCGAGGGCGTCGCCGAGCGGGCCCATCTTCTCCGCCGCGAGGCGCTTGGCGTCCTCGGTGGCCGCCTGGACGGCCGCGAGGACGAGGTCTTCGAGGGTCTCGACGTCGTCGGGGTCGACGGCCTTCGGGTCGATCTTCACGCCCTTGAGCTCGCCGTCGCCCGTGACCGTCGCGGACACCAGGCCGCCGCCCGCCGAGGCGGTGACCTCGGCCGAGGCGAGCTCCTCCTGGGCCTGCATGTAGTCGGCCTGCATCTGCTGGGCCTGCTGCATCAGTTTCTGCATGTCTCCGCCACCGGGGAACATGTGCATCACTTCCTTGAAGTCGTGTGGTGGTGCCTCAAGCCTAATGGCTGCCTATCGGCTTCGCCCCGAACGCGTCGGCGAGCAGCTTGACCGCCTGTTCCTCACTGGTGCCGAACGAGCCGGGGGCGACCGGGTCGTCGGCCGAGGGCTCGTCGTAGTCGTCCGGCGGCGGCTCCTCGTATGCCTCGGTCTGTGGCTGCGGCCGCTGCCTAGGAGGCGGGGCCGCCTGCGCTTTTGGGGGCGACTTGGGTATCTCCGCCGCCTCCCCGACCTCGCAGCGGACCTTCCAGGTGCCGCCGAGGACCTCGCCGAAGACCTCGACGACGGCGCCGTAGGCGGGCTCCTTCTGCAGCGCCCCGGCGTGGAAGGCGTGCTTGAAGACGAGGACGACCTCGCCGTCGGAGGCGTCGGCGACGGTGGCCTCGGACAGGATCGCGGCGGTGGTGCGCTTGCGGTCCTTCATGGCCATCATGATCCGGTCCCACTGGCGGCGGATCGAGGCGGCGGTGACGCCGACGGCGGTCGCCTCGGGCGCGGGGGGCGGCGGGGAGGCCGGTGCGGCGGCCTCGACTCCGGGTGTCGCGGCGGGGACCGGCTCCGGCTCGGGATCCGGCACGGGTTCGGGGGCCGGCTCGGGTTCGGGGGCCGCGGCCGGAACCGGATCCGGCACGGGCTCGGGGGCCGCGGCGGCGGGCCGCTCGGGCGGGCGCTGGGCCTGTCGCGCCACCGGGGCAGGCGCGACCGCGCCGGCGCCGCGCTGCTCGAGGGACTCCAGGCGCTGCAGGAGTCCGGCCATCGACTCCTCGGAGCCGGGCAGGATCGCCCGGACGCACGCGAGCTCGAGCAGGAGCCGCGGCGCGGTGGCGCCGCGCATCCCGGCGAGGCCGTCGGCGATGACCTCGGCCATCCTCGTGAGCGTCGAGGTGCCCATGCGGGTGGCCTGGCTGGTCATCTTCGAGAGCTGGTCGGCCGGGGCGTCGATGAGGCCCGAGGAGGTGGCGTCCGGCACCTGCGTGATGACGATGAGGTCCCGCAGGCGCTCGAGCAGGTCCCCGGCGAAGCGACGGGGGTCGTGTCCGCCCTCGACGACGCGTTCGACGACCTCCATGACGGCCGCGCCGTCGGCGGCGGCGAACGCCTCGCACATCTCGTCGAGCAGGCCGGCGTCGGTGACGCCGAGCAGCGCCGCGGCCCGCTCGTAGGTGACGCCTTCGGGACCGGCGCCGGCGATGAGCTGATCGAGGACCGAGAGCGTGTCGCGCGCCGAGCCGCCACCCGCCCGCACCACGAGCGGGTAGACGTCCTCGGCGACCTTCGCGTCCTCCTCCTCGCACAGTTGCTTGCACAGCTCGCGCATCGCGGGCGGCGGGATGAGCCGGAACGGGTAGTGATGGGTGCGCGATCGGATCGTCGGCAGCACCTTGTCCGGCTCGGTGGTCGCGAAGATGAACAGGACGTAGCTCGGCGGCTCCTCGACCAGCTTGAGCAGGGCGTTGAAGCCCTGCGCGGTGACCATGTGGGCCTCGTCGATGATGTAGATCTTGTAGCGCGACTCCACCGGTGCGAACACGGCGCGTTCGCGCAGTTCGCGGGCGTCGTCGACGCCGCCGTGGCTGGCCGCGTCGATCTCGATGACGTCGACCGAGCCGTGCCCGTCGGCGGCGAGGGACCGGCACGAGTTGCACTCGCCGCACGGCTCGGCCGTGGGGCCCTGGGCGCAGTTCAGCGAGCGCGCGAGGATGCGCGCCGAGGAGGTCTTGCCGCAGCCGCGCGGCCCCGAGAAGAGGTAGGCGTGGTTGAGCCGGCCGGCTCGGATCGCGTTGATGAGCGGCTCGGTGACGTGCTCTTGGCCGACGACTTCGGCGAAGGTCTGCGGCCGGTATTTGCGGTATAGCGCGAGTGCCACGTGTTCCTCCAGCTCTGCCCTCACGGCTCGCCTGATGTACGCCTCGCCTTCGGCGAGGGCATACGAAGCCGTGTGTTCAGCTTCGTTCGGCTCTGGAGCCAGGGTACGGCCCCGGGCCGACATCTCGCGGTCCGACCGGCCCGGTTGCCGACGATCGCACACTCGTGGAGGGGCGCGCCGTTCACTCGTCCGTCTGGAGCTTCGCGACCTCGGCCTGGAGACCCTCGCGGGTCAACCGCAGCTGCTCCTCGGCGACCTCGACCGCCTCCAGGAAGCTGTGGGCCCGCACCAGCTGCCGGATGCGGTCCTCGGCCTCGGTGTCGCGCTGGCCGTCGTTGTAGCGCCGGTACTCGGCCACGGCCCGATCGGCCTCGGCCTTCGCGCGCTCCTGGGTGCGCTGCATGAGCTCGGCGGCCTGGCTGCGCGCCTGCGCGATGATCTGCCGGGAGTAGTGCTGCGCCTGGTTGACGTAGCTCTCGGCCTGCTGCTGCGCTTGCGAGACCAGGTTGACCGCGGTGGAGGTCGGCGTCACGGGCGCCGACTGCGCGAGACGCTGGCTGCTCTGCTGCGACTGCCAGTTCCGCAGCGCCTCCTTGAGTTTCTCGGCGTCGGCCCGCAGCGCGGCCTCACGCTGATCGCGACTGGCGAGCTCGTCGGCGACGAGGGCGAGGAAGCGGTGGACCTCCTCGGGCTGGTAGCCGCGGCGCGTCAGGCTCGTCATCGAGAACCGTGCGTTGTTGACCTGTCCGACGGTGACTTTCGCGCCGGACGACCGGTAGCTGTACATGGTCGAACGTCCTCTCTCATTCGCCCCAGGGCTCATAGTGGACAGCGTCCGTCGGGATGCCGGAGTCGAACAGGAGCTTCCTGCTCGCCTCCACCATTCCCGGCGGTCCGCACACGTAGACGTCGGCGCCGGCACAGCGCCTTTGGGCAAGGGAGAGTTCTGCCGGGGAGCCGATCCGGACGCCGCTGCCGAAGAGGTCCTCGTCGGCGCAGGGCACGAATTCGAGCCAGTCGTACCTCGCCTCCAGAGCGCGGAGATCGTTGAGGCAGTACAGGCCGGTGGCGCTGCGCGCGCCCCAGTACAGGGAGACCCGCCTGGGATTGGTGGCCACCTGCTCGAGGAGCGCCTTCATCGGTGCCACGCCGGTGCCGCCCGCGAGCATGCAGATCGGCCGGTTCCCTCCGCCGCGCAGCGTCAGCCCGTTGCCGACCGCGGGGCCGAGGCGCAGGCGGTCGCCGGGCTGGACGATGGTCACCAGTGCGGTGGAGACCTCGCCGCCGTCGACGGCGCGGACGTGGAACTCGATGGTGCCGTCCGCTCGGGGGGCGTTGGCGGGCGTGTAGTGGCGCCACACCCGCGGTCGCAGGCTGGTGCAGAGCGTGACCGACTGGCCCGGCAGGTAGTCGAGCCGCGATCCGGTGGCGACGGTGATGACGGCCGTGTCGAGGTCGAGCCTGTCGTGGGCCACGACTTCGGCGTCCCACCAGGCGGGCGCGCGACCGGCCACCTCGTCTGCGGCGTCGGCCATGGTCGCGGCCACCAGTTCGTACGCCGCCGCCCAGTCGGAGGCGATGGCGGGCGTCCAGTGGGGCCCGCTGAAGTGCTCGAGGGTGGCCAGGAGTGCCTCGCCGACCGCCGGATAGTGGTCCCGGAGGGCCCCGAACTTGCGGTGGTCGCGTCCGAGCTGCTGGAGCGCGGGGACGACCTGATCGATGGTGTCGACGTTGCTGACCACGGTGCCCAGTGCCGTCACGAGCTTGTCTCGCTGATTGGCCATGTTCATGGGGAACATGTCCCGGACCTCGGGGTGAGAGAGGAACAACGTCGAGTAGAAGTACAGCGGGACCTGGTCGCCGTGCGCGGCGACCAGGCTCCAGTTCTTTTTGAGCCTTTCGGCGTCGATCATGGGCCTAGGGTCTTGCTTCGATGATGTCGGGGGCTACCGAGTCGAGGACTTGGCCGACGGAGTCGATGATGTCCTTGGGCACCTCGAGTTCCTCGAACACCGCTACGAGGTGCGTGGTCACGGCCTTGTACTGGCCGGGGGTGATGTCCATGCCCCGGTGCGCCTCGGCGAGCTCGCGGCCGCCGTACTCCTTGGGGCCGCCGAGGACTTGGGAGATCATGGCGACCTGGTGGCGCTTGAGGCGCGGCAGATCGGTTTCGGTGAAGAATCGGGACAGCTCATCGTCTTCGAGCAGGCGCCGGTAGAACCGGTCGACCGCCTCGGTGACGGCGGGGGCGCCGCCAATTCGGTCGTACGCCGACATTGGCTGCCCATCCGTTGCATTCATGGTCGGTCATCCTCAAATGTGATGTCTGATTCGTCGCCCGATGCTACCGGGCCTGCCGACGCACGTCCATAGTGATACTCATGTTTCACAGTTTTCCCTCGCTACCAGCGCAGATGGTAGCGAAACGACCACACAAAGCGGTCAAGGCATGGCCGCGGACTCGTCGCGGAGAGTGAACGGCAGGGCCGTTTTCGGGCACGAAAAAAGGCCCTGTCACCAGGGCCTTTGTGGAGCCGCCTGACGGAATCGAACCGTCGACCTATTCATTACGAGTCCTTCGCAGCTTACCCCCGTTTAGCTGCGGAAACGTGGATACACCGTGGCCTGTATCCACGGTGTATCCACAAGGGCGCCTATTCGGGCTTCATCCGCATCACTTCATCGATCTTCTGATGCCAGTGCTCGTCGAAGCCCTCCATCACGTTCGCGTACTTGTCGAGTAGCACTTGCACGCTATGGCCCGCCCACAGCGCGACCTGCTTGACCGGTACGCCCGCGTAGAGGCGCAGCACGATTCCGGAGTGCCGAAGGTCGTATGGGCGCTTCAGGTGGGCGCTCGCGCGCTCGGTCGGCCCGTAGGCGAACTGGCGGGCGTGCCGCATGACGTTGAGGTAGGTCGAGCTTTGGATTGGGTTGCGGTTGACGCTGCGGAACAGTCGGCCGTCGGGTCCGACGCCGTAGCTGTCGATGTGGTGGCGAAGCAGCTCCACGAGGCGCGGCGGAATCGGGACCGGCCGGGTCTCCCCTACGCCCCGGTGCTTGAGTTCCTGGATCTCGTGGCGCTCGCCGGAGTCGGTCCAGTCCTTGCCGACATCCGGTTCGGCCGCCTCCAACACGAGCTTGCCCCAGCCCTCGCGTGGTAGCTGGCACTGGTCGATCCCGAGCGCAATGACCTCCTCGGGTCGCATCATCGCGTAGTACATGCTCCCGAAGAACGCCACGAACCGCCACCCCTGCCCGGCGCCCACGTACCCCACGGCGGTCAGCAGGTGCTCGACCTGCTCGGTGTTGCCGATCTGCTGGGGCTTGATGGCCTTGACCACCTTGAGCTTGCGCGGCTTCTCCCAGCGGAGCGCCGGGGAGTCAAGTGGGTTGGTCTCGACGATGCCTTGCGTGATCGCGTATTCGAAGACCGCGTGGAGGGTGACCTTGCGCCGCTGGAACGTCGATGGCGCGGCGGGCGTGCCGTCGAGATTGCGCATCAGCCGGTCGAGCACGCGGCGCAGCTCGGCGGGCTCGGCGACGACGCCGGCCTTCGGGCACTTCTCGTTCGCCCAGTCGAGCAGCCGGGCCTCCTCTGCCGGGGTCGCCGCCTCGGCAGAGCGCTTCTTGAACGTCCAGTGACGTAGGGCCACTCTCAGCGCGTCCCGCTTGGTCTCAGTGGTGTCGGGCAGCACGGCCATGGTGATGTCGACCAGCATTGCGGCGGTGCCTTCCCGGCTGTTGCCACGGCTCCGGTCCCACTTGTAGGCCGCGTAGTCCCGAGCGTGTTCGAGCCAAGTGGGCTGGTTCCTGGCCTCTTCGGCGCGCACCATCGACAGCGGCAGTCCCGACGTGAGGTCGAACGCCTCGCCTCGGTTCATCGCGGCCCGCAGGTCGGCCTCGAAGCTCTGCGCGAGCGGCTTCTTCGCGTAGTACTTGCTGTGCGGGGTGGTGCCCTTGCCGACCCGCCAGCGGACGTTGTAGGGCCGCTCCTTGGCACGCTCCACCTTGCGGAGCTTGTAGATCACCACGTCGTAGCTGGTGTTCACGCGTAGACCTCCACGTTGTCTTCGAGGGCTTCGAGCCATTGGTCAAAGTCGGTGGTGCGGCAGCGCAGTTGCCCGTTTGGCAGGCGGTAGCACTTGGGCGCCTTGCCGTTGGCCCGCCACTGCTGCCAGGTGCGGCGCGGCAGGGGCCCGTTCTCGTCGCCGAGGTGTTCGAGCATCTCGGCGACGGTGAGGAAGTCGCGGTAGAACTGCCGCCGTGCTTCGCGGCGGCGGGTTGCTTCGGTTCGCGGATGTGTGCGTGTCATGCTGGCCTCACAAGTTCTCTGCATGGTCGGTCCTGGTGTCGCTAGCGCCAGGGCCGTTTTTCGTGTCTGGATGTCCGATTCAGAGATGTTCGAACGGTCGTACGCATCTCTGGTTTTCGCAGGTCACAGACTTAGAGATGCGTCGGATGCGTGGGATGCGTCGGACGCATCTCCGGCTGTCCACAGCCCTTCGGCCGGGGTCGTCTCGACCACGCGGTAGCGACCGGAGGCGTCGGCGTGCAGCCAGCCCTCATCGGTCATGCGCTTGAGCGCGCCCTTGACGGTGGGTTCCTTGAGGCCGGTGCCGCCCGCGATGGCGCGCGGTCCGGAGTCGGGATGGCCCTTGAGGAAGGCCAGGATCGCGCCGCGCGTGTCGGTGGTGGTGTGGAGCTTCGGGTCGCCGTCGAGGAGCGTCCAGGCGCCCGTGGCGGGGTTGAAGCCCATGGCGTGCTCGGTCTCTTCGACGTCGCGGCCGGTGATGTGCAAGATCCCGTCCGCCTGTCCCCTGCCGCGCTTGAGGACCAGCGTGGCGTCGGCAGCCCCGGCGATGCCGTTGGTACCGGACACCTCGGTGAGGAAATCCTCGCTTCCGGCCTTGCGGATGTGGTGGACGGCGACGATCGCGATCCCGTGCTTGTCGGCCAGGCGCTTGAGGACGCCCACGGCGGCGTAGTCGCCGTCGTAGGCGCCGACGCCCGGTGTCGGCGCGGGCCGCACCTTGGCGAACACGTCGACCACGATCAGCCGCGCGTTCGGGTTCTTGGCGATCCACGCTTCGATCCAGGCGTCGCCGCCTCGGTCAAGCCGCGGGCACTCGGTCAGCAGCGTCAGACCCTCGGGAGCGGCGGCCCCGGCGAGGATGGTGCGCATCCGGGCTTGCAGGCGCCGGGCGGTGTCCTCCAAGGCGAGGTAGAGCACGGCGCCGGGGTCGACGGGGATCTTCCCGAACGCCTTCCCGCCGGAGGCGATTGCGATCGCCAAAGCGAGACTTGCCCAGGATTTGCCGACCTTCGGCGGCCCGCACAACAGCGACAAGCCCTCGCAGAGCATCCCCGGTACCGCCCAACGCGGTTCGGGGAAGACTTCGGCCATGAGCTGGTCGGCGGTCCAGGCGATCTGGCGCGGTGCGGGATCGAAGACGCCTTCGGCGTCGCTGTGGTGGTGGTCGGGTTCGGGCTCGAACATGAGGGTGGCCTTCCTGGTGGCTAGTGGTCTGCCGTGTCGGCGGGCAGGGTGCGCGGGTTCTTGGCTCCGGCGGCCAGGCCGGAGGCGATGGTGCGCGCGGCCTCGTTGGCTCCGAGGCCGCAGGCGGTGGCGGCGGCGGTGAGCGGTTCGGCTGCTTCGTCGTCGGCGAGGTAGCCGCCGGCCACGAGCTGTCCGAGGGCGACGGCAGCGCAGTAGAGCCGCTGGTTTCGTCCGCCCTCGCCGGTGGCGGCGACGTCGCGGGTCTCGCGGTCGATGGCGGCGGCGAGGTAGCGCTCCAGGCGCGCCGAGCGGCGCTGTGCGCGCCGCAGGCGAGCCTGGGCGGGTGTCGGTGTGCCCGTGGCCGTGTGGGGCCGCTGCGGGGCCGGTGTGAGCCGTTCGGCGAGCCAGGCCGGGAGCGGCGCGGGATCGGCCGGGCAGGTGACGGCGTACGGTTTGCCGTCGACCACCGAGCCGGGCGCGAGGACGTAGCCGCCGTGCGAGCGAGTGTCGACCAGGTAGGCGAGAGCCCCGGCGGTGCTGCGCAGCGGCGCGACCCCGGCGGGGTGGGCGAAGTACAGGTGCCAGCCGCCCGAAGGCGTAGCGACAGTGAACGTCTCCCCGAAGCCGGTTTCACCGCCCGCCTCGGCGGCGATCTGGTCGTAGCCGACCGCTCCGGTGTAGATCGAGCCGTCCGCGTTGTAGCGCTGCTGGCTGCCCTTCGGTCGGTCGAGGTCGACCACGACCAGAGAGGCCGGGCCGCAGGCGAGGCCGATGTTCCACGCCCCGGCGCGCCAGCAGCGTTCGATCCGCGCGGTGTCCGTGGTGGCGCGGTGCTCCCAGTTCTTGATGGCGGGCCGCTTGCCGCCGGGCACGAGGGGGAAGACCGGCCAGCCGCGATCGGCGGCGGCCAGGGCGGCGTGGAGCAGAGCGTTCATTTGCGGCCTCCCGCAAGCTCGGCGCCAGTGTGGGCGAGGCGGTGCAGCAGCTGGGTGCCGATGAGTTCGGTGTAGGCCGGCGGGATCGCCTGCGACAGCTCGTCGCGGGTCATCCAGTCGATGCCCATGACCCGGCGCCACTGGGCGACGCCGTGGTAGACGTGGCCGCCGTGCCCGAACACGCTGACGGTCTTGGGCGGGTGATGGCACGGCGGGACCAGGACCAGCCCGATCGGCATGTCGGCGAACTCGAACAGGCGGTGGCGGACGATCCCGTAGGGGCCGTCGCGTAGCTGGGGGAACATCGACCCGCACAGCACCAGGTCGGCCCGCAGCGGCGCGCCGGGCACGTTCTCCATCACCCACGGCCGACCCGACGCCTCCAGCAGGCGGCGGGTGGCGTCGACCAGGTCCGGGTGGCTCCGGCCGTGGATGACCCGCGCCGAGGTGAACGCCTGGCACGGCGGGGAGGCGTGGATCGCGTCGAACTCGTGCCCGTGCTCGGCGACGTACTCGAGCGCGTCGGCCTGGACGAACGCGAACGGGTACCGCGGCTGGGGCCGGATGTCGACGCCGACGACGTCGAACCCGGCCCGGTGGTAGCCCATCGCGGCCCCGCCGGCGCAGCAGAACAGATCAAGCAGGCGTCTCTTGGTGTCCATTGGTGTCGGTCCTCTCGGGTGTGGGCCCGGCCCCGCACGGGGCCGGACCGGTGGTCGGGTCAGTAGTGGTCGGCGAGTCCGGCGTCGAGCAGGCAGTCGTAGCAGTCGCCGTCGACGCAGCACTCGTAGTCGTCGCCGCAGATGCAGGCGTAGGGGTCGCCGCGCCGGAAGTCGCCGCCGCAGTCGTGGCAGGTGGTGCAGGCGCTCGCGCCGCAGTGGACGCAGGTGGCGTCGGTGTCGGGCATGGTGTTGGTGTCCTCTCGGGTTAGTTGCGGAAGCGGTCGTAGTCGGTCTCGCCGTTGCCGCTGTGGCGGTATTCGGCGCGGGCCCAGTGGTAGAGCCGCCTGCCGATGCGCGGGCGGCGGCCGGTGCTGTCGCAGCCGGGGCATGCCTTGCCGGGCTTGCCGGCGCAGCGGAGGCAGCGCCCGAACGGGCTGACCGCACACCACAGGCCGTAACAGAGCGTGACGAACATGGCGGCGGCGATAGCGGCGAGTGTGGGTGTCACAATCTCCTCCAGGAGCGGTTTTAGGGTGAGGTCGACCAGGGGCTACTAGCTACTAGTGCCCTGATCAGGTGGTCTGTGTCGCGCTAATCGTGTTGCTAGCGCTAGCGGGGGTCGCCGCTATCGTTAGCGGCCTCCCGGGTCGCTCACGCCCCTTTCTTTCGGTCACGCTCAGTGACGAAATTGCGGATGTCGTCGTGGCCG
Organism: Glycomyces tarimensis; assembly: GCF_054776215.1. Lineage (NCBI taxonomy): Bacteria > Bacillati > Actinomycetota > Actinomycetes > Glycomycetales > Glycomycetaceae > Glycomyces > Glycomyces tarimensis. The sequence goes on from NZ_BAAHCB010000002.1 coordinate 328,679, forward strand.
ATGCCGCGCCGGTTGATGGTCTTGCCCGACCCGTCGCGGCGCCCGACCTGCTTGACCAGCTCGTGCGCGCCGCAAAGGCGCAGGGACCGGGTGAGCTGCGCGGTCTTGTGCTCCTCATCGAGGCCGGCCCACAAGCCGTAGGCCTCGGGGCGCAGCTCGGCGAGGCGGTCGACCAGTTCGGCGTTCCATGCCGACTTGACCCCGGAGGGCCAGGCCGCGAGCAGGTCGGCGGCCAGGTCGTAGGCAGGCTGCGTGTCGGCTTCGGTGGCTTCGCCTGCGGCGTAGCCGGTCAGGCGCCCGGCGGCCTCACGGGCGGCGCGGGCGTGGCCGGCGATCTTCTCGGCGGCGGGGCCGTCCACGAAGTGGTTCTTGACCACGGTCGCCGCCTCGCCCTCGCCCACGAGGTAGGCGATGCCCTTGTCGTTGAAGGAGAACGCCGAGGCACGAACGCCCTGCTTGTACATCGAGGTACCGAGCACCATGTCGTTGGCGACCTGGCCGTTGACCTTCAGGCACAGGCGCAGGACCGCGTTGTCGGCGATGCCCTTGGGGATCGACTTCGAGTCCGGGCGCTGCGTCGCCAGCCACAGCATGATGCCGGTGGCCGGGCCGCGCCGCACCAGGTCTTCGGCGAGGGCTTCGGCCTCGTCGCCGAACTCGGGGTGCTCGAACAGCCGCTGGCACTCATCGATGCTGATGAACACCGGATGCAGCCCCAGCGACTTCTTGCTGGCGAGAGCGTCGGTGACCTTGTTCTCCGGGCACACATCGCTGGGCAGGTCGCGGATGACGCGGGTGCGTCGCTGCATGTCCGAGTGGACGCGCCGCAGGTCAGCCATGACATAGGCCAGGTCCTCGTCCTCGTCTCCGGCCCGGTAGGCGTGCGCCACCGGCGCGACCGGCTTGAAGTCGCCGGTGCCTTTGAGGTCGAAGGCGTGGATCTCGGATCGCACGTCCAGGGCGGCGGCGAGCATGAGCAGCCGGGCGGCGAAGGTCTTGCCCATGCGCGGGATCGCGCCGATGACGCCGGAGGCGTACATCAGCGTGGTCTTCACCGCCCGGCCCCTGGGGTCGGTGCCGACCTGGACGGGCTCGAACAGGTTGACCGCCTTGCCCTTCGCGTGCGGCCACGCGGGCTGGCACGCCGAGGCCATATCCTGGTCCCCCACCCAGACGACCAGGCGGCCGGGGTGGATCTCGCCCCGGCCTTCAGGCCAGACGCACCCGACCGGGCGCGCCAGGCCCGAGGCGAGCTTGTCGCGCCGTTCCATGACCTCGGCAGCGGTGACACCGAAGGGCAGATCGACCTCGGCCCTCCAGCCCTCGCCGTCGCGCACGATCGGCGCGACGAACGCGATCGCCTTGGGGTTCTTGCCGATCGCGGTAGTGATCCCGCCGATGCCCAGGCTCGTGAGCGACCGGTAGACCACCTCGGAGGTCAGCGGCGCCAGGCTGGTCTTGACCACCGCCGTGTCCAGCAGCGGCCGGTCGGCCGGGCGACCGACCAGGCCGCAGGCCGCGACGGTGACCACACCCAGACCCCACGACCACAGGCCCCCGGCGCCGAGCGCGGCCAGCACACCGACCGCGCCGGCACCGCCGACGACCGCCGAGACCAGGCCGCGCCAGCGGACGTGCCGGTCACGCACCAGCACCAGCTTGCGGTACGCCTCGTAGTCGTCCCTCGCGGCCGTCGCGCTGCGCAGCGGTCGGCCTTCCTCATCGAAGCACCAGCGGCCCCACATCGCGGCCAGCCGGAACGCCCCACGCGGGGCGTACAACGCCACGCGCGCGGCATACAGCGGCCCGCGCACCGCGTGGTACGCCAGGCGGTGCAACGCCAGCCGCGCGGCTCGCTTCGCCTCACCGGTCAGGCCGGTACGGGACTTCGCCCACTCCGGCAGGACCGGCCGGGCCTCGCCCGTACCGGTAGGCGTACCGGTCTGGGCTTCGACCGAGTCGACCGGTACCCCCGGTCCCGTCTCAGCGTCGCCCGGACCGGTCGGGCCGGGGTAGGCGTCCTCGGGCAGCTTCGCGGCCCAGGCGTCCCAATCCCGTTCACCCGAAGGCTTGCGCGGGACTTCCGGGCCGTCCTCGCCCGGTTCGGTCTGGTCGTGGTGGTCGGTGCTCATAGTGGTCTCCTC
>NZ_BAAHCB010000002.1:330899-359685 GCF_054776215.1 Glycomyces tarimensis
GCAGGCTGGGCAGCCAGGTCGAGCAGCCGCTTCGCCCGACCGGTCCCGACGCCCAGTTCGGTCCGGGCCCGGTTGAGCGACACGGGCTGACCGGTCTGATCGGCGATCGCCCGCAACCGGTCGACCAGGGCAGCGTCCGAGACGGCGTGCGCCCGACCGGTCCGCTTCGCCTTGCCCGTACCGGTCCGGGCCTTGCGACGCGGCTTGGCGGGCACCTCGGCGTCGGACCGGTCGGCGGACTCGGTCTTGACGGTCTGCTTCGCGGCCTTGGCCTCGGACCGGGCGAGCTTGGCCGCGTCCCGGCGGGCGGCCTTCTCGGCAGCCTTCGCCTCGCGCCCAGCGGTACGGGCCGCTTCGGCCTCGCGCCGCTCGGCGGCCAGGGCCTCGGTGCGGGCCTGCCGGTCGGCCTCGACGCGGGCGAGCAGCGCCGCCGCGCCGGTCCCGACGCGGGAGCGGACATCCAGGGACCAGGCCGCGAAGGTGGATCGCGGGTAGCGGAGCCAGCGGCGCCACCCGAACCGCTCCGGCGGCTCGGGGATCAGGCCGAGCTTGCGGAGGGCGTCGCGGTGCTTGGCGCCGGAGCGGACCTCCCAGACCACGATCGCGGCCAGCGAGGAGGCGCCGAGGACGGCGGCCATGACCAGGTCGTCGGCGTGCGCGCCGAAGTTGATCGCGGCGGCGAAGGAGGCGGCAACCCAGGTCATCACGCGGGGGGTGAGGGCGCGTTCGCCTTTGAGGCGCTGCTGGTGCGCCGTCAGCGCCATCGACAACGCGGTGCCTTCCAGGAACGCGGCCATGCCGATGCCGATCGCGATCGGCCAGCCGCGTTCGACCGCGACCGAGACTTGCCCCGACACGGCCACGTACAGGGCCATGGCGTAGATGCCCGCCGAGTACACCGCCGGAGCGTTGCCACGCACATAACCGAGGGCGGCGGCGGTGGCCTCGGCGCGCCGCTCGGCGCGGGCCTGGCGGCGCTGGGTGCGCCGCTGCGACTTGCGGGCCGCCTCGGCGTCCTTGGCGGCGGCCTTGGCCTGCCGCTCCGCCAGGGCCGCCTCAGCGCGCTTGAGCGCCAGCTCGGTCTCAGCTTCCTTAGCGCGGATCTTGCGCTCGACCTCGGCATCGCGCGTGGCGATCTTCGCCTCCGTCGACGCGGCGAGGCGGCTGACCTTAGCGCGGGCATCAGCCTCGGCGTAGGTGGTCACTGGTGTAGTCATCGGTCTCCCTCCTTCAGGGGTAGGGCCCGCACCGCTCGCGCGAGGGGCTCGATCTCGTCGGTGATGCCCAGCCGGGCGCACACGGCCTCGAACCGCGCGTCAGCGGCCGCGATCCGGCCGCGCGCGGCCTCGGCTAGGGCGGTGTTGGTCTCTTCGATCAGCTCCAGCAGCTCAGCGGCGCCGAGCGCGGCGAACGCGGGAAAGTCAGCGTTGAAGGCGGCGGTGGTGACGTTCATCGGGCCGCCCCCGTCCCGGCCTGGTGGCACTCCAGGCACTCGCCGAAGCGGCGCGGAATGTAGTGGTCGAACTCCCGCCGGCACGTCGGGCATGTCGACAGCGCCACCCAGGCGCGCATGAGCGCCCGCAGCTGCGCGGGCGTCGCCTCGCGCTTAGGCCGGGCGAGGTCTTCGCGGTACAGGTACGCCCGCCGCTTGCCGCGCCACCACAGGATCTGCGCAGCGATGTCCTGGCGGCCGGGGGTGAGCCCCTTGGCGGCGAGCTGACGGCGCGTGGCCAAGCCGCGGGGCGCGTGCCGGTAGTTGAACGTCGGCAACCCGAACCGGGTGCCCTCGGGGTCGTCGAACTCGGCGCGGAAGGCCATCGCTACACCGCCTCCACAAGGGCGGCCTTGCCGGGCTTGGCCGTGCAGGTGGAGGCATAGTGGCTCCCACCGCAGTTCGGGCACGTCACACGCCAGGCACTCACCGGACACCTCCGACGCTCGCGATCGACCCGGCGCTCTCGGCGACGATCCGGCGGACCGCGTCGGCGCCGATCTGGTCGGTGTAGGGGTCGAAGCGGAGAATGAAGCCGACGCCGGCCAGACGGAGCGGGGCCTGGAAGGTCAGGTGGCCCTCGGAGTGGCTGACCGTCTCGGTCATCGCCGGACCCTCCAGGGCAGCCAGCCAGGCGGCGCAGTCGGCCGCGCCCTGGCGGATCTCCTCCTCGAACAGGCAGATGACGCGCCCGGCGGTCGGCCGCGCCCAGACATGAACGGTGCCCTCATCCCAGCGGGAAGCGCGCCACTCCAGCTCGGGCAGCCCGGCCGGGGTGTGAGCGCGCATAGCCGCCGTCAGCGCCTCGCGGTACAGGCGCCGCCGCAGCAAGGCTGCCTCATGCTCGAAGACGCGGTCAGCGCCGTCAAGGGCCTCAAACAGCCAGGCGGGCGCCTCGCCGTCAGGATCGGTGTGGTTCATTAGAGTTGCCTTCCTGTGAAGGTGCCCGGCTCCGCTTGCTGCAACTCGGGGAGTCGGGCTCTTGTGCTGTCTGGCTTGGCTCATCAGCGGGCCGGGAGCCACCCGGCACCGGACGGCGCGAGCCCGCAGGCCCGGCCGTTTCGCCTATCGGTGGCCCGGCGCTTTACGCCGCCGTTCCTCGGCCGCCCAGCGCTTGTGGTCCTCACTCGCCTGCTCGTGGTCACGCCGCCAGCGCGCCCACTCCTTGTCGGAGTTGTTGCGCGGCGGCTCGATCACCCGCGAGAAACCGTTCTCGGAAGCCTTGTTGCCCATGTCATGTCCTCTCGTGTCTGGCTTGGCTCATCAGCGCCCCGACGCCACTCGGGACGGACCGGCCCGGAGGCCGGTTTCGCCTAGCGATTGAGCTGGCCGTAGATCTCCTCGGCGACCGCTTCGGGCATCAAACCCTTGTCGACGGCGGCGAGCAGGGCGTAGAGCTTCGCGAACTCCACCCGGCCGCTCTCGGCCGCGCCGGGCGTCGAGCCCCAGCGCTGCTCGTTGTCGTCGGCGGCCTTCTTGACCAATGCGGCGGCGGCATCCAGATACTTGGACATGCTGTCTCCCTTGCGGTTTCGGCTTTGCTCGTCAGCGGGCCGGGAGCCACCCGGCACCGGACGGACCCACAGGCCCGTTTCGCCCTAGCGCCTGCGGCGCGCCTGGTCCATCCGGCGCCGCGCCGCCTCAGCGGCCTGGCGACGCTTCTCCTCATCGCGCCTGCGCGCCTGCTCCTCCCGCGCCTCACGCGCACGACGCTCCTGCGCGGCCCGCTGCAGCTTGAACTCGTGGTCACGGTGCTTCGCGGCCCAGAAATCGTTGGTCGTCTGACCCATCAGGACCAACCCCTTTCGATCAATCGGCTTGGCTCATCAGCGGGACGGGAGCCACCCGATGCCCGGACGCCAGACCCCTGTGAGGCCGGGCGTTTCGCCTACTTGATGACGCCTCCCTTGGGCTTGGGGAACAGGCGCGCCATCTGACCGGCCTTCTTGGCCTCCGGCACCTTCTGGCTGAACTCTCGGTGCGCCTGCTTGGACTTCGCGCCCTGACGGATGTCGGTCTGGATTCGCTTGGCGATCTTGCGCTCAGGCTTGGGGGTATTCGCCATGACAGTTCTCCCTGTGCTACTTGCGGCTTGGCTCATCAGCGGGCCGGGAGCCACCCGGCACCGGACCAGGCGCGGCGGCCTGGTTTCGCCCTCACGCCGCTGTAGCGGCCACCGAAGCCGCGTCCGGCCCAGCCAGCTCGGCGCGCGTCCAAGCGCGGCGCCTCGAACGGCGGCGAGCCCTGGCGCGGGCTGCGAGCGTCACCACCCGAGCCGGAGAGGCCGAGCCCTTGGCGGCGACGCCAAGCATCGGCGCCTCCAGCGGCGAGCCGAGCGCATCGATCACGGTCACGTTCCGGGCAAGCAGAAAGCGGGCGTGACGCACGCACACCTGGTGCCGCTGCATCAACGCCCGCTTCGCTTCCTGCCACTCCGCCACGGTCAGCTCGATCGCCTCGCCAGCCACCGCCCGCTCCACCGCGACCTCATCCACCAGCTCCGGGTCAGCCGGGCACTCGCCGTCAAGACCGGCCCCAACCGCGGCTTCCTTGTCCGCCAGCAGCGCCGACTCCCAGCACTGCGGGCAAGCCACGTCCTCCCACGAAGGCGAGTGACCGTGCTCGGTGCGGCACAACCGCGCCGCCGCCGACGCCACCGGATGCGAACCGTCAAAACCCATCTGAACCTCCATGTCTCATCTGGCTTAAGTCAGATCTGGCTTAAGTCAGTTATAGCATGAGGCGTTCAGCACGCGCAAGCATCTGGCGCAAGTCAGATGAGATAAGGTGGTTAACGAGGTGAAACGCATGACGGATCAATCCAGTGAACCGAGTGAGGCCCGCTCGAACCCGGCCAGCGAGCTGACGGAGAGGCGTCGCATCGCTGAAGACCTTCGGGACTCCATCCGCAATGGGAAACTCCAGCCGGGCGCCAAGCTGCCGTCTCGGCGCAACCTGGCAGCGCAGTACGGTGTCGTCCCGAACACTGCCGGCGAGGCCATCAAGATCCTTGAGGCCGAAGGGCTGGTAGTCACCCGAAACAAGGCGCGCGCCGTCGTGCGCGAGAAGCCTAAGCTGCTCAGGCTCGGAGCCGAGCGATACTCGAACCGCCTTCGAGAAGAGACCGGACTCTCTCCCTATCGCGCCGAAGTCCAGAGGCAAGGCAAGTCCGCGCGGGTCGACTGCACTGCCATCGAGAGGGTCCAGCCTCCACCCGAGATCGCCGAGCGACTCGACGTCGCGCACGATGAAGAGTCCGTGGTACGACGCGAGAACTGGTACTACGCAGACGACGAGCCGGTGCAGGTCGGTGTCACCTACATCCCATGGGAGATCGCTGAGAGAACCGTGCTCGCAGACTCAGCCGACATGGGTAAGGGCAGCCTGTACGCGCGATTCGAGGACCGAGGCCACCGCATCGCGTCAATCAGAGAGGAGATCTCTTCTCGCATGCCAGACCCAGATGAGACCGAGAGACTGAGCATCCCTGCTGGCGTGCCGGTCATCGAGGTCGTTCACACCGGAATCGACCAGGATGACCGGCCGTTCGAGGTCACCTGCTTCACCATGCGAGCCGACCTCAACGGGCTCGATTACCGGATTCGAATCGAGGACTAGTTGGCACTTCGCCACCTCGGAACACTTCGCGTCGCCGCATTGGCGGGGCTTTGGGGTTCGAGCTTCCTGTGGATTAAGGTGGGTCTGGATGGATTCTCTCCCGTCCAGATCACCTTGCTGCGCATGCTGCTCGGGGCAGCAGCCCTCGTAGCGATTCTGTACGCTCGTGGCCTTCGGCTGCCGAACGGCCGGTCTACGTGGGGCCACCTCGCGGTCGCAGCGGTATTCGGCAACGCAATTCCTTACCTGCTGTTCAGCATCGGAGAGCAGACTGTCGCATCCGCTACGGCGGGCGTCGTCAACGCCTCCGCACCGCTCTGGACAGTGCTGTTCACGGTGCTCGCGTATCGCAGCGGAGCTTCGGCACGCCAGAACGCTTGGAGTCTTGCGCTCGGCTTTGCCGGAGTCCTCCTGATCTTCTCGCCTTGGCGCTACGGCACCGACATTGCCAGTTGGGGCGGCCTAGCCTGCCTCGCGGCAGCAGCGTCCTACGGTGTCAGCTACGTATATATCGGTCGCTTCCTCGCCAGGCGCGAGCTTGGGGTCCTCAGAATGGCAGCCGGGCAGTTGGTCTGCGCCTCCGCCGTCACGCTTGCCGTAGTGCCACTCTTTGGTTGGCCTTCGCCGAACTGGGAGCCAGGTCCGATACTCGCTATCGCCGTCCTCGGTGTCTTCGGCACCGGCATCGCTTACATCCTCAACTACCGGATCATCACAGACGACGGCCCGACAGCGGCTTCCATCGTGGTCTACCTGCTGCCGGTGGTCGCCGTCATTCTGGGCGTCGTCGCACTCGGCGAGCGACCGGAGGTTCAAGTCATCGCGGGCATGGTCGTTGTTCTAGTCGCCGCCCGGCTTCGGAGGACTGACCGTACAGCGTCTCAGCAACTCACCGATAGCCATGAAAAGGGCGAGCAGTCGGCTCTATTATCAAACACATGATCGAAATTCCTCCAGGATCGCGACGGTTTCAGCCCTCTCCCCGTGGCGGAACCTTGGAGCCATCTCCCCACGGACTTGCCCTCGGTTGGGCGTGGGAGGACGGATCCGTTCTCGTGCGCGTCTGGGGCCGCCAAGGCGGACCAGGCGGCGACACGTTCGAGGATCTCCGGTTCGATTCCATTGACGAATGCCTCGCCGCCCTCGGCGGGCGCTCTTATGTCACATGGACGGATAAGCCGTGGCCGCTCCAGGCCCACACGGACGAAACTCGTCGCAGGCTGATCTGACTTTCGCGAGGACCACAACATCTGAGTCGTGAAGTCGGGATGCGCGTCCGACGCATCCCGCGCATCTCACGCATCCCTAAGCCTCTGACCTGCGGAAACCAGAGATGCGTACGAACGTTCGAACATCCCTGATGGCAGCTACCAGGGAAGCTGAAACATAGGGGTGCTGAGCGACGCCATGCCTTTGACCTGCGGAAACACAACCCTCTGAGAGCCATTCTGAGGCCCGAACAGCGGACTACCCTAGGTGAGATAAGGGTGAATTGGGACTCTGACCTGCCGAAACTCCCCATGTTTCAGCAAACCCGGACGGTGCGCGTCGAAACGACGCGCTATGACCCTCAGTGTGTATATATAAATACATTGCAATATGAGAGAGATGCAGTTGCGCCGTTGCCCCCGCTGGCGCTCAATCTGTATCCACCGTGTATCCACAGCCACTCGCATTCAATGGCACAGCCACGCACTCAGCCGCACACGCAAAACCGCCCGCCTAGCGGCGCAATGCCTGCTAGACGGGCGGTTTGTTCGCTCTACGCTTGGAGCCGCCTGACGGAATCGAACCGTCGACCTATTCATTACGAGTGAATCGCTCTGCCGACTGAGCTAAGGCGGCCGGGTCCCTCACGCACCCGCCAGAGCCCGCTTATCCTTGCTGCCTTCCGGCCCTGGGGAGGTTCACAAGATGACGCCGCATGAGGGACGGGCAATAGCGTACCTCACGGGCCGCGCATCCCCAAGCCGGGCGCGGGAGCAGAGTCATCGACATCACGGCGCTTCACCCTCCGGCCGCTCGCACTCGTCGTCGGGTAAGCTACCCCGCGGAGGATTCGCATAGTGGCCTAGTGCGCTCGCTTGGAAAGCGGGTTGGGTGTGAAAGCCCTCAGGGGTTCGAATCCCCTATCCTCCGCCAAGAGACGGAACAGTGAGACTGTTCACGCCAATAACGCCCAGAGTGCTGCCGCGTCGTCATCAGACGGCGCGGCAGCGCCGTATCTGCGCAACGGCGCTCGAAACCGGACCTCCAGCAGCTCACGCCGCCCTCCGGCGACCGCGTCACCGGCCAAGCCCAACGCTCGACGAAGTCCCGAGCATCTTCGTCCGCCCGCGCCCCGAACCGACCTCCCGTGACCGGAACCCTGACGGCGGTGGCCGGCCACGCCCGGCAGAGCGTTGACTCCAGAAATGTTATGAACTAACATTATGTCGATGTCACCTGGTTCGAAGCGCGAGCGCACGCGGATGCGACTGAGCGAATGCGCGCTGACGCTGTTCGAGGAGCGCGGTTTCGAGGCCACGAGCGTCGCCCAGATCGCGCGGGAGGCGGGGGTCACCGAGATGACGTTCTTCCGCCACTTCGGCAGTAAGGAGCAGGCGGTCCTGGCCGACCCGTTCGACCCGGTCATCGCCGAGGCCGTCGGCGCCCGACCGCGCGACGAGGCCCCGCTGGCACGCGCCGTGCGCGGCCTGCGGTCGGCGCTGTCGGGACTGTCCGAGGAGGATCTGGCGACGGCGCGGCGGCGCACCGGACTCGTCGCCCGCACACCCGCGCTCCGTGCCGCAGCCGTCATCCAGAACGAGGTGACGTCGGCCGCCATCGCCGAACGCCTCGCCGCGGACGGCGCCGATCCCTTCACCGCCCGAGTCGCGGCCCAGACCGTGCTGGCCGCGGTGACCGCCGCGCTGTACGCATGGGCCGAGGATCCGCGGCGAACCCTCACCGAGAGCATCGGCGCCGCACTGGACGTCCTGGACGGCGGCCATGCCTGACCGACTGCGCGTCGACGACGCCGTCCGCGCCTACGGTCCTGCGGCAGGCGTGCTCGGTGTGACGCTGCGGGTCGAACCCGGTCTCGTGCACGCCCTCGTCGGCCTCAACGGCGCGGGCAAGACGACCCTGATGCGCGCCGCGCTCGGCATGATCCGACTCGACTCGGGATCGGTCCACATCGGCGGCGTACCGGTCGACCGGATGCCCGCCGCCGCATGGGCCCACGTCGGGCATCTGCTCGACAGCCCGTTCGCCTACCCCGAGTTGACCCTCCGCGCGAATCTCGAAGTGGCCGCACGGCTGCGCGGCCTGAGCAGGCGCGCCGTGCCGGGCGCGGTGGACGCGATCATCGCCGGTATGGGCATCGCCCGCTACGAACGGACGCGTGCCTCGCGCCTGTCCAAGGGCAACCGTCAGCGCCTGGGCCTGGCCGCCGCGCTCGTCGCCGACCCGGAACTGATGATCTTGGACGAACCCACCGACGCCCTCGATCCCGCCGGCGTGATCTCGCTGCGCGAGACGTTGCGGGAGCGCGCCGACCGGGGCGCGGGGGTCCTGGTGTCCAGCCACCACCTCGACGAGGTCGCCCGGATCGCCGACCGGATCTCGGTGGTGAACCGCGGCCGGATCATCGGCACGCTCGACCGAGCCGGTGCCGAACTGGAGCGGGCGTTCTTCGACCTCGTGCTCCGCGACGACGAACGGCGCGCCGATGGTCAAGGCGGCCGCTCGTGAACGGCCTGCGCGCCGCGGTGTGGGTGGAAGCGCGGAAGGCCGCGGCCGCCCGGGTGCTGCACGCGGGAGCCGTACTTCTGGTCGTCGGCACCGGGGTTCTCGGCGCCTCCCTGACCGCCGCGGTCGAGGCCGGGAACGACCAGATCACCGCCAAGCTCGGCCAGGCCGCCGGAACCACCGGATGGCCGCTCATGGTCGCCACGGTGACCCAGATCGTGGCCGCCGGCGCGCTCCTGGCGTTCGGCGTCACCTTGAGCTGGGTCTTCGGGCGCGAGTTCACCGACGGCACCGTCTACGGCCTGCTCGCACTGCCCGTATCGCGCACCGCTCAGACGGCCGCCAAGTTCATCGTTCATTTCGGATGGTCGGTCACGGCGGCGGCGGTCCTGACCGGCCTCGTGGCCTTGACCGGTTTCGCGATCGGGCTCGGCGGCCTCGACGTTCCGGCCGTGACCGGGCTCGGCCGCCTCTTCGCACTGTGCGCCATGAGCGGTCTGATCGCCGCTCCTGCCGCCTGGGCCGCCACACTCGGACGCGGACCGATGGCCGGCATCGCGACCACGATCGGACTCATCGTCCTCGCCCAAGTCGCGGTCGTCGCCCTCCCTTCGGCGAGCGCCTGGGTCCCGATCGCCGCACCGTCACTGTGGGCGTTGCGACCCGGCGAGGTCGCGGGCGCCCAACTCGCGCTGGCCCCCGCTTTCGCCGTCGGGTTCGCGGCGCTCACCGCGTGGGCCTGGAACCGGCTCCAGCTCGACCGTTAGCTAGCGCCGCCATTCCACGAATCCCCTGAAAACGAGACGTTCGCTCGCTAACGTGAGGACGTCAAGGGGCGCCGACGGCATCCCAAAGTCAATCACCGGAGCCGCGCTCGCCGCGACGATGCTCGCCACCGGACCCGCCGCTTCGCCCACCCTCGCGGAGGCCGGACCCGGCATGATCCGCCCCAGGCCGCTCCGGGACGGCAACAGCCGAAAGGAGATCTTCATGACTCTTGTGGACGACATGCTTCAGACCTACCCGGCCGACCTCGGGGACATCGACCGGCAGAAGCTCGCGGAGTGCATCAGGGAGTGCTACGCCTGCGCGCAGGCGTGTACGGCCTGCGCCGACGCGTGTCTCAGCGAACAGGACGTCGCCTCGCTGACCAAGTGCATCCGCTCGAACCTGGACTGCGCGGACATCTGCTTCACCACCGGGCAGGTGCTCTCGCGCCACACCGGCTACGACGCCAACCTCACCCGCGCGGTCCTCGAGGCGTGCGCGATGGCCTGCAAGTCGTGCGGCGACATCTGCGCCGAGCACGCCTCGCACATGCCCCACTGCGAGCACTGCGCGGACGAGTGCCGCAAGTGCGAGCAGGCGTGCCGTGACCTGCTGAGCTCGCTCGGCTGAGGCGCGCCCGGACGTCGACGGCGCGGCGGCTCCGAAAGGGGCCGCCGCGCCGTTCGCGTTTCGGCTCAGGAGCGGCCGGTGTCCGCGGGGGCGGACAGGCCGGCGAGTGCGCGCATCGGTGCGGAGAACGCCTCGCAGCACAGCGAGTAGACGTTGCTGCGGCCCTTGGGGGTCACCGAGACCAGGCCGAGATCGCGCAGCGGCGCGAGGTGGTGGCTGACGAGGGTCTGCGCCAGCCCGGTGGCCTCGGTCAGCTCGCGGACGGTGCGGGAGCGTTCGGAGAGCAGCAGCACGATCGCCAGGCGGTTCTCATCGGCCAGCGCCTTGAACTGCGGCGCCAGGTCGCGGGCGCGCTCGACCACCGCCGCGTCCGGCTCGGCCGTGACGTCGGTCAGCTCGATCTCGATCAGGCGGCTCATGCGTCAAGTAAACCACATAGCTTGCTATCAACAGTTATTGCTGATATTAATTGCCTTGGTTGATGTGATCGCGATCGGCGCGGTCACCCGAACGCACGGAGGTCTCCATGTCGAACCCCAGCAGTCCCCCGCGGACCGTGGCAGTGATCGGGGCCGGTCCGGTCGGCCTGGCCGCCGCCGCCCACCTGCTCGAGCGGGGCCTGGAACCGATCGTCCTCGAAGCCGGCCCCGGAGCCGGGGCCGCGATCGCCGAATGGGGCCACGTGCGCCTGTTCTCGCCGTGGCGCTACGACGTCGACGCCGCCGCCGGCCGCCTCCTCGAGTCCCGCGGCTGGACCGCGCCCGACCCCGACGCGCTGCCGACCGGGCGGGAACTCGTCGACGACTACCTCGCGCCGCTCGCCGCCGTGCCGCGCCTCGCCGAGCGCCTGCGCTTCGACGCCCGCGTCGTGGCGGTGACCCGCCTCGGCGCGGACAAGACCCGCACGCTCGACCGCGAGGGCCGTCCGTACCTGCTGCGCACGCGCACCGCCGCGGGCGAGTACACCGATGTCGTCGCCGACGCCGTCATCGACGCCTCGGGCACCTGGGGCCACGCGAATCCGCTCGGCGCGCACGGTCTCGCCGCCCCCGGTGAGGACGCCGCCGCCGCGTGGTCGGCCGGTCCCCTGCCGGACGTCCTCGGGGCCGACCGCGACCGCTTCGCCGGTCGACACACCCTCGTGGTCGGCATGGGCCATTCGGCCGCCAACACGCTGCTGTCGCTCGGCGAGCTCGCCGAGGCCGAGCCCGGCACCCGCGTCACCTGGGCCATCCGCGGCCGCACGCCCGCGCGCCTGTACGGCGGCGGCGAGGGCGACGCCCTGCCGGCGCGCGGCGCGCTCGGCACCCGGCTCAAGGCCCTGGTCGAGGCCGGGCGGATCGAACTGGTCACCGCCTTCACGATCGACCGGTTCAGCCCGGCGGGCGAGGGCGCCGTCATCGTCGTCGGCCGCGCCGACGGCGAGGAGCGCAAGCTGGAGGCCGACCAGGTCGCCGGCGCCACCGGGTTCCGGCCGGACCTCGGCATGCTCCGCGAGCTCCGCCTCGACCTCGACGCCACGGTGGAGGCGCCGTCCCGGCTCGCCCCGCTCATCGACCCGAACTTCCACTCCTGCGGGACCGTCCCACCGCACGGCGAGGCCGACCTGGCGCACCCCGACGAGGGCTTCTATCTCGTCGGCATGAAGAGTTACGGCCGCGCCCCGACGTTCCTGCTCGCCACCGGCTACGAGCAGGTCCGCTCCATCGCCGCGGCTCTGGCCGGCGACCGGGCCTCGGCCGACGCGGTCGAGCTCGACCTGCCCGAGACGGGCGTGTGCTCCTCGGATCTCGCGCTCGCCACCGAGGGCCGCGGCCTGGCCACCGGCGTGCCCCACGGTCGCAGCGGCGAAGGCCTCGAACTGGCTCAGGTCGGCGGCGGCGCCTGCTGCGGTGCGTCGCAAGACGGAAGCCGTTAGTCACGAGCCTGTCCGGCCGCCGGATCCAAGGCGGATTCGGCGGCCTGCCATGCAACCGATACCGGCCTCCAACGCGTGTACTGCTCGGTAGACGTTGGCGACTGGGGAGACAAGTGAGCGGACCGAGGAAGCACGCGGCGAAGGCCGTCTCGCCCTGGTGGGCGAAGGGGATGGTCATCTCCGGGGCAATGGTGATGGTGGTGTCCGGCGGCGGCGCGGTCGCCGCGCAGTTGAGCCTCAACCTGGTCAACGACGCCGTCCAGACCGAGGAGCTGCTGCCCGAACAGGTCAAGGCGGTCGACACGGGTCCCGACGTGGAGGGCCCGCTGAACTTCCTGGTGCTCGGCGTGGACGAGCAGGGCGAGGGGCGCCGGTCGGACTCGACCATCATCGTCCACATCAACGCCGAGCTCGACGACGTCAGCATCGTCTCGCTCCCGCGCGACCTCCTCGTCGACATCGAGTCGTGCGACCCGATGTGCTCGGGCAAGCTGACCGAGGCCTTCTCCGGCGGCGGCGACACCCGCGCCGACGGCTTCGCCAACACCGCCACCACGATCTCGAACCTGACCGGCATCCAGTGGGACGGCGCCATGATCGCCAACTTCGAGGGATTCATCGACCTGGTCGACGAGCTGGGCACCATCGAGCTGTGCCCCTGGCACGAGATCACCTCGATCCACGGCGAGCGGCGCACCTACCCCGAAGGCTGCGCCGAGTACAACAAGGACGAGGCCCTCGACCTGGTGCGCCAGCGCAAGGGCTGGGGCTGGGACTCCGACTGGGCGGAAGGACGCGGAGGCGACTACGGACGCCAGAAGATGCAGCAGCAGGCCATCCTGGGGATCTTGAAGCGGGCCAAGGAGCTCGGCTACCACAAGAACCCCGCCCAGGCCGTGGAGCTGCTCAACGGCTTCGGTGACAAGCTCACGGTCGACCTCGGCGGGATGCAGCTGACCGACCTCATCGTCGCGATGCGCGACGTCGACCCCGCGTCGATGACCGCCATCCGGACGCCCTCGACCACCGAGACCATCAACGGCATCTCCTACGTGGTCATCCCCGAGGCGTCGGATTACGAGGTCGCGGCCGACGCGCTGTGGACGGCGCTGCAGAACGACACGCTCGACGAGTGGGAATGCCAGTACCCCGAATACATCAACAGCGACAACAAGCCCGTCTGCACCGCGGAGACGACGACCGCGACCGACTCGGCGAGCGCCGGTACGAGCCAGTAGACCGGTCCCGGGCCCGGCGCCCTACCGGGGCCCGGCGCCTTGGTCGGGGTCCCGGCGGATCAGCTTGATCGTGCGGGCGACGACGAACCAGAGGAACAGGGCGCCGATGACCGCGAGCACGATCGTGCTCAGCAGCTCGCTGTACCGGCTCAGTGTCGGCTCGATCCGCGGGCCGAACGCGAAGCCCAAACCGGCCCAGGCCGAGTTCCACACGGCGCTGCCGATGAGCGTGTAGAGCGAGAACCTTCCGATCGGCATCCCCGCGATCCCGGCGGGGATCGAGATGACGCTGCGCACCACCGGCAGGCAGCGGCCGGCCATGACCGCGACGGCGCCCCACCGGTCGAAGGCCCGTTCGGACAGGTCGAAGTCGCGCACCTCGAACAGCGGCAGCTTCGCGAACAGGCGGCGCGTGCGCTCGCGCCCGATCGCGGCGCCGACGAAGTAGTACCCGTAGGCGCCCAGCATCGATCCGGCGGTCGCGAACAGCACGACCAGGGCGAAGTTCATCTCGCCCGAATAGCAGAGGAAACCGGCGACCGGCAGGATGACCTCGCTCGGCGCCGGCGGGAAGACCGTCTCGATCACCAGCGCCAGACCGACCCCGGCCTCGCCGAAATCGGACATCAAGGCGAGCACCCGGCCGATGAGCCCGTCGTATTCCGCGGTCGCGGGCGACGCTTGCGAGGCCGTCACCGAGCATGCGCGCCCGTGACCGCCCGAGCTCACGGCTTCGCGGTCGTCTCGGTGATCACCCACAGGTGGTAGGCCGGGTTGGCCGCCATCACCGGCAGAGCGATCACGCACGGCACCTCGTACGGGTGGAGCTCCTCGACGCGGGAGACGATCGTCGGCACGAGCGAGGCCCTGGTGTGGAAGCGGACGCGCTCCTCGGGCTGGTGCTCGGTCTGGCCGTCCCAGCGGTACGTCGAATGCACCCAGTCCGATCGCTGCCCGCACGCGACGAGCCGCTCGGACAGAAGGGTCTCGACCATCCGCTGCATCAGGCTGGTGCGCGGACCGGTCACCGCGACCTCGCAGATCGGTTCGGGATTCGGTACTTCGTCCACGTCTTCTCCTTCTGGGTTCCGGCTGGGAAGCGGACGGGGCGGGACCCGCGAAGGTCCCGCCCCGTCTCACTCATGCGCTGGTCGCCGCGCCGCTAGGCGCCGCCCTCTCCGGCCATGCCGCCGCGCGGGCCCGCGCCCGGGCTCTTCGGCGGCATCGTGCCGGTCCCGGCGCTCGGGCTCTTGGGAGCCCGCTCGCCGGCCAGCGCGGCCGGCGGCGTGTCCGGGATGCCCTCGGGCTTGTCGGACCCGCGGAACGTCAGGTGCGCCTTCTCGATGTCCTTCGGGTCGCCCTCGACGTCGACGAGGATGATCTGACCCGCCACGAACTCGTTGAACAGGATCTTCTCCGAGAGCGCGTCCTCGATCTCGCGCTGGATCGTCCGGCGCAGCGGCCGCGCCCCGAGCACCGGGTCGTAACCCTTGTGCCCCAGGTACAGCTTCGCGTTGTCGGTGAGCTCCAGCGCCATGTCGCGGTTCGCGAGCTGGTCCTCGATGCGCTTGGTCATGAGGTCGACGATCTCGACGATCTCCGGCTCGGAGAGCTTCGGGAACACGATGGTGTCGTCGATGCGGTTGAGGAACTCGGGCCTGAAGTGGTTCTTCAGCTCGTCCTGGACCTTCTCCTTCATCCGCTCGTAGTCGTTCTCGGCCTCGTCGCCGGACTGGAAGCCCAGCGTGACGGCCTTGCCGACGTCCCGCGAACCGAGGTTCGTGGTGAGGATGAGCACCGTGTTCTTGAAGTCGACGATCCGGCCCTGGCCGTCGGTCAGGCGCCCGTCCTCGAGGATCTGCAGGAGCGTGTTGAACACGTCCGGGTGGGCCTTCTCGATCTCGTCGAACAGGACCACGCTGAACGGCTTCCTGCGGACCTTCTCGGTGAGCTGCCCGCCCTCGTCGTAGCCGACGTAGCCGGGAGGCGCACCGACCAGGCGCGAGACCGTGTAGCGGTCGTGGAACTCGGACATGTCGAGCTGGATGAGCGCGTCCTCGGAGCCGAACAGGAACTCCGCGAGCGCCTTGGCCAGCTCGGTCTTGCCGACGCCCGAGGGGCCGGCGAAGATGAACGAGCCCGACGGCCGCTTCGGGTCCTTGAGCCCGGCGCGGGTGCGGCGGATCGCCTGGCTGACGGCCTTGACGGCGTCGGTCTGGCCGATGATCCGCTTGTGCAGCTCGTCCTCCATGCGGAGCAGGCGGCTGGTCTCCTCCTCGGTGAGCTTGTACACCGGGATGCCCGTCCAGTTCGCGAGGACCTCGGAGATCATCTCCTCGTCGACCTCGGTGACCTGGTCGAGGTCGCCGGCCTTCCACTCCTGCTCGCGTTTGGTGCGCTTCTCGTGCAGGCGCTTCTCGGCGTCGCGCAGGCGCGCGGCGGCCTCGAAGTCCTGCGCGTCGATCGCGGACTCCTTGTCGCGGCGGGTCTCGGCGATCTCCTCGTCGATCTCGCGCAGGTCCGGCGGCGCGGTCATGCGGCGGATGCGCATCCTGGCGCCGGCCTCGTCGATCAGGTCGATCGCCTTGTCCGGCAGGAAGCGGTCCGAGATGTACCGGTCGGCCAGCGTCGCGGCCTGCACCAGGGCGCCGTCGGTGATCGAGACGCGGTGGTGCGCCTCGTAGCGGTCCCGCAGGCCCTTGAGGATCTCGATGGTGTGCGAGAGGCTCGGCTCGGCGACCTGGATCGGCTGGAAGCGGCGCTCGAGCGCGGCGTCCTTCTCCAGGTACTTGCGGTACTCGTCGAGCGTGGTCGCGCCGATCGTCTGGAGCTCGCCGCGGGCCAGCATCGGCTTGAGGATGCTGGCGGCGTCGATCGCGCCCTCGGCGGCGCCCGCCCCGACGAGCGTGTGGATCTCGTCGATGAACAGGATGATGTCGCCGCGGGTCTTGATCTCCTTGAGGACCTTCTTCAGGCGCTCCTCGAAGTCGCCGCGGTAGCGGCTGCCCGCCACCAGGGCGCCCAGGTCCAGCGTGTAGAGCTGCTTCTCCTTGAGCGTCTCGGGGACCTCGCCCTTGGTGATCGCCTGCGCGAGGCCCTCGACGGCGGCGGTCTTGCCGACGCCGGGCTCGCCGATGAGCACCGGGTTGTTCTTGGTGCGGCGGCTCAGGACCTGCATGACCCGTTCGATCTCGCGCTGGCGGCCGATGACCGGGTCGAGCTTGCCGTCCCGGGCGGCCTGCGTGAGGTTGCGACCGAACTGATCCAACACGAGCGAGCCGGACTGCTGCGACTCGGCGGTGGTGCCGCCGGCGGCGGCGCCTGCCGGTTCCTTGCCCTGGTAGCCGGACAGCAGCTGCAGCACCTGCTGGCGGACCCGGTTGAGGTCGGCGCCGAGCTTGATGAGCACCTGTGCCGCGACGCCCTCGCCCTCACGGATGAGGCCAAGGAGGATGTGTTCGGTCCCAATGTAGTTGTGTCCGAGCTGGAGCGCCTCTCGCAGGCTCAGCTCGAGCACCTTCTTCGCCCGGGGGGTGAAGGGGATGTGCCCGGATGGCGCCTGCTGGCCCTGCCCGATGATCTCCTCGACCTGCTGACGGACGCCTTCCAGGGAGATGCCAAGGCTCTCCAGGGCCTTCGCCGCCACGCCCTCGCCCTCGTGGATGAGGCCGAGCAGGATGTGTTCCGTGCCGATGTAGTTGTGGTTGAGCATCCTGGCCTCTTCTTGAGCCAGAACAACCACGCGTCGGGCACGGTCGGTAAACCGTTCAAACATGCGCTTCTGCTCCTCGCGTCCGCCGCTTCTTGTCGTCAATACTGGTCGTGGCTTGCAAAACCCTGTGGGTACACCTTATCTCCCCAGCTCGGCGGCGCCGGGTGCCACGTGGGTGACAACAAGCGTGCCTGGTGGTGCATTCCCGATGACTCAACGTTCGCTGTGAGCGCAATGCCGCGTCCGTTCCGGGGCCGCCACTGGTCCAATGGTGCCTCGCGCGTGCGACAACCGGTATTGGGCCTCGGATTCGTGCTACCCGGGCCCCTGGGAAGCGAAACGCCCGCGACCCCGTGTCGGGAGCGGGCGTTCGGCCGATCGGCGCTGAGTGCTAGTTGTGCGCCGCGTTGTATTCCTCGACGATGCTCTGCGGAATGCGACCGCGCGGAGAGACCTTCTTGCCGTTGCGCTCGGCCCACTCGCGGATCGCCTTGTTCTGCTCGCGGTCGACCGCCAGTCGACGGGTCGAGGTGCCCCTCGAGGGACCGCGGACGACTCCCACGGTGTAGCGGCCGAGCCTGGTGCCGGCCTCCTGGAATTTAGCCAAGGATTCGCGGAGCTCATTGGCGTGAGCCGCGGAAAGGTCGATCTCGTAGGCCTGCCCGTCGATAGCGAATTTGACGGTCTCCTCAGCCTTGCCGCCGTCGATATCGTCGATCAGGATGACCTGTGTCTTCTTCGCCATGGCAAATTCCTCTCGATGAGAAGCGACTAGCGCGCTTACCGGCACAACCGTTGTTAATGCCAGAGCATATACGAGTCGCTTAGAGAAGCGAAAGAGGGTCTCGGCAAAAGATCAGCTCTCCTCACCTCCGGGCGCGAATATTCCCGACGCCCGTCACCGCCTTCGGGCACGCTTGCGAGCCGCCAATTAGGCCGGCACGCGGCTTGTGGGCCGCCAATTGGACCGCCTCGGCGAAGCTTGCGCGCCGTCAATTGGAGCGGGGAGTCCCAATAATTGCTATTCCGGTTTCACCAGGGGGAAGAGGATCGTCTCTCGGATACCGAGTCCGGTGAGCGCCATAAGCAAGCGGTCGATTCCCATGCCCATGCCGCCGGTCGGCGGCATTCCGTATTCCATCGCCCGCAGGAAGTCCTCGTCGACGCGCATGGCCTCGTCATCGCCCTTCGCGGCGAGCCTGGCCTGCGCTTCGAGGCGCTCGCGCTGGACGACCGGGTCGACCAGCTCCGAATAGCCGGTGGCGAGTTCGAAGCCGCGGACGTACAGGTCCCATTTCTCGGTCAGTCCCGGCTCGGACCGGTGACCGCGGGTGAGCGGGGAGGTCTCCTCGGGGTAGTCGTAGACGAACGTCGGCGCATGGAGCTGGTCGACCACGAGGTGCTCGAACAATTCCTCGGCGAGTTTCCCCTGACCCCACATCGGGTCGACTCCGAGCTCGACTTTGTCGGCGTAAGCGCGCAAGCGGTCCAGCGGCGTGTCGACGGTCACGGTCTCTCCGAGCGCGTCGGAAAGGGAGCCGAACAGGGTGGTCTCGGCCCACTCCCCGCCGAGGTCGTAGGTCGACCCGTCGGCGAGTTCGACCGTCGTCGATCCGAACACGGACTCGGCGGCGCCCTGAATGAGCGACTTGGTGAGTGCGCCGATCGAGCGGTAGTCGGCGTAGGCCTGATATGCCTCGAGCATCGCGAACTCCGGCGAGTGCGAGGAATCGGCTCCCTCGTTGCGGAAGTTCCGGTTGATCTCGAATACGCGGTCGATGCCGCCGACTACGCACCGTTTCAAATACAACTCCGGCGCGATGCGCATGTACAGATCGATGTCGTACGCATTCATATGCGTGACGAACGGCCGGGCGGTGGCCCCGCCCGGCTGGACCTGCATCATCGGCGTCTCGACTTCGATGAAGTCTCGCGCCGCGAGTCGCTCGCGAATGGACCGGACGACCGCGGCCCTATTGCGGGCGGCGGCGCGCGCCTCGGGCCGCATGATGAGGTCCACGTAGCGCTGGCGCACCCGGGTCTCCTCGGCGAGCGGCTTGTGCGCGACCGGCAACGGCCGCAGCGCCTTCGCGGTGACCTCGTAGGTGTCGGCCATGACCGACGGCTCGCCCCGCTTGGAGGTGACGACCTCGCCGGTGACGCCGAGATGGTCGCCGATGTCGACCAGCCGTTTGAAGGCGTCGAGCGCCTCGGCGCCAACCTTGCCCTGGGAGAGCATCACCTGGAACTCGGTGCCGTCGCCGTCGCGCAGCCGCGCGAAGCACAGCTTCCCGGCGACGCGCACGAAGATGACGCGGCCCGTCGTCGAGACGGTCTGGCCGGACGACTCCCCGGCCCCCAGGCCGGCGAACTGCTCGCGCAGCTCGGCCAGCGCGTGCGTCCTCGGGTAGCCGAGGGCGTACGGCTGCTTGCCCGCGGCGAGGAGCTCGACGCGCTTGGCGCGCCGGATCTGCATCTGCTCGGGAAGGTCGTCGCCGGTCTCGGTGGTCTGCTCGTGCTCGGTCACGTCTTACAGGGTAAATGCCGGCCGCGCCGCCGAGCATGCGAGTTTCTTCGCACCGGGTCGCATCACAGGCGCGGCGATTCGACGGCGAACGCCGGGTAGCCGACGACGCGGTCGGTCTGCCCGGTGGCGTCGGCGGAGGTGCCGAGGGCGAGCTGCCGGGGGC
Source organism: Glycomyces tarimensis (assembly GCF_054776215.1). NCBI lineage: Bacteria > Bacillati > Actinomycetota > Actinomycetes > Glycomycetales > Glycomycetaceae > Glycomyces > Glycomyces tarimensis. The sequence goes on from NZ_BAAHCB010000002.1 coordinate 350,698, forward strand.
GGCGGCCGGTGGCGTCGGCCCAGGCGACGGTGCCGCGCAGGGCGAACACACCGCAGGCGTGGCTGGTGGAGATCTCCCTGGGCCGCAGGGCCCGGATGGCCTCGGCGGTGGACTCGTCGATGCGCTCGGCGGTCTCCAGGTCGTGGTAGTGCGACAGGTCGGTCGAGCACAGCAGGACGGTGTCCTCGCCGGCCTCGGCCATGAGCGCGGCGATCATGCGGGCGGCTTCGGGCGTCTGGCTCATGCCGACGGCGACGGGCGTGATCTCGAAGCCGTCGCCGAGGGCGACCTGCAGGAACGGCAACTGCACCTCGAGGGAGTGCTCCACCTCGTGCGGGAGCAGGGAGGAGCCGACGACGCCGGTGGCGGCGACATTGACGGGCCCCAGCGGGGTCTCCCAGGCGGTGTAGGGCGCGGCGGCGTAGCCGCGCAGCGGATGGTGGTGGGACGGCCCGACCAGGACGACGCGCTTGACGCGGTCGCGGTGGGCGGCGAGGCGGGCGTACACCTGGGCGGCGACCGGACCTGAGAAGCGGTGCCCGGCGTGGGGCACGATGTAGGCGGCCTCGAGCGGGTCGCCTCCGGTGTCGACGGCGTCGATGAGGCGGGCGATCTCGGCCCGGAGCCGGGTCGGGTCCGCGGAGTAGAACCGGCCGGCGACGGCCGGCGGCCTGACGGTGACTGCTTTCGTCGAGGGCATGATCTCGCGTCTCTCGGGTGTTGGTTCCTGTTACTTGTGTGACGGCGCGGCTAGGCGGATTGGTTGCCGCCTGGGACCCCAGTCTCCGGCGGGGCCCTCGAATACTCCTGGAAGGTCCGCGCCACAGAACGAGCAATGTCCTGAATTTGACAGTGCAAAACGCTTGATGCGGTACCAATCGCGCACTACGAGAGCTTCGCCACAGGCGGGGCAGGTGGTCGTCTGCCCCTCTGAGTCGTGGACGTTGCCGGTGTAGACGTACCGCAGCCCGGCGTCCAGGGCGATGCGGCGGGCGCGCCTGAGCGTGGCCGGCGGCGTGGGCGGGACGTCGCGCATCTTGAAGTCGGGATGGAACGCGGTGAAGTGCAGCGGCACGTCGCGGCCGAGATGCTCGGCGATCCAAGCGCACTCGGCGGCGATCTCGGCGTCGGCGTCGTTGTGTCCTGGGATGAGGAGCGTGGTGATCTCGGTCCACACCTCGGTCTCGTGGACCAGGTACTCGAGCGTGTCGAGGACTTTGCCGAGGGACGCGAAGGCGATCTTCTCGTAGAACGCTTCGGTGAAGGCTTTCAGGTCGATGTTCGCCGCGTCCATGTGCGAGTACAGCTCGGTGCGGGCCGCGGGGCTGATGTACCCGGCCGAGACGGCGACGGCCTTGATGCCCAGGTCGCGGGCGGCGTCGGCGCAGTCGGCGGCGTACTCGAGGAAGATCGTCGGATCGTTGTAGGTGAACGCGATGGACTTGCAGCCGAGCCGCTGCGCCTGCCGCGCGAGGGCCTCGGGCGAGGCAGAGGAGGCGAGCGTGTCGATCTCGCGCGATGTGGAGATGTCCCAGTTCTGGCAGAACCGGCACGCCAGATTGCACCCGGCGGTCCCGAACGACAGGACCGGCGTGCCCGGCAGGAAATGGTTGAGCGGCTTCTTCTCGATCGGATCGACGCAGAAACCCGAGGAGCGCCCGTAGGAGGTGAGGACGATCTGGTCGCCGGCGCGGGCCCGCACGAAGCACAGCCCCCGCTGGCCCTCGCGCAGCCGGCACGCCCTGGGGCAGACGGTGCATTCGACGCGGCCGTCATCGAGCGCACGGTGGAATTCGGTCCCGACGGTGTACTCGTCGGCCCCGTCCACGCGCGGCCTCTTCGAAACGATGGCGGCCATGCGCTCAACGGTAGCGCCCGCACGAGCAAGCGGGCCGCGCGGCTGGTGCCGCGCGGCCCGCTCTCGGATTCGCGCTAGTTCAAGCGGCTGCCGGTGGCGGCGTGGAAGATGTGCTCGTGGCCCGGCTCGGGGACCACGTGCACCGTCTCGGCCAGTCGCGGCACGTTGGAGGAGTCGGTGCGCACGACGAAGCGCTCGTCGGAGTTGTCGTAGGCGGCGTGACCGTACACGTACGCCTCGGAACCGAGCTCCTCGACGAGGTCGACCTCCATCGGGATGCCGCCGGTGCTCCCGCTGCCGAGCTTGCAGTGCTCGGGCCGGATGCCGATGGTGACCTCCTGGCTGCCGCCGTCGGTGGCGGCGGCGTCGCGGATCTCACGGGCGATCGGGAGCGTGACGTCGCCGAACAGGGCGCCGCCCTCGGTCAGCTTGACGGTCTTGATGTTCATGGCCGGCGAACCGATGAACCCGGCGACGAACACGTTGCCGGGCGTCTCGTAGAGCACGCGCGGGGTGTCGCACTGCTGGAGCAGGCCGTCCTTGAGCACCGCGATGCGGTGGCCCATCGTCATGGCCTCGATCTGGTCGTGGGTGACGTAGACGGTGGTGATCCCGAGGCGCTTCTGGAGCGAGGCGATCTGGGAGCGGGTCTGCACGCGCAGCTTGGCGTCGAGGTTCGACAGCGGCTCGTCCATGAGGAAGACCTGCGGCTCGCGCACGATGGCGCGGCCCATGGCGACGCGCTGGCGCTGGCCGCCGGAGAGGGCCTTCGGCTTGCGGTTGAGGTAGTCGGTGAGGTCGAGGAGCCTCGCGGCCTCCTCCACGCGCTGCTTGATGTCGGCCTTCGGCATGCGGCGCAGCTTGAGGGCGAACGCCATGTTGTCGAACACGGACATGTGCGGGTAGAGCGCGTAGTTCTGGAAGACCATCGCGATGTCGCGGGACTTCGGCGGGAGGTTCGAGACGTCGGTCTCGTTGATGAACACCGAGCCCTCGTCGACTTCTTCGAGGCCGGCGAGCATGCGCAGCGAGGTGGACTTGCCGCAACCGGAGGGCCCGACGAGGACGAGGAACTCGCCGTCCTGGACTTCGAGGTTGAGCCGGTCGACGGCGGGCTCTTCCGAGCCCGGATAGATGCGCGTGGCATCCTGATAGGTCACTGTGGCCATGGTGAGGTCCTTTCACTGGCAGGTACGTGCCAGACGATCCGTTGTAAAAGGGACTGCTGGTGTGCAGACCGCGACGAGGACCTCGCTGGTGCGCGACCCTGCGCTGCGGCATGCCCGCCGCGCAGACGTTGCCGCTGCGAAGCGTGAGCCGAGCGTATCGGTAGATGAATGCCTTTGCCAAGCGGGCGGCGACCATATGTCCGGTTTCCCGGGAAAGTATATGGAACCGTTATCCGCGTCACTCCACTCGGAGGGCCCGCAGCAGGGCCTCGTCGCCGACGACGTCGCAGATCCCGAACGGCAGCCGCCCCCACAGCGCCAGCGCGATGTCGGAGGCCGAGCCCGCGGCCCGGGCCTGCAACTCGATCCGCGAATCGGGGTGGTCCAACAGCGCCACCCGGCCGCCGCGCAGGCGCACGAACCAGCTGGCGTCGGCGTCCTGGGCGAACAGCTGCGCCAGCCCGACCACGTCGGGGAACTCGCCGCGGCGGACCCCGGCGGGGATGAAGGCCTCAAGTACCTCCGAGATCGTCTCGGCGGCGAGCGCGACGGGGATCGGCGCGGTCGCGCCGACGGCCATCTGCACGTCCCAGCGGGCCAGGGCCGTGACGACCGTGACGCGGCGGTGCCAGAACTCGGCCCGCCGCCCCACCGGCGCCCACGTCCACGCCGCCGACTCCGGCGAATGCGATTCCAGAGCGCTCATGGCGCGTCCGAGGGACTCGTCGAAGACGCCGATGACCTCCGCTTCGGGGTAGCGGACCGGCGGCGGTTCGGGCACGTCCTCCTCGCCGACCTCCGCGCCGAGCGCGGTGACGGTCCAGTGGTAGAGGCGGACGAGCTCGCACAGCACCCCGGCGACGGTGACCTCGGGGCGCGAGGGGAGGGTGCGGCCCAGTACCGCGCCGTCGACGATCTCGCGCAGGCCGCCGGCCTCGTTCTTCAGCTCGATCAAGTAGTCCGTGATCCGTGGCTTCGACATAGGTGACCGCCGATCGTTGTAGCCCGTATAAAGCTTAGGCTGTGCTGCGTGACAGACGCCAGCCCAACGGAAAGCCGGAACCACGCATCACGTCAGATTCGCGACAGAGCGCTCGGGGCTTTCACGACGCTCAGGCTCGGCGGCCCGGCCCGGCGGCTGGTGGAGGCGAAGACCTCCGAGGAGGCCGTCGAGGCCCTGCGCGCGACCGAGGGGCCGACCCTGGTGCTCGCCGGAGGCAGCAATCTCGTCATCGGCGACGACGGCTTCGACGGGACCGCGGTCCTGCTGCGAGGCGGCGGCATCGATGAGCACGGCGGCGACCTGGTGCGGGTCCAGGCCGCCCAGCCGTGGGACGAGTTCGTCGCCTGGACCGTCGAGCACGGCCGATCCGGCGTCGAGTGCCTCAGCGGCATCCCCGGCTCGGCCGGCGCCACCCCGATCCAGAACGTCGGCGCCTACGGCCAGGAGGTCGCCCAGACGATCGCCGCGGTCAAGGTCTGGGACCGCGAGGCCGACGAGATCCGCGACTGGACGCCCGCCGAATGCCGCTTCGCCTACCGGCACTCGGTGTTCAAGCACGAGGCCCGCTACTTCGTCATGAGCGTCGACTTCCGGCTCGAGCGGAGCGGGCTGTCGCGGCCGATCGCCTACGCCGAGGCCGCGAAGCGACTCGGCGTCGAGGTCGGCGACCGGGTGCCGCTCGCCGAGGCGCGGGCGGCGGTCCTCGAACTGCGGCGGGGCAAGGGCATGGTCCTCGACGAGGACGACCACGACACCTGGAGCGCCGGTTCGTTCTTCACCAACCCGGTCGTCAGCGCCGGCGACTTCCGCGAGCTCGCCCACGGGCTCGGCAAGGACGCGCCGCACTGGCCCGCGGGCGAGGACGTGAAGCTGTCGGCGGCGTGGCTCATCGGCGCGGCCGGGTTCGGCAAGGGCTACCGGCGCGGCAACGTCGGCCTGTCGAGCAAGCACACGCTGGCGCTGACCAACCGCGGCGGGGCGACGACCGGCGAACTGCTCGCGCTGGCGCGGGAGGTCGCCGACGCGGTCGAGGCGAAGTTCGGCGTGCGGCTGCGCCCCGAGCCGGTCCTGGTCGGCGCGCGGTTCGACTAGGCCTTCAGTCGCGGAGGCCGATGCGCCCGTGCAGGGCCCGCAGCGGTGCCGGTGCCCACCAGTTGTACCGGCCGGTGAGCCGCATGGCCGCGGGGAGCAGGACGCCGCGGATGAGCGTGGCGTCGACGACGACGGCCAGAGCCATGCCGACGCCGAGCATCTGGAGGAACACCACCTGGCCGGTGGCGTAGACGGCGAAGGTGAACGCCAGCACGAGGGCCGCGGCGGTGACGAGCGGGGCGCTGCGCTGGAGTCCGGTCGCGATGGAGCCGGCGTTGTCGCCGGTGCGGTCGTACTCCTCTTTGATGCGCGAGAGCATGAACACCTCGTAGTCCATCGACAGGCCGTAGACGATGCAGAACATGAGGATCGGGATGCTCGGTTCGAACGAGCCCTGCGGGGTGAAGCCGATGAGCCCCGCGAGGTTGCCGTCCTGGAAGACCCACACCAGGGCGCCGAACATCACTCCCAGCGACAGTGCGTTGAGGACGGTGGCCTTGAGCGGCGCGACGACGCTGCCGGTCATGAGGAACAGGACCGCGAAGGTGACGGCGACGATGAGCGCGAGGACGAGCGGGAGCCGGTCGAGCAGGGCGTCGCGGAAGTCGGCGAGGTCGGCCGGGTAGCCGGAGACCGAGACGTCGAAGCCCGCCTGGACCGAGCGGATCTGGCCGACGAGTGCGTACGGGTCCTCGCGCATGGCGTCGACGGTCGGCACGGCCGAGAGCCAGGTGTCGTCGCCGGCGTGGACGAAGCGCCCGGGCTCGGGTCCGGCGGTGAACTCGCCGCCGACGAATCGCCCGGCGGCCGAGTCGACCTGGGCGATGCCGGGCACGGCCGAGACCGCGGCGGCGTAGTCGGCCAGCGCGTCCGGCTCGGAGCCGGTGGCGAGGATCTGGAGGGCGTCGGTGGCCTCGGCGGCGAAGTTCGCGCTGATCTGGTCGGCCACGACGCGGCTGTCGGCGTCTTCGGGCAGGGCCCGCTCGTCGGGGACGCCGAAGCGGACGCCCAGCAGCGGTGAGGCGAGCAGGAGCACGAGCGCGAGCGCGGCGCCGCCCCACGGGAGCGGCCGCCGCATGACGGCGCTCGCGAGGCGGTACCAGCGGCCCTCGTGGACGGCGCGGGCCGGTCGGCGGCGCTCGACCCGGCGGCCCCAGACGGCGAGGGCGGCGGGCAGCACGATGACGGCGCCGACGGCGGCGGTGAGCGGGACGATGATCCCGGCGTAGGCGAAGGACCGCAGGAACGGGAACGGCATGGCCAGCAGGACCGAGAGGCTGGCGGCGACGGTGACGGCGCTGAAGACGACGGTGCGTCCGGCGGTGGCGACGGTGGCGGCGACGGCCCCGGCCCGGCCCGCGGCGGTCTGTTCGCGGTAGCGGTTGACGATGAACAGGCAGTAGTCGACGGCGAGGCCGACGCTCATGACGAGGATGATGTTGGCCGCGAAGGTGGACACCTCCGTCACGGCGGCCACGGCCCTGAGCAGGGCGAGCGAGGTCGCCAGGGAGAACAGGCCGACGCCGAGGGTGAGGAACGCGGCGACCGGGCGGCGGTAGAGGACGATGAGCAGGATCAGCAGGCTCGGCAGGACGATGATCTCGGCGAGCAGGAAGTCCTCGCGGGCGAGTTCGGCGGCCTCGCGGAAGAGCTCGTCGGAGCCGCCGACGGCGACGGTGAGGGGTCCTTCGGTGCCGGCGAAGTCGGCTTTGAGTTCGGGCAGGACCTGCTCGCGGACGTCGGTGACGTCGCCGGGGACGTAGGCGGTGATGAGCGCCTGGGTGCCGTCCTCGCCGCGGAGCACCTCGGAGCCGTGGTCCCAGTAGGACTCGACGGCGGCGACGCGGTCGTGGGCGGCGAGCCGTTCGGCGAGCGCGGCACCGGCCGCGGCGGCGTCGGCGGCGTCGACGTCGGCGGCGGTGACGAGCAGGAGGAAGTTGGCGCTGCCGACGTCGAAGCGCTCGTCGAGCCGGTCGCCGGTGATGATGGACTCCGAGCCGGGGACCTCGTACCGGGAGAGCACGAGGGAGTCGAGGGTGCCCGAGCCGATGGCGGCGGAGCAGGCGAACACGAGCGTGGCGGCCCAGAGCAGGAGGCGGCGGCGCCGCACGGTGACATCGCCGAGCCGGTGCATGGCAGAGTCGTCCTCGACGGGCCGGAGCTTAGGATGCGGGGCGGTGGTGGAGGTCATGGAGGTCTCCCGGCCGACGTAGACTGAAAATACGAGCAGATGCTCGTGTTTAAAAATACGAGTAATCGCTCGTGTTTCCTAGAACGAGGGACGGTTAGTGACCGACGACACGCCGAAGCCGGGTCGCAGGCGCCAGGCGCGCGGGCAGAAGCGGATCGCCGAGCTCTTGGACGCCGCCGCGGAGGTCTTCGCGGAACAGGGCTTCAAGGGCGCGAGCACCAACGCCATCGCCGCGCGGGCGGGCGCCTCCCCGGGAACGCTGTACCAGTTCTTCAAGAACAAGGAGGCGCTCGCCGAGGCGCTCATGGCCCGCTACGTCGAGCGGCTGCGCGAGGCGCACGGCGAGGCGTTCGACCTCCGAGTCGCCCGCCTGCCGCTGAATCAGCTGCTCGACCGGGTCATCGACCCGCTCATCGCCTTCGACCGGGCGAACCCCGGCTTCTCGGTGCTGCTGGCCGACCCGCACCTGTCGCCTGAGCTGGCCGCCGCGAAGCGGCCCGCGCAGCAGGCGATGTTCGAGCGCCTGGAGGCGATCTTCGCGGCCCGGGCGCCCCGGCTGCCTGAGGCCGAGCGGCGGCGCACGGCCGAGGTCGCGGTGCACCTGTTCCGAGGGCTGCTGCCGCTCATCATGGCCGCGAAGGACGGCGAGGACCTGGCGGCAGTCGCCGCCGAGACGAAACGCGCGATCGGCGCCTACCTGGGACCGGTGATCGGCACGGGCCGAGGCGAAGGAGAGCCGGCCGGCGGGGACCGGCCGGCTCCGCGCTAGCGGTCGATCAGCTCGTAGTCCTCGTCGAGGACCGCGCCGCGGTCCGGCTTGTAGAGGTCGTAGCCGCGCGAGTCGCACTGGAGGCCGCCGTTGATGCAGTGCTCCACCAGCGCCGCGAGCGTCGCCGGCTCCCAGGCGTTGATGAAGTCGTAATGCCACGACGAGGCGCCGCCGCTCGCCAACCGCACCGCCGACATGTCGCCGTTAACCGGAAAGTGGATCTTGAACTCCAGCATCGGCACCGGCACCGGATGCGAGGCCGGGCACGATCCGCCGACCGGATAGGCCATGTGGCTCTTGTGGTCCGGCGAGTCGAGGTTCACCCCGTCCCAGCAGCTCGGGGCCTGGTAGCGGATGTTGAGCCACGAAGAATCGGGGCAGTGCTCGGGGAAGGTGTAGTTGTGGAAGCTCTCGCCGCACTCGAAGCCTTCGACGGCCCCGGGCGCGTTCGCGAACTCCTCGGGGGTGGCGCCGGGGCTGCCCGCGACGAACCGCAGGCCCTCGGGGAACGGCCGCACCGCGGTGTAGTCCTCCACTCCGGACTTGTAGTAGATCACCTGGTGCCAGGTCGACAGCGCCGCCTCGCCGTCCTTGGTCAGCGTCGGGAACCAGTAGGCCGAGCGGTCGGCCGGGACCAGGCACGTGGTCTCGCCGTCCTGGAGCGACTCGGGCGTCGAGTAGGCGTCGGTCCCGGTGTTGCCCAGGAAGGTGTGGTGGTGGGAGGCGCCCGGCGATCCGGGGAAGACGATCGGGTCGTCGTTCGCGGTGTGGCTGATCGTGCAGTTCGCCTGGAACTCGTGGTGTGTCACCAGCTCGTCGGCCGAGGCGGTGTTGGACGCCGCCACCGCCGAGACGGCCAGTGCCAGCGCCGCGGCCGCCGCCGCGGCGAGTGTTCGTTTCATGATC
>NZ_BAAHCB010000002.1:359734-367355 GCF_054776215.1 Glycomyces tarimensis
CCGGGTCGGACATTCAGGCGTAGACGCCGAATTCGAACAGCGAATAGCCCCATTCGGTGCCGCGCTCGGTGCCGAGCACGCGCACGTAGCGGCCGGCGCCGCCGTCGGTGATCGTGTCGGCGCCGCCGTCGCCGTCCGAGGTCTGGTGGATGGTGGTCCAGTCCTGACCGTCGTCGGAGACCTGGATCTCGTAGGCGGAGGCGTACGAGGTCTCCCACACCAGCTGCACCGCGTCGAACTCGGTGCGCTGGCCCAGGTCGACCTGGATCCACTGCGGGTCGGCCCATTCGCTGGCCCAGCGGGTGGACAGGTCGCCGTCGGTCGCCTGGTCGGGGGTGTGGCCGCCCCATTCCTGGAACGTGGAGGCGGTCGTGGGCCTGCCCGCGGCGATGTTCTCGCCGCCGATTTCGGGCACGGTCACCTCGAACGAGGCCGACTCGACGCCGACGTTGCCGTGGCCGTCCTCGGCCCAGACGTACAGCTTCCACACCCCGAGGATCTCGGGCGCCCTGATCGTGATCGTGCCGTCACCGTTCACGGTGTAGTCGGCCAGCAGCATGTCCCAGGATCCGTTGATGTAGGCGCTGTTGACCATCGGGATGTACTCGACGGCGTCGCCGTCGGGGTCGGCGGTGTCCATGCGGACGGTGAACTCCTCGCCGCCGGTGACCGGGCCGTCGAGGCCGAGGTCCATCGAGGAGATCACCGGCGGGGTGTTGGCCTGCGTGCTGCCGCCGTAAGCCTCGGCGACGGCGTAGTAGGACAGGCGCCGGTTGCCGCCGGGGATGAGGTTGAACCACACGCCGCCGAAGTCGCCTTCGGTGCCGAAGTGGAACATGGTCGCGCCCAGCGCGACGCCCTCGTGGCCGGTGATGCAGTCCCACGCCTGCGTGTAGGCCTCGGCCTTGGCGATGTCGCTCGGCTCGTCCGGCACGCCGTTGGCGTCGTCGGGGACCTCCCATTCGCCGGACGGGCCGGTCTCGGTGATGATGTACGGCCTGTCGTAGCCGCCCTCGTTCCAGGCCTGCTCGACGCCGCAGACGTCGTCGTAGGCGTTGACCGAGAGCAGGTCGAGATCGGGGGCGTTGGCTTTGTAGTACGGCCAGGCGCCGGTCCAGGCGTCGGTCGAGGTGACCGGGTGCTGGTCGTCGACGCCGTGGATCGCGACGGCCACATCGTTGACGAACGCGGTGTAGGCGTGGCGCTGCGCGTCGACCTCGCCTTCGCCGTAGCAGTTCTGCAGGCCGAGGACGGACTCGTTGCCGACGTTCCACATCAGGACGCCGGGGTGGTCGCGGTAGGTCTCGACCCAGCCGACGATGTCGGCCAGCGTCTGCGACTTGTAGGACTCGTCGGTGACGTAGTCGATGCATCCGCCCGAGCCCGGGCCGCCGCCCGGCAGCAGCCAGAACCCGAGCATGACCTTGACGTCGTGGGCCGCGGCGGCGTCGAGCAGCGGCAGCGTCGAGGCGTCGGTGCCCCAGGTGCGCAGGGTGTTGACGCCCATGTCGGCCAGTTCGGGCATCCAGCGTTCGGCCTCGGCGGTGGACGGGCCCCAGGTGAGGCCCTTGACGGTGAACGGCTCGCCGTCGACGGTGAGCTGCCAGTCGCCTTGGCCGCCGGTGACTTCGACGGCGGCCGCTTCGCCGGTGCCGCCGCCGTCGCCGGCGGTGCAGCCGTAGACCTCGAAGCTCCACAGTGAATAGCCGTAGTCGGTGGCCCGCTCCAGGCCCATCATGCGCACGTAGCGCCCCGGAGCGTCGAGGGCGACGGTCTCGGCACCGCCCTGTCCGTCCTCGGTGCTGTACGCGGTGGACCAGTCGCTGCCGTTGGTGGAGACCTGGATCTCGTAGGCGCTGGCGTGAGCGGCCTCCCAGACCAGTTCGACCCGCTCGAGGTCGAACACGGCGCCGAGGTCGACCTGGATCCATTGCGGATCGGCGAACTCGCTGGCCCATCGGGTGCCGGGGTCGCCGTCGAAGGCGGCCGAGGCGGGCGTGTAGTCGGGGTTCTCGACCGACGAGGCGGAGGCGGGGCGGTCCTGCGACAGCAGCGCCACGTCCTCGGTCTGCGCCTGGGCGGTGTTGACGGCGAGCATCCAGGACGACGCCGCGGTGATCGCCGCCAGGGCGAGCACGGCGGCCCGTCGGCCCGTCCGTTTCAGTGGTGATCGCATCGCTTGCTCCTCAAGGGGTGGTTCACGGGTAGCGCTGGACGTAGGCGGTGAAGGTGGTCTCGTCGACCTGGTCGCCGGTGTCGTTGACGACGTTGCGGATCGTCCCGACCCCGCCGAGCGAGACGGAGACGAGGCTGGTGAAGCGCACACCGTCGGTCTCGGGCACTTCGAAGACGCGGTCGCAGACGACGCCGGGGTTGACGTTGAAGAAGCAGTAGCCGCCCACGCCCCAGGCCGCGTGCTCGGCGACGCCGTCGTCGACCTTGTACGAGGCCCAGCCGAGGGCCGGGGCCTCGCGCCAGGACTGCTGGTCCGGCGGGTCGTAGGGCATCTCGTTCTGGAAGAAGTAGGTGCGGCCCCGCTCGCCGGCCCAGATGACCTGGTGCTCCTGGTAGTGCTCGGCGAACAGGCCGTAGACGGTGACGTCGTCGCCGTTGACGATGAGGCCGTTGGCCGCGGTGTTGACGGTCCATCCGATGCCTTCGCCGTGGTCGCCGCGCCACAGCCACAGGTGGTCGGCGATGACGTGGCGGCTGTTGATCTCCAGGCTCACGGCCGCCTTGCCGGCGTGGGCGCCGCCGATGCGGGCGAACAGGTCGTGGAGCGAGACCGGGTCGGCCGAGTGGTCGGCCGAGGAGCCGGGCGGGCCGACCTGGACGAGCACGCCGGACTCGGCGGCGCCCGCGTCGATGAGCAGCCCGGCGAGGACCACCCCGTCGACGTCGGCGACGGCGATCGCGGTCTTCCCGGCGGTGGGGATGATCGTCGCCAACCCCATGCCGAGCACGACCGTGCCGGGGGCGGTGACCTCCAGGGTCTGGTCGAACTCGTAGACGCCCGGCGCGAACAGCAGGTGGCGGCCTTCGGCGAGGGCGCGGTTGACGGCGGCGGCGTCGGTGCCCGGGACGACCACATAGAACTCGGACAGCGAGATCGAGACGCCCTCCGGCTCGCCGCCGCTCCAGCTGAGCCCGGTGGCCCCGCGGCGGACGGCGGGTTTGAACACGCGGTACTCGCCGTCGTCGGCGATGTAGAGGAACGGCTTCTCGCGGATCACCGGCGAGGCGTCGACGACGGTGTGGGAGGGATCGGGGAAGTGGTGCGCGGGCGCGCCGTCGACGCCGACGAACATCATGTTCCAGACTGAGCCGTTCCAGCCGCCTTCGAGCCGGCTGTTGCGGGTGAAGAACTGCTGCTGCGAGCCGGAGACGACGGTGCCGGAGATCCGCGAGTCGGCGATGTAGCCGCCCGAGGCCCAGCCTTCGTAGCCGTCCCACAGGTGCATCTCGAGCGTCTGGAGGTCGACACGGCGGAACGGGGCGGCCTGGGAGACGGCCCAGCGCGCTATCTGGCCGTCGGGGTTGCGCACGGCGAGGTTCTCGACCGAGCGCCAGAAGTTCTGGGTGGCGTTGCCCTTGTAGTTCGGGTCGTCTCCCTGGCCGAGCCAGTCGGCCTCGACGCGGACGTGTCCGTTGAGGACCACGTCCCCCGGCAGCAGTCCGAGACCGGCGACCTGGGTGTAGAAGCGCAGGTCGATGTCGGCCTCGTAGGTGCCGGGCTTGAAGAGCACGGCGTGGCGCTCGCGGCCGAACTGGTTGGTGAACATCTGCTCGGTGATCGCATCGACGGTGGACTGGATCTCCGAGGCCGGAGTGCCGGGGTCGAACACGTGCGTGTTCGGACCGAAGTCCGGGTCGTAGGCGTCGGTGGGCGGGAGCACGTCCGGCGGCTCGCCGCAGTCGCCCTGGGCCGAGCCGGGTTCGGCCGCGGCGAGGCCCACGCCGGCTCCGGCGGCGAGCGCCACGGCGGCGGCCCCGCCGAGGGCGGCCCGCCGCCCCAGGCGCGGGCGTGGAGTAGAGGATTCTTCCTGCATAAGAGGCTCCTGTGAGGGTGTGGCTGTGGAGAATCGGGGCGATCCCTTGGGAGAGCGCTCTCCCATTTCCTCATGCTACGACGGACCGCTCAACATTGTCAAGAACTTGAATACGTCATTGCATTACCTGGCAGACGCGTGCCGTACTTCCAGTTCAAGCGCCCTTACGACGAGCGATCCGGCTGGGAACGTCGCTCATCCATGTGCCGTCCACACCGGCCCGGGACGCCAACGCCACGGAAACATGGACCAAGCTCGGCCTCTTGAGACCGTTATGCCTGCTTCTACATTGGCGAGCGCTCTCCAAGGAGTGCTATAACTGGCCAATGAGCGCTGATGCCACCCCCACTCTTGAGGACGTCGCCAGAGCCGCCGGCGTATCCCGGGCGACCGTCTCCCGGGTGATCAACCAGACCAGGAACGTCGATCCCGAGATCCAGGAGGCGGTGCGGCGCGCGGTGGCGGCCACCGGCTACGTTCCCAACCGCGCGGCGCGGTCCCTGGTCACCCGCCGCAGTGACGCGATCGGGGTGGTCGTGGCGGGCGTCGGACCGACCGAGGACGTCGACGCCGGCAAGTTCTTCACCGACCCGTTCTTCGGGAGGATCCTGACCGGCATCATCGGATCCCTGCGCCCGCGCAACATCTACCCGGCCCTGATGGTCGCCGAGAACGAGGACGACGAGGCGGCGATCGCCGCCTACCTCAAGCAGGGCAACGCCGACGGCGCCCTGCTGATCTCGACGTTCGCCGTCGACCGGATCCCGGCGCTGGTGGTCGAGGCGGGCCGGCCCGCCGTGCGGTTCGCCCGTCCGCCGCAGGAGGCGCCGGTCAGCTACGTCGACCTGGCCAACCGCGACGGCGGGGCGCTGGCGGCCGACCATCTGGCGTCGCTCGGGCGGCGAAGGCCCGCCGCCATCACCGGCCCGCTCGCGGTGCCGGCCGCGCACGAGCGCCAGTCCGGATACGTGGAGCAGTGGGCGCGCCGCGGCCGCGCCTTCGTGCCGAGCGCCGAAGGCTACTTCACCTTCGACAGCGGCGAACGCGCCATGAAGGACCTCCTCGCCGAACACCCCGATATGGACGCGGTGTTCGTGGCGAGCGACCTGATGGCGCAGGGCGCCATCCACGTGCTCCACGACCACGGGCGTCGCGTGCCCGAGGACGTCGCGGTGGTCGGCTTCGACGACAGCTCCCCGTCGAGGCTGAGCCGTCCCCAGATCACGACCGTGCGCCAGCCGCTGGAGGACATGGGCGCCGAGATGGTGCGGCTGCTGCTGGAGCGGATCGCCGATCCGGGCATGGAGCCGGCCTCGGTGATCTTCGAGCCGGAGCTGGTGGTGCGCGAATCGGCTTGAGCGAAGTCGGGTCGCGCTGGCAGTCCGCCTGGGGAGACCGGCAATGGAAGGTGAGGCGCTGGCGGGAACGGTGTGGCGTTGATGGTTGCGCTGCACTAAAGGCGTCAGCGACGAAGAGGTGGAGTCTTTTGTGGAGGTCGGGTCGGCGGGCTGGCGGGAGGGTGCGCCTCTGCGCAGGCGGTCCCCTTTCCCCGGGTTGTCTTGCGGGGCAAAGCGGTTCGCTGGTTCCGGCCGGGGAAACGTGAGGGTTTTCCCACCCTAATGGGTGATGACAGGGGCCTTGTGGCCTGGGAGAATAGAGGTATAGCACGAACCGGCGGAAACAGCAGGTTCGTACGAGACCTCAATGACCGAGGGAGGTGTCAGATGGCCAAAGCGACGAGGACCCAGAGCAGGACCGAGCGGACCGAGCGCGCCAAGGTCATCCACACCGATCTCGATGAGGCGGCTGCCGCCATCAACGCCCTCCACGCGGACATCCTCGCCCGGGTGATCGAGGCGAAAGCCTGGAACATCCACCGCGACTGCGACGGCTTCTCCGCCCTCCGCGAGTGGCTGGTCGCCACCTTCGACTTCCACCTCCGCGTCGCCGCCGACCTCGCCGCGATCGCCCGCACCGCAGGCAAGTTCCAGGTGCTCGCTGAGACCGCGACGTCTGCTGCCGCGCGGATCGACCGGGTCGCGGCAGCCGTGCGCCGCCTGGACGCGACCAAGGCTCTGCGGGTGTACGCCCGGACTCCTTACAAGGAGCCGGTGCCGTCCCCGTTTGACGCGGACATCCTCTGCCCGACGCCGGAGCATCTGATCGCGCAGTACTGCATTCACGCGACGGTGAAAGACGTGCACGCCCAGCTCGACGAGCTCCAAGCCGCGCTCGACTCGGGTGAGGAGCTGCTGGACGGGCTCGGGCAGCAGTCGTTGCAGCGGCTCGACCTGGTGGAGACCGAGAACGGCATGTTCGTCCTCACCGGGCTCCTGTCGGCCGACACCGGGAAGCTGTTCGCCAAACTCCTGACCACCGCCGTGCCCCCGCCCCGGCAGGACGAGGTCGAGCAGGACGGGTGCCTGCCGCCTGCGGCGAACCGGCGGGCCGAGGCGTTCCACCAGGTGCTCGCGGCCCACGGGGCCGACCCGAACGCGGCCAAGCGGCACGGGCACACCGCCATCCTGCACCTGTCAGTCGACATCGAGACCCTGGCCGGGGAAGACACCGGCCGAGTCCCGACGCTGGAAGGCGACCCGATCAGCCTCGGGAAGGCCCGCCTCCTCGCCTGCGAAGGCCTGGTCATCCCCAACGTGTTCAACTACCGCACCGGCGAAGCGATCGAACTCGGCCGCGCCCTGCGCCTGCCCAACTCGGCGCTGCGGCGGAAGTTGGAGTTGGAGCAGCCGGGCGGGTGCGCGTGGAGCGGCTGTCTCGCTCCGGTGCAGTGGACCGAGGCCCACCACATCCGCCACTGGGCGAATGGTGGGCCGACGGTGGCGGAGAACCTGATCCTGTTGTGCCGGTTTCACCACGGCCGCGTCCACACCCCCGGCTGGTCGATTCAGAAGACCGGACCGGGCAAAGCGTTGATCGTCCACCACGACGGGCACGAGGACACCGATCCCGACCTCAAGTGCGGGTGCTCGGACTGGCGCACCGACACCGACCTGGATCTGGGCTTCGCCGAGGACATCGCGAACGCCTTCCCGACCGGCCTGTATCCCGAGGAATGGTCGGAGACCCTGAAACCGGACCTCGAAGCGGCTGCCGAGCAGGCCGAGACCGAGCAGGTCATGGCCGCCGTGAAAGCCGCCCGCGCGAAAGTGCGAGCCCGCTTCACCACACCGACACCCCGGCCTGAACCCGCGACCGAACCCGAATCGGCTTCAGCACCGGCACCCGAACCGGAGCAGGGCCAGAGGCGGGAATACGAGACTTCGACCCCGCTGACCGAGGCGAAGCGGATTCGCGAACCGGTCGGGGCCGCACCGGCACCGGACTACGGACCGCCCCCGTTTTTAGGGTGCCCGCTGCGGGATGCCGTGGCGGGGAAGACACCTCATAGGTCGCCAGCTCGAAACCGACAACGGCTTCGAGCCCTTCACCATGCCCAGACCCCAAACCGGACCACCGTCGCGAATACCTGCCACCAAGCCAGTCCCAGCCCCAGGGACTTGGTCCTTTGGTGTTGACACCCTGATTCCCCGGGCCGGTAGTGTTCGGGGTGC
>NZ_BAAHCB010000003.1:0-897 GCF_054776215.1 Glycomyces tarimensis
CACCACCACTGGGTCTTCAGACCATTAGCTTTATCTACTCCAGAGCGCAGAAGAACCCGATCGACACCATGAGGGTGTTGCTCGTTGCCCTCGCTCTCCTGGCTCTCGCTGCGAGCGCCACCTCCACGCATACAAGCGGCGGCTGCGGCTGCCAGCCACCGCCGCCGGTTCATCTACCGCCGCCGGTGCATCTGCCACCTCCGGTTCACCTGCCACCTCCGGTGCATCTCCCACCGCCGGTCCACCTGCCGCCGCCGGTCCACCTGCCACCGCCGGTCCATGTGCCGCCGCCGGTTCATCTGCCGCCGCCACCATGCCACTACCCTACTCAACCGCCCCGGCCTCAGCCTCATCCCCAGCCACACCCATGCCCGTGCCAACAGCCGCATCCAAGCCCGTGCCAGCTGCAGGGAACCTGCGGCGTTGGCAGCACCCCGATCCTGGGCCAGTGCGTCGAGTTCCTGAGGCATCAGTGCAGCCCGACGGCGACGCCCTACTGCTCGCCTCAGTGCCAGTCGTTGCGGCAGCAGTGTTGCCAGCAGCTCAGGCAGGTGGAGCCGCAGCACCGGTACCAGGCGATCTTCGGCTTGGTCCTCCAGTCCATCCTGCAGCAGCAGCCGCAAAGCGGCCAGGTCGCGGGGCTGTTGGCGGCGCAGATAGCGCAGCAACTGACGGCGATGTGCGGCCTGCAGCAGCCGACTCCATGCCCCTACGCTGCTGCCGGCGGTGTCCCCCACTGAAGAAACTATGTGCTGTAGTATAGCCGCTGGCTAGCTAGCTAGTTG
Organism: Glycomyces tarimensis; assembly: GCF_054776215.1. Classification (NCBI taxonomy): domain Bacteria; kingdom Bacillati; phylum Actinomycetota; class Actinomycetes; order Glycomycetales; family Glycomycetaceae; genus Glycomyces; species Glycomyces tarimensis. The sequence continues at coordinate 786 of NZ_BAAHCB010000003.1, forward strand.
AGTCATTTAGCGGCGATGATTGAGTAATAATGTGTCACGCATCACCATGGGTGGCAGTGTCAGTGTGAGCAATGACCTGAATGAACAATTGAAATGAAAAGAAAAAAGTATT
>NZ_BAAHCB010000004.1:0-11513 GCF_054776215.1 Glycomyces tarimensis
GGAACGGGGGCGGGCTCGGCGGGGGGCGCCGAGGCAGGCTCGGCGTCCGCCTTCGGGCGCTCGGCCGCCGCCGGCGGCGGCTCGGGATCGGGTTTCGGCTCGTCGAAGAGGTCGTCGAGCGCCTCGAATGTGGCCGACTGCGCGTCGGCGGGCGCCCTGGGCCGCGGCGGCTCGTCCTCGACGATGAGGTCCTCGAGCCGGTGTTCGCCGATGAGCGGCGGGGCCGGGACCGGCTGCGGGAAGCGCCGGGCCGAATACTCGATGGTGATGAACGCGATGCACCCGGCCAGGCACAGGAACGCCAGGAGGGCGATGCCGATGCTTTGCGCCCCGAGGGACATCGACGTGAAGAAAGCGGAGAGGATCAGTAAAGTGATCGCGCCGACCGCGTGCGAAGTGCGCCAGCGCAGGCGCCGGTCGCCGTTGAGGACGGTGCCGATGGCATCGCCGCCGGCGGCGTGGTGCTGGGTGGAGTGGAGCCGGTTCATCGCGACCTGGTTGACCGCCCACCAGTTGGCCTCGCGCTGGCGGCGCTGCTGGTCGAGCATGATCCGCTGCTGGCGCAGCTGCTCGGCGGAGTTGGGGCGGGCCTGCTGCTGCTTGCCCTTGGGCGCGCCCTTCGGCGGCGGCGCGGCCTTGCGGGCGGCTCCGCCGCGGGGCTTGGCGCCGCCTTTCGCGCCGCCTTTGACACCGCCTTTGACACCGCCTTTCGCGCCGCCTCGGGACGCCCCTTTGCCGCCGCCGCCCTTGGGCGCCTTCGCGGCCTTGGGAGCGGGCCGGGGTGGTTGTCTCGCAGGCATCGCCGACACCTCATCCACAACTGGGAAACCGGGTTTCTAAGAGCATGCTACGTGCCTGAGGCGAAGCGCACAACATCGCTTACTATGGCCCCACGGCGCCACCAGTGGGGTCGTGCCTCCCTGCCGAAATCCGACAGCATCCGAAGGAGCGACCGTGGCCGAACAGCGCACGCTCGTGTTGATCAAACCCGACGCCGTCGAGCGTGGACTCATCGGCGAGGTCCTCGCCCGCCTGGAGCGCAAGGGACTGCGCATCGAGCGGATGGAGTTGCGCGCCATGGACGCCGAGCTGTCCGACGCGCACTACGCCGAGCACGTCGGCCGCCCGTACTACGAGGGGCTCAAGGAATTCATGACGTCCGGGCCGCTGGTCGCGCTCATCGCCGCTGGCGACGAGGCGATCCCGGTGGTGCGCACCCTCGCGGGCGCCACGGACGGCCGCAAGGCCGACGCGGGCACGATCCGCGGCGACCTCTCGCTGTCGAACCAGAAGAACCTGATCCACGCCTCGGACTCCGAGGAGTCGGCCAAGCGCGAGATCGACCTCTGGTTCAGCGCTTAGGAGCGCGGAGCGGTCTTGACCGTCGGTGTACCGGCGGCCGGCGGTACCGTGACCTGATGGCATCGACCCAGGATTCAACGGCCGTCGCTCGAAGCAGTGCCGAGGACTTCTTCCGCACCGACATCCGAGCGGGCAGGATCGTGCGCGCCGAGCGGTTCGCGAAGGCCCGCAAGCCCGCCTACAAGCTGTGGATCGATTTCGGGGAGCTCGGCGTCAAGCGGTCCAGCGCGCAGATCACCGCCCGCTACGCCGCCGAGGAGCTCCTCGGGCGCACTGTGGTGGCGGTGACGAACTTCCCGCCGCGCCAGATCGCCGACTTCATGTCCGAGGTGCTCGTCCTCGGCGTACCGGTTCCCGGGACCGACGAGGTCGTCCTGCTGGCGCCCGACGCCGAGGTCCCGCTCGGCGCCCGCGTCTCCTGAGCCGAGGACTAGGGCAGGTAGGTGTTGTGCTGGAACGTGGTCCGCATGAGCGCGTCGACGGCTTCCTCGTATTGGGCCGTGCCGGATTCGGGCACGGCCGCCACGCCGAGGAAGATCCCGTCGTCGCCCGGGTCGACCAGGAGCAGCGCGACGTCCTCGTAGGCGTCGGGTGAGGAGTCGAGCGTGTCCCAGGTGACACGGGTCTCGAGCAGCACCGCCGGGTGGGAGTCGACGACGGTCTCGGTCAGCACCGGCTCCGACCGCTCCAGGCCGGTCGTCCCGGCGTAGGGGTAGTCGAACACCCACGTGTCGACGATCTCGGCGGCGGTCCGGCTCAGGTTCTCCGGGTCGGACACCAGGCCGAACTCGCCGAGGCGCCCGACCATGAGGTAGGAGATCCACGTATCGGTGTGCTGGATCTTCAGCGCGTGCGCGTCCTCGGCCAGCAGCTCGTCCGCGCCCGGCCCCGAGTACAGCGACCACGGCGTCCCCGGGTCGGGCGTGAGCGCGCCGAGCGAGACGACGCCGAGGTAGCCCTCCGGGATCTCCATCGTCTGCGGGCCCTGGGTCCCGGCCGGGCCGCAGTCATCGCCTTCGCAGCTCGCCGCCGGCTCTTCGCCCGGGGCGCCGCCGCCGTCGCCGAGGACGGCGACGATCCCGACGATCGCCAGGACCACGACCGCGACGACCGCGATGGCGATGAGTCCGGCGCGCCCGCCCGGACCGCCCGGTTTCGTCGCCGGGTCGGGCGGCGGCTCGGGCGGTGCTGTGGACGGCGCGTGCCACTCCCAGCCGGCGTCGCGCGCCGTTGCGGGCGGGGAGTCGGAGTGGGAGCTCATGGCACCGATGGTAGCCGCGGCGTACCCGTCGCCCCGTCCACTAGTAGCCGTTCTCGACGACGTTCGCGAGCGGCTCCCCGGAGGCGAGACGCCGGATCTGTTCGCCGACGGGCGGGTAGACGCGGTCCAGGAAGCCCTCGACCGCGCCGCCGACGTGCGGGGTGATCAGTGCGCCGTCCAGGGCCCACAGCGCGTGGTCCGAGGGCAGCGGTTCGGGCTCGGTGACGTCGAGCGCGCAGCGCAGCCGCCCCGAGGCGACCTCGGCGGTGAGCGCCTCGGTGTCCACGACCTTCCCTCGTGCGGCGTTGACCAGGAGTGCACCGTCCTTCATGCGGGCCAGGAACGCCGCGTCGACCAGGCGCTCGGTCTCGGCGGTGAGCGGGACGACGATGAACACGACGTCCGCCTCGGGCAGCAGCCGAGGAAGGTCGGCGACGGTGCCGACGCCGGGCCGGGCCGTGCGGGCGATCTTGCCGACGGCCGTGCCGCAGGCCTCGAGGCGGCGTGCGATGGCCTCGCCGATCGAGCCGGCGCCGACGACGAGCGCGGTCGCGCCGTGGAGCGTTCCGCTGCGCCTCGGGGCCCATTCGCGCTCGCCCTGCCTGCGCGCGAAGAAGTCGAGCGAACGCACCGACGCCAGGGCCGCGGCGACGGCCCATTCGGCGGTGCTCTCGGTGTGCGCGCCGCGGTTGTCGCACAGCGCCACGCCCTCGGGCACGTGCGGGACCCACAGTTCGGCGCCCGCGCTGAGCAGCTGCAGGACCTTGAGGTTCGGCATCTCCTTGAGCACGTCGACGGGGTCGCCGTGGCGGAACGAAGGCACCCAGAACTCGACGTCGGCGGGGTCCGAGGGGTACTGCTCGCCGTCGAAGATCTCGATCGCGACGCTCTCGGGCAGCTCGCCGAGGCGCGGCAGCGCCTCGGCGTTGGGCATCCAGACTCTCATCCGGCCATCGTATGTGACCGCTGTTGCGGCTGTAAAAAACCGGACACCGCATCCGTGAGCACCGCCCATGCGGCCGGACATCGCCGAACCGGCGGGATCGATTGCGGCGTCCGAGGCCGACGTCCGAGCGGCGCGGGCGCGGGGGGTGCGCGAGGCGGCCCTCGCGCACCCGGCCGGCCGGCTACGCGTGCTCGACGCGGTACTTCAGGACGGCGAACTGCCCTGAAGCCCTGGCCTCGACGAGTTGGAGCCGGTCAGCCAGGATGCGCCTGGGCAGGAGCGGCGCGCCGCCGCCGAGGAACACCGGCGCGGCGCTGACGACGATCTCGTCGAGGAGCCCCGCGTCGTGGAACTGGCCGACGAGGTCGCCGCCGCCGACGATCCAGCGGTGCTTGTCGCCCGCGGCCTCGGCCATCTCGGCGTGGACGGTCTCGACCGACCCGGAGGTGAAGCGGATGTCGGCCCCCTCGACGGCCGGCAGCTCCCGGTGCGTGAAGACCCACGACGGCTGCGCGTAAGGCCACTTGCCCGGGTGCTCCAGGAGCCGTTCGTGGTCGAGGATCCACTCGTACGTGGTCGCCCCCATGCAGACGGCGCCGACACCGGCCATGAATTCCTCGAACTCGTCGAGCGGCCCCTCTTCGGCCGCCGGGTCGTCCGGATGACCGCCTTCGACGCTGAAGAGCCATTCGAGCGAGTTGTCGGCGTCGGCGATGAATCCGTCGACGCTCGTTGCGGTGTTGTAGATCGTGTTGGCCATCCGCCCACCCAACCACGGCCCACCGACACTGCCGGGGAGCACCGCGGCGCTCCCCGGCGGGCCGGTCTACTTCGCCGTGAGGCGCAGCAGGTTGCCGATGATCCGGTGGCCGTGCGCGCCGGCGGCGGTCAGGATCGACTCGGGATGGAACTGGACCGCGAACCAGCGCTTCTTCGGCGCCTCGATCGACATGACGACCTCGTCGATCGCCGCGGTCGGCGTGAAGTCGCCCTTGATCTGGTCGGCCGTGGCGTACAGCGAGTGGTAGCGCGCCGCGATCACCTCGTCGGGCAGCCCGTCGAACAGCGCCCCGCCGGTGACCTTGACGTTCCCCGGCTTGCCGTGGCTCGGCTCGGGCAGCAGCGACAGCTCGCCGCCGGCGTGCTCGACCATCGCCTGCAGGCCCAGGCACACCCCGAACGCGGGCAGGCCCCGCCGTTCGAGCTCATCGAGCAGCCCGGCGGTGGCGAAATCGTCGGGCCTGCCGGGACCGGGGGAGAGGACGACCAGTTCGGGCGCGAGCTCTTCGAGGGTCCCGGCGGCGTCGAAGCCGAACCGCAGCGTCGTGACCTCGCAGCCGTGCTGGCGGAAGTAGTCGCCGAGCGTGTTCACGAAGGAGTCCTCGTGGTCGACCAGGAGGACCCTGCGGCCCGCTCCGGCCGGTCCGCCGGCGACCTCGATCGGCGTCAGGGTCGGCGCCGCCGCGCCGATGCCGCCCGAGGCCGTCTCCAGCAGCGCGCGCGCCTTCAGGTGCGTCTCGGCCTCTTCGGCGTCCGGCTCCGAGTCGTACAGCAGCGTCGCGCCGGCCCGCACGCACGCCACGCCGTCGCGGATCTGCGCGGTGCGCAGGGTCAGCCCGGTGTTCATCGACCCGTCGAGGCCGATGAAGCCGACCGCGCCGCCGTACCAGCGCCGCGGCGTCGTCTCCTGCTCCTCGATGAACCGCATCGCCCACGTCTTCGGCGCGCCGGTCACCGTCACCGACCACATGTGCGTCAGGAACGCGTCCAGCGCGTCCATGTCCTCGCGCAGTCGCCCCTCGACGTGGTCGACGGTGTGGATCAGCCGCGAGTACAGCTCGATCTGCCTACGCCCCAAGACCTTCACCGAGCCCGGCACGCACACGCGCGCCTTGTCGTTGCGGTCGACGTCGGTGCACATCGTCAGCTCCGACTCCTCCTTCGCCGAGCCGATGAGCTCGGCGATCTGGGAGGCGTCGTGCAACGGGTCGTCGCCGCGCGCGATCGTGCCCGAGATCGGGCAGGTCTCCACGCGCCTGCCTTGGACGCGCACGAACATCTCCGGGGAGGCGCCGACGAGGTACTCGCCTTCGCCGAGGTTGAACAGGAACTCGTACGGCGCGGGGTTGGCCTCCCGCAGCCGCTCGTAGAACGCGGTCGGCGAATCGCACGCCGCGTACATCTCGTGGCCCGGGACGACCTCGAACAGGTTGCCCGCTTTGAACTCCCGCTTCGCGCGTCGCACCGTGTCGGCGTACACGCCCGGCACCGGCCCGTCGGGGACCTCGCCGGCGGCGACGTAGGCCCGCTTCTCGGTCTCCCGGCCCAGGTCGTCGGTGACCTTGCCGCCGAAGCCGAACTCGTAGCGGTAGACCTGCGCGGTCTCCCTCTTGCGGTCGACGACGTACACCTCGTCGGCCAGATGCAGCACCAGGTCCCGCTGGTCGGCCGGACGGTCCTTGGCGTACTCGATCGGCTCGAACTGGTAGGCCAGGTCGTACCCGAACGCGCCCCAGAACCCCAGGTGCGGGTCGTCGCAGGCGAGCGCGTCGCGCAGCACCCGCAGCGCCGAGAACGCCGTCGGCTGCTTCGAGCGCTCCTCCTCGGGGACGCGCCCCGCCGGCTCGGGCACCCGGACCCGCACGCGATCGCCGCCGCCGGAGACGACGCCGATCGCCGCGCTCTCGAGCGCGGCGCCGAGCGCCTCGACCAGCAGTGTGCCGCGCTCGTTGAGCGAGCGCACCTCGACGGTGCGGCCCCGGGCCACGACCTCGACCGGCGGGTCGGCATAGGCCAGGTGGAACCGCGAATACCTGCCGGGGTACTCCATGCCGGAGGACAGGACCCCGCCGCGGCGCGTCTCGACGCGCTCCACGACCTCGGTCAGGTCGCCGTCGGCGAGATCCTCCACGGATCGCCGGATCGTCACCCCGCAAGGGGTCTCAAAGGTGGTCATTCGGCCTCGATCTCATTCGGGCCCCGCGGCGGCCGACCCCGGATACGACGAAGCGACCGCCATCGAGGCGGTCGCTTGCTTACTGCACGCAGGAGCATCGACGCCGCCTCAGCGACGCCACCACCAGTTACGTGCGTGAACTCTCACGTCGCCGATAGTACATGGCCGCGGCGCCACGGGAAATCCGGTAGGAGCCGCCCGCGGGCGGGCGCTACACTTGCTCCCAACAGCGTCGACCCGGCCATCACCGGCGAGCTTCCGGAAGAACGGGCCCTGCCGCACCTTCGCAGAGCCCCACTAGACCCGGACGGACGCGGCCCGTCACCGCCGCCGAATCGAGCGGGCGCGCCCCCGGGCGCGTCAAGCGAGGTGGTACCGCGGACCCCGGGTTCGTCCTCGCACACCAGAAGAACACCAGGTGTGACGAGGAGACGGAGACACCGAGCCAATGGCCTATCCACTCGACGACCCCGAACGGGGCGTACCGGCGAGCCCGAACCTGCCCGACGTCGAACGGCGCGTCCTCGACTTCTGGGCAAAAGACGACACCTTCGCCGCCTCGATCGAACAGCGCGAGGCCGGCGAGCACGGCTCCAACGAGTTCGTCTTCTACGACGGCCCGCCCTTCGCCAACGGCCTGCCCCACTACGGGCACCTCCTCACCGGCTACGTCAAGGACATCGTCCCGCGCTACCAGACCATGCGCGGGCGCCGCGTCGAGCGCCGCTTCGGCTGGGACACCCACGGCATGCCCGCCGAAGTCACCACCGAACGCGAGCTCGGCCTCAAGTCCAAGGCCGACATCGAGGCGTACGGCGTCGAACGGTTCAACGCCGCCGCGAAGGCCTCGGTCCTCCAGTTCACCGGCGAGTGGGAGGACTACGTCACCCGCCAGGCCCGCTGGGTCGACTTCCACGACGACTACAAGACGCTCGACCTGGACTACATGGAGAGCGTCATGTGGGCCTTCAAGACCCTCTACGACAAGGGTCTGATCTACGAGGGCTACCGCGTCCTGTGGTACTGCTGGCGCTGCGAGACGCCGCTGGCCGCCACCGAGACCAAGATGGACGACACCTACCAGAACCGGCAGGACCCCGCAGTCACCGTCGGCCTCGAGGTCACCGGCGACGGGCCGCTCGCCGGCGCGAAGCTCCTGGTGTGGACGACCACGCCGTGGACGCTGCCGTCGAACCTCGCCGCCGCCGTCCACCCCGACGTCGACTACCTCGTCGTCGAGACCGAAGGCAGCCGCTACGTGCTCGCCGAGGGCCGCCTCGCCGCCTACGCCCGCGAACTCGGCGACGGACCGCAAGTCGTGGGCCGCTACAAGGGCGGCGAACTGGTCGGCCTGAGCTACCAGCCGCCGTTCGACTTCTTCGCCGGGCGCACCAACGCCCACAAGGTCCTCGCCGCCGACTACGTCACCACCGAGGACGGCACCGGCGTCGTCCACATCGCGCCCGCCTTCGGCGAGGAGGACAAGCTCGTCACCGACGCCGCCGGGATCGAACCGGTCGTGCCCGTCGACGACTCCGGCCGCTTCACCGACGAGGTCCCGCCGTACGCCGGCATGCACGTCTTCGACGCCAACAGGGCGATCATCAAGGACCTCAAGGCCACCGAGCGGCTGCTGCGCCACGACACCTACAACCACAACTACCCGCACTGCTGGCGGTGCGGCTCGCCGCTGATCCAGCGGGCCCTGTCGGCGTGGTTCGTCGCCGTCACCGAGTTCCGCGACCGCATGGTCGAGCTCAACCGGCAGATCGACTGGACGCCCGCGCACATCAGGGACGGCCAGTTCGGCAAGTGGCTGGAGGGCGCCCGCGACTGGAACATCAGCCGCAACCGCTTCTGGGGCGCGCCGATCCCCGTGTGGGTCTCGGACGACCCCGAATACCCGCGCATCGACGTCTACGGCTCCCTCGCCGAGCTGCGGCGCGACTTCGGCGTGGAGGTCACCGACCTGCACCGGCCCGGCATCGACGAGCTGACCCGGCCCAACCCGGACGACCCGAGCGGCTCCTCGACCATGCGCCGCGTCCCCGAGGTCCTCGACTGCTGGTTCGAGTCGGGTTCGATGCCGTTCGCGCAGGTCCACTACCCGTTCGAGAACGCCGAGTGGTTCGAGCACCACTACCCGGGCGACTTCATCGTCGAATACACCGCGCAGACCCGCGGCTGGTTCTACACGCTGCACGTCCTCGCGACGGCCCTGTTCGACCGGCCCGCGTTCCGCACCGCGCTCGTCCACGGCACCCTCCTGGGCGCCGACGGGCAGAAGATGTCGAAGTCGCTGCGGAACTACCCGGACGTGCGCACCTCGTTCGAGGAGTTCGGCTCCGACGCGGTGCGCTGGTTCGTCGTCTCCTCGCCGGTGCTGCGCGGCGGCGACATGCCCGTCACCGACACCGGCTTCCGCGACGCCGTCCGCCAGATCATCCTGCCGCTGTGGAACGTGTGGTACTTCTACACGCTCTACTCCGGGGCCGCCGGCTACGAGACCACGCCCGATCAGGCCCGCGCCGCCGCTCTGGCCTCCGAGCACCGCCTCGACAAGTACCTGCTGGCGAAGACCCGCGAACTGGTCGAGACCGCCACCGAGGCCATGGACGCCTACGACCTCGGCACGGCCACCGCCGCGTTCCGCGCCTACCTGGAGTCCCTGACCAACTGGTACGTGCGGCGCTCGCGCGACCGCTTCTGGGAAGGCGACACCGACGGCTTCGCGACGCTCGCCGTAGCGCTGGGGACCGCCTGCGAGGTGGCCGCGCCGCTGCTGCCGATGATCACCGAGGACATCTGGCGGGGCCTGACCGGCGGCCGCTCGGTGCATCTGGCCGACTGGCCCGACGCCGAGGACCTGCCCGCCGACCACGCGCTGGTCGAGGCGATGGACGCCGTGCGCGAGGTCGCCTCCGTCGGCCTGTTCATGCGCAAGGCCCGCAAGCTCCGCGTGCGCCTGCCGCTCGCGAAGCTCACCGTCGCGACCGCCCACGCCGAGCGGCTCGCGCCGTTCGCGGACCTGCTGAGAGACGAGCTCAACGTCAAGGCCGTCGAGTTCGACTCGAACCTCGACGCCTACTCCAAGTCCGACCTCAAGCTCGTGCCGCGCGTGCTCGGCCCGAGGCTCGGCAAGGACGTGCAGCGGGTCATCAAGGCCGTCAAGTCCGGCGACTGGACCGTCGAGGACGGGACCGTCACCGCCGGAGGCGTGCGGCTGGAGGACGGTGAATACGAGCTGGCGCTCGTGCCCGTCGAGGCCGACCGCACCCAGGCCTTGCCGAACGGCGCCGGTGTCCTGGTGCTCGACACCGAGGTCACGCCTGAGCTGGCCGCAGAGGGCCTGGCCCGCGACGTGGTCCGGGTCGTGCAGCAGGCGCGCAAGGACGCCGACCTGGACGTCACCGACCGCATCGAGGTGACCATCGCCGCCGACGACGAGGTCCGCGCCGCGGTCGAGCGGCACGCCGGCTTCGTCAAGGGCGAGACGCTCGCGCTGGAGCTGGGCTTCGGCGAGCTGCCGCCGGAGGCGACCACCGGTGAGGCCGGCGACGGGCAGACCGTGCGGGCGCGCGTCCGCAAGCGGTAGCACCGGCGACGAAGGCCCGGCGACCGCGTGTCGCCGGGCCTTTCGCGTGCGCTCCCCCGGCCGGGGGAGCCGGTTCCCCTTCCCGGGGCAGGGAATCCGCCCGTCGAGCGGCCAGGCTCATGGACATGAGCACCACGACTCTCCCCCGAACGCCGGCCACGGCGCGCCGGACCCGCCCCGTCCTCGTCTGGGCGCCGAACGCGATCCTCGTCTGGGCGGCACTCTACGGCGCGCTGCGGGTCTACTGGGCGAGTGGCAACGCCCCCGAGTTCGCCCCCATGCCGCAGGACCTGCTGCTCTTCCCAGGCTGGGGAGCGGTCGGGCTGTGCGCCGCCGCAGCGGCCGCGGCCCTCGGGCTGCGCCTGACCCGCGGCTCGAAGGCCGCGCTCGCGGCCGCGTGGGCGGTGGTGGCCGCGATGCTCGCGGCGAGCCCGATGCTCTTCCTCGACGTGATCGGCAGCGTCCTCGGCGGCCTCGGCATCGAGATCAACGCGGCCTCGGCCGGCAGCCGAGCCGGGATGGCGGCCGGGGCACTGCTGCTCGCCGTGTCCGCCGTCGCCTACCGGCGCCGGACGCGGGGCGCCTGCTCCCGCTGCGGGCGGCTCGACCACTATGTTCGGCCCGAGAAGGCCCCGACGTGGGCGTTCATCGCCGCCTACGCCGCGGTGGCCGGCTGCCTGGTCCGCCTGGCCGCCCAGTTCGCCCTCGCCGGGCCCGACGGCATGCCCTACGACTCGGGCGTCTCCTTGCTCCTGTTCGAGATCGGATTCCTGCTCGCCGGGACGCTCCTGCCGTTGGCGCTCGTCCACCGCTGGGGCCGGATCTGGCCGCGGTGGGTCCTCGGCCTGGCGGGCCGGAAGGTTCCGCGCTGGCTGGTGCTCGGCCCGGGGCTGTTCCTCTCGGCCGGGATGACGGTGTACTTCGGCTTCCAGCAGGTCGATCTGTTCGCACGCCTGTTCACCGGCACCGAGATCGACCTCGAGGGCGCGCCGTTCGGGCAGGCGTTCCTGTGGGTCGCGATCCCGGCCTACACCGTCTGGGGCCTGGGCATGGGAGCGGCGGCGATCGCCCGCCTCCGCCAGACCCGCCCGCCCTGCAGGACCTGCGGAGCCTGACCACGCAACAAGGGTCTGTCGGAGGAAGGGTGGAAGGCCGATTCCCGGGCTTCGGCGAACCGAGGGGGCGGCCCATTCCGACAGCGTCCTCGCGATTGCCGGGCCCTCGAGGTCTCCTCGGGCTATCTCCCGGAAGAGCACATCGTCGTCTTCTGGACTTGGCGGGTCGAGGCCGAGCTCGTGATCGAGGCCGTTCATCATTTTCCGCTTGATGCCAGTTGGTATCAAGCATATTTTGCCTGTTGGGGTGCTGTCGGCGGTCCGCGCGCATGAGGGCC
>NZ_BAAHCB010000004.1:11553-37442 GCF_054776215.1 Glycomyces tarimensis
TCACTCAGTGCGCGGGCGGTCTACATGAAGCCGCAGATGCGCCACTGGTCTTCTTCCTTGACCAGGTCGATCGTCTCGGTGCTGGTCTCGCCGTTCTCGGTCATCTCGACCTCGACGGTGGCCGTGTCACCGTCTTCGGTGGTCTCACCGACCTCATAGGACCAGTCTTCGGGAAGGGTCTCCTCGGAGGACATCATCGCTTCCATCTGGGCGCGCTCCTCTTCGGACATCGCCGCGACCTCGTCGGCCGCCGTCTGGATCTCCTCGACGTCCGCGGCGCAGAAGTAGTCCTCGCCGATGGAGACGGCCTCGTCGTAGTCGCCTCCGGTGAACGCGGTGGCGAAGTCCTCGATGCCGTTGTCGAGGAAGTTCTCGACGGTGCCGCCAGGGGTGTCGCTGCCGCCGCCGCAGGCGCCGAGCGCCAGCGTCATGGCGAATGCGCCGCCGGCCAGGACGGTGGCGCGGCGGACGGGACTGAGCTTGGAGTGAATGCTCATGAGTTCCAATCACTTCAGGGGGGAAACGGGTGGGGCCTCGGGCCGGAGCCTGCCCGGTCGAACCGGTCGCAGGCTTCAAAACCCGTCGCGACATTAACAGTCCGCCGCAAACCTCCGGCGTCGCGAAGGCGAACGGCGATCGATCGTCTGAGCGATTCGGTGGTGCCCCAGGGTGGGTGCGGCGCCCCCAGGCGAACCGCGCCCTGGCCGCCACCCGCGCGCTCGAGTTCACTGGTCACCGAAGGCGACAAGAGGGGAGAAGCGCATGAGCGCGGAGAACAAGTACGTGGGCCTGTGGGTCACCGCCGACGGGCGCGTTCGCCAGCGGCTGCTGCCGGACGGGCGCTACGACGAGGCCCGCGGCGAGCGTGAGAGCGCCTACACCGGCGACTACTGGACCGAGGGCGACCGCATCTACTACAAGGACGACACCGGGTTCAGCGCCGACGGTGATTTCCGTGACGACGTGCTGTACCACGGCGGCATGGTGATGTACCGCACCGACGAAGGCGCCGACTCGTCCTGATGCGCAGGGCAGACCCTAGGCGGTGCTCGAACGCCGGGCCGCGGGCCGGCCCGGCTCATCGAGCTCGGCCCACCAGGTGCGGTCGGCGCCGACGTAGTAGAACGCCGCCCCGATCGCCGATTCGGGGACGTCCTTCAGCCTCGCCCACGCCCGCCGGTACACCTTGAGCTGGAGCGCCGCCTTCGCGGCCTCCTCGCCCTCGGGCGGGCGGCCGGTCTTCCAGTCGACGATGTCGAAGCCGCCGTCCTCGCGGGCGAACACCGCGTCGATGCGGCCGCGCACGATCGTGCCGTCGAAGTTGACCACGAACGGCACCTCCTGCGCCACCATGCGGCGCCGCGCCCACTCGGACTCGCGGAACGTGCGCTTGAGCCGGGCCAGGTCCGCGTCGCTCACCGCCTCGTCGGACGCCCCCGGCAGCTCGGCGGCGTCGAACAGCGTCCCGCCGCCGAAGAACTCCTCGACCCAGGCGTGGAACTCGGTGCCCCGCCGCGTCACCTGTCGCGGCGGCTGCGGCATCGGCCGGCGCCTGGCGGCGGCGAACGCCGCCTCGTCGGCCCGCATCGCCATCAGCTGGGACGTCGACAGCCGCCGCGGCCTCGGCAGCCGCACCACGCCCGATTCCCGCTCTTCGCGCTCGGCCAGCAGCAGCTCGGCCTCTTCGGCCCACTGCCGCGCCGCCGGCGCCTCGCTCAGCTCTCCTGCGGCCAGCACCCGCTCGGCCGCCTCGGCGAACGCCTCCTGCCGCGAACCCAGCGGCGCGGCCTTCGGCCACTGCGCCGTCCGCCCCTGGTCCTCGAGCGGGTTCGTCGCGCCCGACTCGGCCCAGACCGCCACGCTCGCCCCGGAGTCCCTCGCCTCCTCCAGGTACGGCGCGGGCTTGTGGCACCGGTTCGAGTCCGCATCCCACCAGTAGCCGCTGGCCAGCAGCGTGTGCCGCGCCCGCGTCAGGGCCACATAGGCCAGCCGCCGCTCCTCGTCGAGCCGGGCCTCCTTGTCGTCGGCCTTGAACGCCAGCAGCGCCTTCTTCACCTCGGCCGGGTCGCGCGCGTCGTCCAGATACAGCGACGGCAGGTTCTCCGCGTCGCCGCGCAGCGGATACGGCAGCCGCGACGGGTCGGTCACCCACGTGGAGGCGGCGCCGCCGCTCGGCAGGATGCCCTCGCACAGCCCCGGCACCGACACCAGGTCCCACTCCAGGCCCTTCGCGGCGTGCACCGTCATGAGTTGCACCACTCCGCCGGCCTCTTTCGCGCCCTCGATGACCAGGCCGCGCTCGCGCTCGGCCGCCGATTCGAGATAGGACAGGAATCCCGGGACGCTCGCGCCGCTCGTGTCGTTCTCGTACGACGCCGCGATGTCCGTGAACTCGTCCAGGTTCGACAGGTCGCCTTGGTGGAGCATGACCTCGACGTCCAGTCCCGTGTGCGCGATGACGTCCCCGACGACATCGGGCAGGCTCTGCCCCAGCCGGCCCCTGATCCAGCTGAGTTCGTCGTTGATCTGCCCGAACCGCAGCAGTCCCAGCGCCGAATAGTTCCCCGGCTCCCCGGGATCGGCCAGCGCGTCGGCGAGCGAGGCCTCCGCCTCGACCCCGGCGTCCGGTTCGAAGCCGCGCACGTCCGGGGCGAGCTCCCGCGCCCGGTTCCACAGCGCCCCGATGTCCCGCGGGCCGATCCTCCAGCGCGTCCCCGTCAGCAACCGCATGAGCGCCGGCCCGTTCATCGGGTCCGCCGCGGCCCGCAGCATCGCCACGACCTCGGCCACCTCCGGGTAGTACAGCAGCCCGAGCGAGCCGACGACCTGCACCGGCAGGCCCGCCGCCGTCAGCGCCCGGTGCAGCGGGGGGATCTGGCGCCGCTTGCGCACGAGCACCGCCGCGGTCGCGGTCCCGGCCGGGTCCCAATGCTCGACCAGGCGCGCGGCGAGCCAGGCCGACTCATCGTCCATCGTCAGGTGCATCGCCGCCTCGACCCGGGCGCCGCCGTCGACGCCGGCGCTCAGGGGCGGCACCGTCCCGGCCCGCAGCGGTGCCGACACGCGGTTGGCGACCTCGAGGATGCGGGCGCGGTTGCGCCACGACCGCGTCAGGTACACCGTGGACGCCGGCTCGCCGGACGGGTCGGGGAAGTCCGAAGGGAACCGCTGCAAGGTGCCCGCCGAGGCCCCCCTCCAGGAGTAGATCGACTGGTTCGGGTCGCCCACGGCCGTCACCGGGTGCCCGGAGCCGAACAGGTCCCGCAGCAGCGTCACCTGCGAATGCGACGTGTCCTGGTATTCGTCGAGCAGCACCACCCGCCACCGGTCGCGCTCGGTCGCCACGATCTCGGGCGACAGCGCCACCAGCTCCGCCGCGAGCGACAGCTGGTCGGCGAAGTCCATGACCCGCTGCTCGCGCTTGCGCCGCTCCCACGCCTCGACCAGCGGCAGGAGCTGCTGGTGCCTGCGCAGCAGCGCCCCGAACGACCGGAAGTCCTCGTTGTCCCGCTTCGCCTGGCGCTCTTCGAGCTTCACGGCCATGTCGCGGTCGAACCAGCGCAGGTCCTCGCCGCTCTGGAGGTGCTCGGCCAGCTCCCCGGACAGGCGCAGCACGAGCTCGGTGACCTTGTCGACGCCGACGTCGAACTCCGTCATCTCCCCGTCCCAGGCGGTCACGAGGTCCCGCGCCAGCTGCCAGCGCCCCGTCTCGGTGACGACCCGCGTGCTCGGTTCGACCCCGATGCGGATGCCGTGCTCGGAGACCAGGCTCGCGGCATACGCGTTGTAGGTCGACACCGTCGGCTCGCCGTGCAGCTCGGACAGCTCCGGGATGCTCTCGGCGAGCTTGCGGAGCTTCTCGCGCACCCGCGCGGAAAGCTCGGCGGCGGCCTTGCGTGTGAACGTCAGCCCCAGGAGGTGCTCGGGCCGGGCCACCCCGTTCGCGATGAGCCACACGACCCGGTCGGCCATGGTGGTGGTCTTGCCCGAGCCGGCGCCGGCGACGACCAGCAGCGGCGCGGGCCCGGCCTCGATGACGGCCTGCTGCTCGTCGGTGGGCGTGGGTTCCCCGAGCCGGTTCGCCAGCCCGACCGCGCTGTACTCGCCTCGCCTACTCATCGGTGACCTGCCGTCCCTCGTCGGCGATCGGGCAGCAGTTCCTGACCGAGCAGGTGGCGCACTTGCCGGAGTGCCGGGCCTCGAACGCGGCCCCGCCCATCTGCTTCGCGGTGTCGTCCACCAGCTCCCTGGCCCAGTCGGGGTTCTCGGCCTCGCCGAGCGGGCCCTGCGATCGGACGGTGATCGACTTGGCGTCCTTGCTCGGGTAGACCAGTTCGGCGCCGCCCGCCTCGGTGCCCTCCTCGAAGGCGCCCTCGGCGACGGCGAGCTGGTAGGCGCCCATCTGCGGGTTCTCCAGGGCATCCTTCTGGCTGGGGACCTGCTTGCCGGTCTTGAGGTCGACGACGTACACGCGGCCGTCCTGGTCGCGTTCGAGCCGGTCGACCTGTCCGGACATGACGACCTCGACGCCGGGCGGGCCGAGTTCGAGCTTGACGCGGAAGGACCGTTCGGCGCCGAGCAGCTCGCGCTTGTTCGCGCGCAGCCAGTTCGCGAAGCGCTCGACGGCGCCCGAGACGCGCCTGCGCTCCTGCTCGGCCTGCCAAGGCGCCTCGAACGGCAGCCGGTCGAAGTGCTCGGCGACGACGTGTTCCATGACCTCGCCTGGGTCGGCGTCGGGAGTCTCGGCGACGGCCTCGGCGGCGGCGTGCAGCAGCGTGCCCATGTGGCGGGGGAGGAGGTCGTCGGCGTCGCCGCCGTGGGATTCGAGGACCCACCGCAGCCCGCACTGCTGCGTCTTCTCCACCTGCGAGGGCGAGACCCGGATGCTCTCGCCCGCGAGCGCGAAGGCCCGATCGTCCGAAAGCTCGGCCAGGCCCCACCATCCGGCGGGGTCCGCTCCGGGCACTGAGGCGGCGGCGAGCCGTTTGAGCTGCGCCGCGGCGGCGTCGCGACCCGGATGGCCGGGGTCGACGACGATCTCGCGGAGCTTCGCGACCAGCGCCGCCAGACTCAGCGGCCGCACGCCCCGCGGCGGCGCGGCCGGCTCGATCCCGAGCTCGGCGCAGAACCGGCTCGGCTGGAGCTCGTCCGATTCGACGGCGGTGACCAGCAGCCGCGTCCGCGCCCGGGTGCAGGCGACGTAGAACAGGCGCCGCTCCTCGTCGAGCAGCTGCGCGACGGCGTCGACGTCGGCCCGGCCGTCGAGGATGTCGACCAGGGCCTCGGCGCCCATGACCGAGCCGCGCGGACGCAGGTTCGGCCACACGCCCTCCTGGGCCCCGGCGACGACCACGAAGTCCCACTGCCTGCCGTGGGCGGCGTGCGCGGTGGCGAGCGTGACCGCGTCGCCCACGTCGGCGGTGGCCGACAGGAAGTCGCCGGGCAGCTCCTGGTGCAGCACGTGCTCGCAGAACACGTCGACGCCCGCGCCGGGCTGCTTGCGCTCGTAGTCGGCGGCGAGGTCGAACAGGGCGATCATCGCGTCGAGCTCGGCGTCGGCCCGCTGGGCGCGCCGGTCTGAGGACAGGGCGCGGCGCCGCAGCCGCTCGCCCATACCCGAGGTCTCCCACACCGCCCACAGCACCGCGCACACCCCGCCGGGCGATCGCGCGGCCTCGAACAGGGCCGAGAGCCGCCGCGCCGGCTCGGCCCACGCCTCATCGGGGAGCGAGTCGATCTCGCCGGGGTCGGAGAGCGCCTCGACCAGTAGATCCGAGGCGGGGGAGAAGTCGTCGGCCGCCACGGCGAGGCGCCGCAGCTCCTGCCGCAGGCGCCGCTCGGCGAACGGATCGGCGCCGCCGTACGCGGAGTGCAGCAGGCCCGCCGCGGTCGACTCGTCCAGCCGATCGGGATGACGCCCGATGAGGACGATGCGCAGCAGGTCCCGGACTGTTGTGTGCGCCGGCAGCGGCACGTCGTCGGCGGCCTGGCGCGTCGGCACGCCCGCGTGCTGCATCGCCCGGCGCAGCTGCGGGATCGAGGAGGCGGACTTGACCACGACTGCCATGTCCCCGTACGCGGTGCCGTCGATGAGATGCGCCCGGCGCACGGTGTCGGCGACGTACACCGCCTCCCGCGTGGCCGACGGCAGATGCATGACCGCCACCGAGCCGTCCTCCTGCGATTCGGTGCCGCGCCTGCGGTCCCGGTCGGGCCCGCGCAGGCGCCGCGACAGCGCCGTCGTGGCGTCCAGGGGCGCCAGTGCCACCGTGTGCGTGTTCGCCAAGCGGATCGTGGGCGCGTCGTGACCCGCGAGCGTGGGGAAGCGGTCGGGGAAGTCGCGCACGGCCTCGGGATCGCCGCCCTGGAAACCGAAGACGGCCTCGTCGGGGCATGCCGCGGCCACCAGGTTCCGCCCGCCGCCGGCGAGCAGCTCGAGCAGCTCGACATGGGCGGGCGTGGCGTCCTGGAGATCGTCGACGAACACCCACGACGGGCGCGGCGCCAGCTCGGGCCGCTCGCGCAGCTCGGCCGCCGCGGCGCGGACGATCTCGGCCGAGTCGTACAGCGCGCTGACGACCGACTGGACGGCCAGGGTGGTGACGTAGCGATCGTAGAACCGGGCGGCGGCGACCCATTCGGGCCGGTCGTGCTCGCGGCCGAACCGGGCCAGGGCCTGCTCGGAGACACCGCGCTCGCCGCAGCGCAGCACCAGGTCTCGCAACTGCTGCGCGAAGGCGTAGGTGCGCAGCGCCTCGGAGAGCCCTTCGGGCCAGCCGAAGTCCTCGACGTCGAGCATGGAGCGGATGAGCGCGTCGGCCTCGGGGCCGGTGAGCAGCCGCGGCTCCTCGCGGCCGTCGGCGACGGCCGCGGCGCGCAGCACCGCGAAGGCGAACGCGGGGAAGGTGAACACGCCGACCTCGGCGGCCGAGTACGGGGCCGTCGCCTCGTTGATCCGGCCGCGCAGGTACGCGGTGTCCTGGCGCCGCAGGCCCAGAACGAGCACCGAGGCCGGGTCGGCTCCCGCCTCGACTCTGGCCGCGGCGCCGCGGATGAGCGCCTCGGTCTTGCCGGTGCCCGGCCCGCCCCGCACCAGCAGCGGGCCCGCCGCGTGGTCGACGACCGCCCGCTGCGACTCGTCGAGCGAGAGCTCGGACGGCGCGGCGGGCGGATCGGTCAACTCATATCGGAGTTCGGACACGGTCCCCATGGAACCACAGGGAACCAGGAGGGTACGACATGACGCCTCAGTCGAACTGGAGATCGCGGCGCCGCACGCCCATGTAGCCGACGGCGGTGATCGCTGCCCCGACGGTGAGCACCACGACGATCGACCGCCATTCCACGCCTTGGGCGGGGTACTCGCCCACGTGCTCGAACGGCGAGATCAGCCTGGCCCAGTCGGGCAGTTCCAGCAGTGTCCCGTAGTAGCCGACGATGAACGCGTACACCCACGGCAGCCAGCGCAGCCATCCGGCCCGCGGCAGCCAGGCGAAACAGGCGAACGCGAGCGCGACCATCACCCAGATGGCGGGAATGTGGACGACCGAGGCGAGCAGCAGCTTGCCGAAGTAGGACCCATCGCCCATCGAGCCCGCACCGGTGAGCGCGAGGCCGATCCCGCCGACGATCGCGGCGACGGCGCTCACGAGCAGCGCCGCGGGCAGATATGAGCCGGGCCAGCCGGACCGGGGGATGGGCGCGGAGGCCAACAGCTCTCCGCGCCCCCCGGTTTCCTCTTTTCTTGCCCGGCCGATCACGAGCAGCCCGAAGATCGCCGCGAAGAACGCGTCGATCTTGGCGATCGTGGCCGAGAAGTTCTCCGCGACGCTGCCGCCGCCCTGGTCGATGAGCTCGCGCTGCGTGTCCGAGAGCCCTGAGAGCATCTCGTCGGCCGCTCCGGTGATCGAGCCGTAGGCGGCGCCGAGCACCAGCATCGTGATGACGGCGGCCCACAGCAGGCCGCGCGTGAGGCGGAAGGTCAGTGACCCGATGCCGTTCAGGCCGGGTGCCGCGCTCGGGGGCCCGGCCCGTCCGGGGAGCATGCCGAGCCCGAAGTCGCGCTTGGCGACCAGCGCGAACGCGAGTGAGATCAGCAGCACACTCACGCCCGCGGCGATCGCGAGGGGCCACCAGCGCTGCTCGGGCGTGAACACGTACGTCAGCTGCGCCCATCCGATCGGTGAGAGCCACAGCAGCCAGTTCTCCTGCGCGCTGCCGATCGCGCTCATCAGCACGGTGAAGGCGAGCGCCCCGAACGCGAGGCCGTTGGCGCTCGATCCGTAGCTCGCCAGCTGCGCGGCCACGGCGGTCACCGCCGCGAACGTGAGGCCGATGGCGGTGAACCCGAGCCCGTACAGCAGCGCGCCGTCGGCGTCGACGCCCTGTATGCCGGAGACGGCCAGTGCCATCAGCAGGCCGAGCGCCACGGCGACCACGGCGGCCAGCAGCAGCGCGGCGGCCAGGTCGGAGCGGCGGCCGACCGGCAGTGAGCGGATGACCTCCAAGCGCGAGGTCTCCTCGTCCGAGCGGGTCAGCCTCGTGATGAGGAGGACGAACATGACCGCGGCGATCGCCCCGGTCCACAGGATCATCTGGTGGGCGAACATCGCGCCGGTGCTGGCCGCGTAGGCGTCGATGTACTCGCCCGGGCCGGTCATCGACCGCATCGCGGGGGAGTCGACGGTGAGGGCGAATTCGGCCCGGTCCTGGGAGGTCGGATACAGCTCGGGGAAGCCCGCGGCGACGATCCATGAGAAGCCGACCAGGCCGGCGATCCAGCCGATCAGGTAGATCCGGGTGCGCCGAGCCTGGAAGCGCAGGAGCTTGCCGGTGCCGGCGAGTGTGCCGAGACCCCTCTGCGGTGTCGCGGTCCGTGCGGCGGTTGCGGTTGCCATCGCTAGTCTCCGTTGCCGTTCTCGACGCCCTTGGACGCCAGTTCGTCGCCGTAGTAGCGCAGGAACAGCTCCTCCAGCGACGGCGGCTCGCAGGTCAGGGTCGCGACCCCGGCGACGGCGAGCTGTGCGAGCACGTCGTCGAGCGCGCCCGAGTCGACTTGGAATCGCACCTCGAGGCCCTCGGTGGTGAGGTCGTGGACGCCCTCGTGGTCGTCCAGACCCCGGACCGGCTGCTTCAGCGTCGCGTGGACCTGGGATCGGGTGAAGTGGCGCATCTCGGTGAGCGTCCCGGATTCGACGACGACGCCCTTGCGGATGATGCTCACCTTCTCGCACAGCGCCTCGACCTCGCTCATGACGTGGCTCGACAGCAGCACGGTCTTGCCTTGAGCGGCGACCTCGCGGACGCATTCGTTGAACACGGCCGACATGAGCGGGTCCAGGCCGGAGGTGGGCTCGTCGAGCAGCAGCAGCGGGACGTCGGCGGCGAACGCGGCGACGAGCGCGACCTTCTGCCGGTTGCCCTTGGAGTAGGAGCGGCCCTTCTTGCGCGGGTCGAGGTCGAATCGTTCGAGCAGCTCGTCGCGTTTGCGCTTGTCGATCCCGCCGCGCAGGCGCCCGAGCACGTCGATGGTCTCGCCGCCGGTGAGGCCGGGCCAGAGGGCGACGTCGCCGGGCACGTAGGCGAGTCGGCGGTGGAGCTCGGCGGCGTCGTTCCACGGATCGGCCCCGAAGAGCTTCGCGGAACCGCCGTCGGCCCTGAGCATCCCGAGCAGGACGCGGATGGTGGTGGACTTGCCGGACCCGTTCGGGCCGAGGAAGCCGTGCGTCTGGCCCTCGGCCACTTCGAGGTCGAGCCCGTCGAGCGCGGTCACGTGACCGAAGCGCTTGACCAGTTTCTCGGTGTGGATGACAGGAGTCATCGCAGAAAGCTATCACAGTTTTCATAAATTTGTAAAATGTATGATCTAGGGGCATAGGATTGAGGCCGCTGACAAGGGGGAGCACCATGCCCGACCGTGTACACGAACGCGCCGAGCTGCTGGACTACGTCGAGCGCTTCTCCGAGATCCTCATCGCGAGCGGCTTGCAGCGCATGTCGGCCCGCGTGTTCAGCTACATCCTGGCCGACGACGCGGTCACCTATACCGCCGCCGAACTCGCCGAAGGCCTGCGGGTGAGCCTCGCCGCCATCTCCGGCGCCGTCCGCGAGCTGTCGACCATGGGCCTGCTCATCAAGGGCCGCCGCCCCGACACCCGAGCCGACGTGTACCAGCTCAACGAGGACGACATCTGGGGATCGATCATGCTCGATCGCATCCCCCTCCTCGAGCGGTACCACGACGTCGCCATCGAAGGAGTCCGCACGCTGCCCCAAGGCCCCGGACGCGACCGCCTCGTCCAGACCGCCGCCTACATGGAGTTCTCCATCAACGAGTTCCGCGGCATGCGCGAACGCTGGGAGACCCGCCGCAAGGAGCTGTTCGAGCGCTCCCGCATCACCGGCCCCGATCCGGGGGCCCCGGGTGGCACCGCGGAATGACACCCCCGTCGCTTCGTGCGGTATGCTGCGATTCTGAATGCCCCACGCGGACGCCGCACCGAACGAACCGCTGAACCCTGGAGGAAGCCGACGTGGCCGACGACACCAGCCGCTCCGACACGACCGCGGGCAAAGATCGTCCCACGCCCAAGCGCGGCGAAGGGAAGTCCGAGCGCAACCCCTTCAAGAAGCTCGGCCGGTTCCTGCGCGAAGTCGTCGAGCAGCTCCGCAAGGTCGTCTACCCCACCCGGCGCCAGCTGATCACCTACAGCATCGTCGTCCTGGTCTTCGTGGCGGTCATGATGTCCTTCATCGGCGGCATCGACCTGCTCTTCGGCGACCTGGTCAGCCGCGCCTTCGGGGCTGACTCGTAGCTCCGGGCCCAACACGTGACCTGCGCCTGTTCCGAGGTGCCTGAGGTGTCTCGTCGGGACAACCGGCTACCCTAGGGATATAACGCGCGCCGGCTCTGCCGGCGCGTGCCTGTTAAGGAGCCGCGGCGATGCCTGCGGAGCCGCACATATGCACCCGCGTCGACGCTCGCGACGACGTGATTTGGCGGAGAGTGCACCGCAGCCAAGAGAGAAATGTCGATCCCCGCGGCACAGCGGGGAAGAGCCGGAATGAGAGCGAAGCGTGTCTGAGTTCGACGAAGCCTTCAAGATCGAAGCTGAGGCCAAGGCTGCCGCGGCGAAAGGCACGAACGCCGACGAGGAGCCCGACCTCGAGGCCGTCGAGACCGAGACCGCCGAGAGCGGCGAGCCCGAGGTCGACCCGGCCGAGGCCCTGCGCGCCAAGCTGCGCTTCGCGCCCGGCGAGTGGTACGTGCTGCACTCCTACGCCGGCTTCGAGAACCGAGTCCGTTCGAACCTCGAGAACCGGATCCAGTCCTTCGACATGGAGGACTACATCTACCAGATCGAGGTCCCGACCCACACCGAAGTCGAGATCAAGAACGGCAAGCGGTCCAAGGTCGAGGCGAAGGTCTTCCCCAGCTACGTGCTGGTCCGCATGGAGATGACGCCGGAGTCCTACTCGGTCGTGCGCAACACGCCGGGCGTGACCGGCTTCGTCGGCGTGGTCGACCGCACCGACCGGCCGAGCCCGCTGCCGCTCGACGAGGTCATCCAGTGGCTGCTGCCGCCGGAGCAGAAGCCCGCCACCGAGGCCACCGCCGATGAATCCGCCTCGTCCGAGTCCGACATCAAGGTCGACTTCACCGAAGGCGAGTCGGTCACCGTCGTCGACGGCGCCTTCGCCTCGATGCCGGCCACGATCTCCGAGATCAACGCCGAGCAGCAGAAGCTCAAGGTGCTCGTCTCGATCTTCGGTCGCGAGACCCCGGTCGAACTGAACTTCAACCAGGTCTCCAAGCTGTAACCCGGCTCGCAGTTGAGTCGGTTACAGCTCCAACGTGCCATTGCCGTTCGCGGCTGTGCGCACGGTACCCTAGAAAAGTTGCGTGTCTGCTGGTGGCAGGCGCGCGCATTCAAGGACGGGGCACCTCGCCCCGTGACAGCCAGTCGCAGCGAAGCTTGCGAGCTGCAGATTAGCCCAGGAAGAGAAGGACACGATGGCTCCCAACAAGAAGGCCGTTGTGACGTTCAAGCTGGAACTCGCGGGTGGCCAGGCCACTCCGGCTCCGCCGGTGGGTCCCGCCCTCGGCCAGCACGGCGTCAACATCATGGAGTTCTGCAAGGCCTACAACGCGGCCACCGAAGCGCAGCGCGGCGAAGTCGTCCCCGCTGAGATCACGGTGTACGAGGACCGTTCGTTCACGTTCGTCCTCAAGACCCCGCCCGCGGCCAAGCTGCTGCTCAAGGCGGCCGGTGTCAACAAGGGCTCGGGTGAGCCGCACCGCAACAAGGTCGGCAAGGTCACCCAGGACCAGGTTCGCGAGATCGCGGAGAAGAAGCTCCCCGACCTCAACGCCAACGACCTCGACGCCGCAGCGAAGATCGTCGCCGGCACCGCCCGCTCCATGGGCATCACCGTCGAATAAACCGACCCTGTGGAAGGGCGAGCGCTCGTCCTCACCACGACATCCGAAGGATGGAACATGAAGCGCAGCAAGAAGTACTCCGACGTTTCCAAGAAGGTCGACCGCTCGCAGCTCTACACGCCGACGCAGGCCGCCGAGCTCGCCAAGGAGACCTCGCCGGCGAAGTTCGACGCCACCGTTGAGGTCGCCATGCGCCTCGGTGTCGACCCGCGCCAGGCCGACCAGCTCGTCCGCGGCACCGTCTCCCTGCCGCACGGCACCGGCAAGACCGTCCGCGTCATCGCCTTCGCCGAAGGCGACAAGGCCGAGGCGGCCCTGGAGGCCGGCGCCGACGAGGTCGGCTCCGACGAGCTCGTCAAGCGGATCTCCGACGGCTGGCTCGACTTCGACGCCGCCGTCGCCACGCCCGACCAGATGGCCAAGATCGGCCGGATCGCGCGGATCCTGGGCCCGCGCGGCCTGATGCCGAACCCGAAGACGGGCACGGTCACCCCGGACGTCGCCAAGGCGGTCACCGAGATCAAGGGCGGGAAGATCTCCTTCCGCGTCGACAAGCACGCCAACCTGCACCTGATCGTCGGGAAGACCAGCTTCTCGGCCGAGCAGCTCGCCGAGAACTACGCCGCCGCCCTCGAAGAGGTGCAGCGGCTGAAGCCGGCCAGCTCCAAGGGCGTGTACGTCAAGAAGGTCACGCTGACCACCACGATGGGGCCTGGCATCCCGGTCGACCCGGCGGCCGTGAAGGCCGCCCGATAAGACGAGTGTGACGTGGCCCCGGTGCAGCCTCCTGCGCCGGGGCCCTTTCATTTCCCCTGCTAAGCTTGCCTGGTTTTCCACAACCCGAAGACCGTCGGTCACCGCCATGCGCGGTTGTAAACCACCCGGGACCAACGTAGGGCGACTCGAAACGACCATGGTGTCGAATCTGCTGAGGCGTCCCTGAGAGGGCGCCTTTTTTTGTCGCCTCCGTGACGGTTGAGGATTGATCAGCCGAGAAAGGAGGGAAACATGGCTGAAAGGGAATACCCGGCGGACAAGCAAGCCGCCATCGCCGAGCTCACCGACAGGTTCTCGAACTCGTCGGCCGCCGTGCTCACCGAGTACCGCGGTCTGACCGTCGACGAACTCCAGGAGCTCCGGCGTTCCCTCGGCGAGGGGGCGCGATACCGCATCGCGAAGAACACCCTCGCCAAGCGCGCCGCGAACCAGGCCGGTGTCACCGTTCTGGACGACCTCTTCACCGGTCCCACCGCGATCACCTTCATCGAAGGCGACCCGGTCGAGGCCGCGAAGGGTCTGCGCAACTTCGCCAAGGACCACGAAGCCCTGGTGATCAAGGGCGGATACATGGAGGGCAAGTCCCTCTCCGTCGATGAGATCACCCGGCTCGCCGACCTCGAGTCGCGCGAAGTGCTGCTCGCGAAGCTGGCAGGTGCGCTCAAGGCCAACGCGCAGCAGACCGCCGCCGTCCTCGCCGCCTCCGCGGCGAAGGTGGCTCGCCTCGGCGCGGCTCTGCAAGACAAGAAATCGGCCGGTGGAGAGTAACTCCGCTGGTCAGAGACTTTAGAAAGGAACACCATGGCTAAGCTGTCCACTGAAGAGCTGCTCGACGCTTTCAAGGAGATGACGCTCCTCGAGGTCTCCGAGTTCGTGAAGGCGTTCGAGGAAGAGTTCGACGTCACCGCCGCCGCTCCCGTCGCCGTCGCCGCTGCCGGTGCTCCGGCCGCCGGTGGCGAGGCCGCCGTCGAGAAGGACACCTTCGACGTCGTCCTCGAGGCGGCCGGTGAGTCGAAGATCAAGGTCATCAAGGAAGTCCGCGGCATCACCAGCCTCGGCCTGAAGGAAGCCAAGGAGCTCGTCGAAGGCGCTCCCAAGGCCGTTCTCGAAGGCGCGAACAAGGACGACGCCGAGAAGGCGAAGGAAGCCCTCGAGGGCGCCGGCGCCACCGTGTCGCTCAAGTAAGCGACGCGCTCAGCGACCGTTGTAGGGGCCTCCCAGCCCTGTACGGACGGGGTCGCACCGCCGCAAGCATCACCATGCGGGCGGAGCGGCCCCGTTCTTCGTGCCCGACCACCGTCCCGGCAGTGGCGATGACCACAAAGGATAAATTCCTCGAGCCCGCTTGCAACGCTTCGGGGCCCCGATCGCGTCCTCATCCATAGACACCCACCGACGCAGGGAGAACGAGCCGCCGAAGGCGCCGGAGACCAAATGAATCGGGGTACGGCCCGGGTCGCGCAGATGGGGCGCGGCCCGGGCTTTTCTCCCGGACCCGAATGGAGGACGGCGCCGCCCCGCTCGGCGCGTATCGGCTGCGGCGATCCATCCAGGAGGGAGACCAGATGGGACGGCGCTCCAAGGCCGCCGCGGCGTTGCTCGCCGGCGCCGCGATCGCCGCGAGCGCGGCCTGCGGCCAGGGCCGCCACGATACCGACGCGGGCGCCCCGGCCGACATCGAAGCGGCCGTCGAACTCGCCGGGCTCGTCAATGAGACCCGCGAGCGCGAGACCGCGTTGCAGAACGCCGAGAACCGGATCATCACCGACTGCCTCGAAGACGCCGGCCACCTCGTCCACGACGAGTGGACGCTGATCGAGTTCGACACCGATGTCGACCACTACCCCTTCGACGAGTGGCTGCCCGACCGCGAGTCCGCCGAACGCTGGGGCTTCGGCATCTGGGCCGCATCGCCCGAGGCCGGAGGCGCCGACGCCGCCGAGTTCCACGGCGGAGGCGAACGCGGGACGGTCGACAACGCCGCGTTCGAGGCGCTGCGCCACGAGGAGCGGCGCGAGTGGTACGTCGCCTACGGCGGCGAGGCATGGGCGCAGGCCTACCACGCCGCGGACTACCTCCCCGAGGCCGAGCTCCGGGAACTCCTCGAGAGCGCCGCGGGCGGCCGCCTCCAAGCCGGCACACCCGCACCCGGCGGGTGCCTGCTGGAGATGATCGAGGCCGTCTACGGCGATCCGCGGCCGCAGGCCGCCTCCTCCCCGAACGCAGCGGCCGTCGACCCCTGGTTCTGGAGACCCGTGGCCCCGATCAGCGAGTACGACTTCGACACGGCCGCGATGATCCCCCAGTGGCACGGGGTCCTCGCCGACGCCCAGAGCGCCATGACCGGCTGCCTGAGCGACCGAGGCCTCGCCGGCTGGCGATTCGACCAGCACGGCGAACTCCCCGTCTGGCCCTACTGGCAGCAGGCCTACTTCGGCACCGAACCGGTCGAAGCGGACGTCCCGGCCCTCCCCGCCGACCTCCCCGCCGACCTCCCCGCCGACTTCGAAGGCATGAAGGCCGCCGAGACCGCCATGGCCGTCGACTTCGCCGCGTGCGCCGACACCTCCGGCTACCGCGAGGCGGCCGCGGTTGCCTGGGACCGGCTGCACTACGAGGCCTACAGCGCCGTCGAGGCCGAGCTGTACGCGTGGCGGGACGACGTCGAGGAGGCCCTCGCCGAGGCCGACGGCCACATGACGACATGAACCCGTAGATATCGGATATGTAACGACGCGGGTGCCCCTGCAACGAAATCGACCGCTCGTCACGTCTCCACTGCACACGTCCCGAAGTCCGGACGTGACGAACCCGGAGGGAAGCCCGAGATGAGACAAGGGAAGCGAGCGGCAGGGGCGCTTCTGGCCGCCACCGCGTTGGGGGCCACGGCCGCCTGCGGCGTGTTCGGGGGCGAATCGGAGGAGGCCGACGACGAGACCCGTCTGGTCGAGATGCTCAACGAGAGCTACCGCCTCGACGCCGAGCTCACCGCTGCCGAGTACCGCATCGTCCAGCAATGCCTGGCGGATCAGGGGCACACGGTCCACGACCAGTGGGAGATGCAGACGTGGGAGCCCGAGGAGCAGGAAAGCCTCACCATGTACTACCCGTACGAGGAGTTCCTGCCCGAGCCCGACATGGCAGCGAAGTGGGGCTTCGGCCAGTGGTCCAACGCCGAGGAGGCCTGGGAATCCGACGAGGCCGAGGAGTACCAGGAAGAGCGGTGGGGCGACGAGGAGGGCATGAACCAGCCCGACGTCGACAACTCCGAGTTCGAGGCCCTCTCTCCCGAAGAGCAGTTCGACTGGTACACCGCCTACTACGGCGAGGCGTACGCGCAGGAATACTACTCGTGGGCGCTCGACCCCGAGGGCGAGGAGGGCGACGAGGGCGAACTCACCGATGAGGAGCTGGCCGAGAACGCCGAGGAAGGCGAGATCGATCTCGAATCGGAGTCCTATGACGAGCCCAAACCCGGCGGATGCAAGCTCGAGATGATCGAGGCCCTCTACGGCGAACCGCGTCAGGTGACTGACGACGAGGTCGAAGGCGAGACCTACTCCTACTGGGAGTGGCGCCCGGCCTATCCCGAAAGCGAGCAGGACTGGGAGGAGATGACGCTCAACTACCGCGCCGCCGTCCAGGACCAGGAATACGACTTCCTCGACTGCATCGCCGAGGCCGGCTATGGCGGCTGGGAGTTCGACGAGTACGGCGGCCTGCCGATCTGGCAGTTCTTCGAGCCGGTCTATTTCGAAGAGGACGGTGCATCGGGCGTCGCCCGGTCCGGCGCCGGAGACGAGCCCGAGGTCCCCGAAGCCCCCTCTGACCTCCCGTCCGATTTCGAAGGCAAGAAGGCCTGGGAGATCGAGATGGCCGTGGCCTTCGTCGAGTGCGGCGAATCCACCGGCTACGGCGAGGCCGCCAAGCAGGCCTGGGAAGAAGCCGAGCTCGAGCACTACCTCGCCATCGAAGAGGAGATGTTCGCCTACCAGGAGGACCTGAAGGCCTCCCTCGAGAAGGCCCAGGACATGATCGACTCCTGACCCGACGTCCGGGCCGCGTGGGGGCGCGGCCCGGACCCGCGCCGTACGAAATCTTCGTCCGAGCTCCCGTCACCTTCGCGGGGGAGGCTCGTTGTACTGAGCGAGGCGGCGCTTCGGCGCCGCCGACGGTGCGGAGCGTTCCGGTCCGCGGCGGCGCTGGGGCGACGCCGCGGACCGTCGACCGGTCCGGTGTACGGAAAGACCAGGCGCCGACAGGCATTTGGCGACGCAGCGGCGTCTGGTCCTCCGCCCGGGTGTCTGCCCAGGCGCCCGCGCCCGCGGGTCCTCGCAGCGGCTCGCGAACCTCGCCGGGCCGTGCGCGGGCACGGCCCCGCGAGCGAACCCAGTGGTGCCGCCGAGCCGTGGAGGGGACGGCTCGGCGCGCCCGCGCGCATGTTTGAAGCCTCCCGTGAGGGTTACTCCATCGCCGACCCAGCGCATGGGACTCGCGCCGTTCGAGGGCGCGACGCGAGTTCCTCCGCCCGCGGAGCCGAGTCACCGGCAGGTGGCATGAGCGGGCGGATCGGGACGGGCCGGCACTGATCCAAGCCATGCCGGCGCGATCCCGACCGCGCTGGGCCTTTCCATTCCCCGCACGAGCCGGAGCGCGCGAGTCCATTGCGGCCTGTGAGCCCCGCCGCGAAAGAACGCACCGCAACGCATTAGACGCTTGACTTGACGAAGTGTGACTCGATCCTGCAAACTAGGGGCTCAAGCGCCACGACGTGGCGTGCGCAACGTCTGCCCGCGCGGCCGCGCTTGGACCCGGAAGCCCCGGGGAACCGCCGTCGGCACCGTGCCAGCAGCGGAGCGCCGACAGGACCGGGCCCCAGCGGCCCGGCGGGATACGACCCTGAGTCGGGAGGAGCCTCGGCAGCCGGAGAGATCGTCGTCACCACTTACCCCGCTGACCCCGCGGGGAGTTGACAGTTGCCGAAGCTTACACTAAGCTTTTAATTTGCGCTGCCTCCTTCACGCCTTCTTGACGCGGTGAGGAACGCGGACGGTGGGGAATCCAGGTCATCGACGCTCGATCACTCGAGCACCAGTGCTCGACAAGGGCACATTTTCCGATGCCTGCCTCCGGCTGTCCTCGTCCGTCCCGCTCTCGTCGTGACCCTGGCATGCGCCGGCCGTCGTAACACTCAGGTCCTCGGAAGGACGAATCTTGGCAGCTTCCCGCACTGGCAAGACCAGCTCCAGCAAGAGCAAGCACGCACCCAGCCGGACCTCGTTCGGCAGGATCGAAGAAAAACTGGAAGTCCCGAACCTACTCGCGCTCCAGACGAACTCCTTCGACTGGCTCATCGGCAATGACGCCCACAAGGGCCGTGTCGGTGAGGGCGCCAAGTGCGGTCTGGACGAGATCCTCGAAGAGATCAGCCCGATCGAAGACTTCTCGGGCACCATGAGCCTGTCCTTCTCCAACCCGCGATTCGACGAGGTCAAGGCCCCGATCGAGGAGTGCCGCGAGAAGGACCTCACCTACTGCGCTCCGCTGTTCGTCACGGCGGAGTTCATCAACCACACCACCGGCGAGATCAAGAGCCAGACGGTGTTCATGGGCGACTTCCCGATGATGACCCCCAAGGGGACGTTCATCATCAACGGGACCGAGCGCGTCGTGGTCAGCCAGCTGGTCCGCTCGCCCGGCGTCTACTTCGACAAGCAGCCCGACAAGACCTCCGACCGCGACCTGACCAGCGCCAAGGTCATTCCCGGCCGCGGCGCCTGGCTCGAGTTCGACGTCGACAAGCGCGAGACCGTCGGCGTCCGCGTCGACCGCAAGCGCCGCCAGGCCGTCACCGTGCTGCTCAAGGCCATCGGCTGGGACGCCGACCGGATCCGCGAGCGGTTCGGCTGGTCCGAGCTGATGATGGCCACCTTGGAGAAGGACACCATCAACTCCCAGGACGAGGCGCTGCTCGACATCTACCGCAAGCTCCGTCCCGGCGAGCCGCCGACCAAGGACAACGCGCAGACGCTGCTGGAGAACCTGTTCTTCAACCCGAAGCGCTACGACCTGGCCAAGGTCGGCCGCTACAAGGTCAACAAGAAGTTCGACCTCGACTCGCCGATCAGCACCGGCGTGCTCACCGAGGACGACCTGGCCGCCACGATCGAGTACATGCTGCGCCTGCACTCGGCCGAGCCCGGCTACCACGCCGACGACATCGACCACTTCGGCAATCGTCGCCTGCGCACCGTCGGCGAGCTCATCCAGAACCAGATCCGGGTGGGCCTGTCGCGCATGGAGCGCGTCGTCCGCGAGCGCATGACCACGCAGGACGTCGAGGCGATCACGCCGCAGACGCTCATCAACATCCGCCCGGTCGTGGCCGCGATCAAGGAGTTCTTCGGAACCTCCCAGCTGTCGCAGTTCATGGACCAGGTCAACCCGATCGCGGGTCTGACCCACCGCCGCCGCCTCTCGGCGCTCGGCCCGGGCGGCCTGTCGCGCGACCGCGCCGCGATGGACGTCCGAGACGTCCACCCGTCGCACTACGGTCGCATGTGTCCGATCGAGACGCCGGAAGGCCCGAACATCGGCCTCATCGGCGCCATGTCGACCTTCGCGCGGGTGAACCCGTTCGGCTTCATCGAGACGCCGTACCGCAAGGTCGTCGACGGCCGCGCCACGGACGAGATCGAGTACCTGACGGCCGATGAAGAGGACAAGTTCGTCATCGCCCAGGCCAACGCGAAGCTGAACCTGGACGGCACCTTCACCGACGCCCAGGTCCTCGCCCGCGGCCGCGGCGGCGAGGCCGAGCTGATCCCCGGCAAAGAGATCGACTACATGGACGTCTCGCCGCGCCAGATGACCTCGGTCGCCACCGCACTGGTGCCGTTCCTCGAGCACGACGACGCCAACCGCGCCCTCATGGGCGCGAACATGCAGCGCCAGGCCGTGCCGCTCATCAAGACCGAGTCGCCGCTGGTCGGCACCGGGATGGAGTTCCGCGCGGCGGTGGACGCCGGCGACGTCGTCGTCGCCGAGGCCGACGGCCTCGTCGAGGACGCCAGCGCCGACTACATCACCATCGCGCAGGACGACGGCATGCGCCGCACCTACCTGCTGCACAAGTTCCGCCGTTCCAACGCGGGCTCGTGCATCAACCAGGTGCCGCTGGTGACCGAGGGCACACGAGTCGAGGCCGGACAGCCGATCGCCGACGGGCCCTCGACCGAGAAGGGCGAGATGGCCCTCGGCAAGAACCTGCTCGTCGCCTTCACCTCGTGGGAGGGCCAGAACTTCGAGGACGCGATCATCCTGTCCTCGCGCCTGGTCGAGAACGACGTGCTCACCTCGATCCACATCGACGAGCACGAGGTCGACGCCCGCGACACGAAGCTGGGCCCCGAGGAGATCACCCGGGACATCCCGAACGTGGGCGAGGAGATGCTCTCCGACCTGGACGACCGCGGCATCATCCGCATCGGTGCCGAGGTCGAGGACGGCGACATCCTGGTCGGCAAGGTCACGCCCAAGGGCGAGACCGAGCTGACCCCGGAGGAGCGGCTGCTGCGCGCGATCTTCGGCGAGAAGGCCCGCGAAGTCCGCGACACCTCGCTCAAGGTCCCGCACGGCGAGGCCGGCACCGTCATCGGCGTCCGGACCTTCAGCCGCGAGGACGGCGACGAGCTGTCCCCGGGCGTCAACGAGCTGGTCCGCGTCTACATCGCGCAGAAGCGCAAGATCGGCGTGGGCGACAAGCTCGCCGGCCGACACGGCAACAAGGGCGTCATCTCGAAGGTCGTGCCGCAGGAGGACATGCCGTTCCTGCCCGACGGCACGCCGATCGACATCCTGCTCAACCCGATGGGTGTGCCGGGCCGTATGAACATCGGCCAGGTGCTCGAGGTCCACTTGGGCTGGGCCGCCAAGTCCGGTTGGAAGCTCGAGGGCTTCGACGAGGCGTGGCAGCAGGCCCTGCGGGACATCGGCGCCGACGAGGCGCCGGCCGACTCCAAGGTCGGGACGCCGGTGTTCGACGGCGCCCACCCGGACGAGGTCCAAGGCGTGCTCGCGAACGCCCTGCCGAACCGCGACGGCGACCGCATGGTCGCCCCCACGGGCAAGGCGCGGCTGTTCGACGGGCGCACCGGCGAGCCGTTCCCGGACCCGATCAGCGTGGGCTACATGTACATCCTGAAGCTGAACCACATGGTGGACGACAAGATCCACGCCCGCTCGACCGGTCCGTACTCGATGATCACCCAGCAGCCGCTCGGCGGCAAGGCCCAGTTCGGCGGCCAGCGCTTCGGTGAGATGGAGTGCTGGGCCATGCAGGCCTACGGCGCGGCCTACGCGCTGCAGGAGCTGCTGACGATCAAGTCCGACGACGTGGTCGGCCGCGTGAAGGTCTACGAGGCCATCGTCAAGGGCGAGAACGTCCCCGAGCCGGGCATTCCGGAGTCGTTCAAGGTGCTGCTCAAGGAGCTCCAGTCGCTGTGTCTCAATGTGGAGGTGCTGTCCGCCGACGGGCAGGCCATCCAGATGACCGAGACCGACGACGAGGTGTTCCGGGCGGCCGAGGAGCTCGGGATCGACCTGTCCCACGAGGAACCCAACAGCGTCGATTTCGAAAGCGCCTGACGTCGAGTGAGGGGCGCGCCCGCAGCGGTTTCGCACCGAGCGCGCCCCCGCCAACGTCTCATCCAATCCTTACAGCAACATCTGAGTAATCAGGGACAAGGGAAGAGTTCAGTGCTCGACGTCAACTTCTTCGACAAGTTGAAGATCGGCCTCGCCACCGCCGAGGACATCCGGCAGTGGTCGCACGGTGAGGTCAAGAAGCCGGAGACCATCAACTACCGCACCCTCAAGCCCGAGAAGGACGGCCTGTTCTGCGAGAAGATCTTCGGCCCCACCCGGGACTGGGAGTGCTACTGCGGCAAGTACAAGCGCATCCGCTTCAAGGGCATCATCTGTGAGCGCTGCGGCGTCGAGGTGACCCGTTCGAAGGTCCGCCGCGAGCGGATGGGCCACATCGAGCTGGCCGCCCCGGTCACGCACATCTGGTACTTCAAGGGCGTTCCCTCCCGCCTCGGCTATCTGCTGGACCTTGCGCCGAAGGACCTGGAGAAGGTCATCTACTTCGCCGCCTACGTCATCACCGGCGTCGACGACGAGGCTCGTCAGCGGGACATCCCGACGCTGGAGAACGAGATCGTCGCCGAGAAGCGCACGCTCGAGCAGCAGCGCGACGCCGCGATCGAGGACCGCGCCTCGAAGCTCGAGGCCGACCTGTCCGAGCTGGAGGCCGAAGGCGCCCGCGCCGACGTCCGCCGCAAGGTCAAGGACGGCGGGGAGCGCGAGATGCGCCAGATCCGCGACAAGGCCCAGCGGGAGATCGACCGCCTCGACGAGGTCATGGACACCTTCCGGAAGCTCGAAGTGCGCCAGCTCATCGGTGACGAGATGCTCTACCGGGAGCTCCAGCAGCGCTTCGGCGAGTACTTCCAGGGCGGCATGGGCGCCGAGGCCATCAAGAACCTGCTCGAGCACCTCGACCTCGACGCCGAGGCCGACCTGCTCCGCGAGATCATCGCGACCGGCAAGGGGCAGAAGAAGCTGCGCGCCCTCAAGCGCCTGAAGGTCGTCGCGGCCTTCCAGTCCACCGGCAACTCGCCGCTGGGCATGGTGCTCGACTGCGTGCCGGTGATCCCGCCGGAACTGCGCCCGATGGTGCAGCTCGACGGCGGCCGCTTCGCCACCTCGGACCTGAACGACCTGTACCGCCGGGTCATCAACCGCAACAACCGCCTCAAGCGGCTGATGGATCTGGGCGCGCCCGAGATCATCGTCGCCAACGAGAAGCGGATGCTGCAGGAGTCGGTGGACGCGCTGTTCGACAACGGTCGTCGCGGCCGTCCGGTCACTGGTCCGGGCAACCGCCCGCTCAAGAGCCTGTCCGACATGCTCAAGGGCAAGCAGGGCCGGTTCCGCCAGAACCTGCTGGGCAAGCGCGTCGACTACTCGGGCCGTTCGGTCATCGTGGTCGGTCCGCGCCTGAAGCTGCACCAGTGCGGTCTGCCCAAGCAGATGGCGCTGGAGCTCTTCAAGCCGTTCGTGATGAAGCGCCTGGTCGATCTCAACCACGCGCAGAACATCAAGTCCGCCAAGCGGATGGTCGAACGCGCCCGTCCGGTGGTGTGGGACGTGCTCGAAGAGGTCATCTCCGAGCACCCGGTGCTGCTCAACCGCGCGCCGACACTGCACCGCCTCGGCATTCAGGCGTTCGAGCCGCAGCTGGTCGAGGGCAAGGCCATCCAGTTGCACCCGCTGGTGTGCACCGCGTTCAACGCCGACTTCGACGGCGACCAGATGGCGGTCCACGTGCCGCTGTCGGCCGAGGCCCAGGCCGAGGCCCGCATCCTGATGCTGGCGTCGAACAACATCCTCAAGCCGTCCGACGGCAAGCCGGTGGCCCTGCCCACGCAGGACCAGATCATCGGCCTGTACTACCTGACGCACGGCAAGGACGGTCTGCCGGGCGAGGGCCGCGCGTTCTCCGACGTCGGCGAGGCCATCATGGCCTACGACCGTCGCGAGCTGAACCTCCAGGCGCCCATCAAGATCCGTCTCGACGAGGTCACCTCGGTCAACAACGGTCCGAACGAGGCCTGGGCGGCCCCCGAGGGCTGGGAGCCGGGTCAGCCGCTCATCGTCGAGACGACGCTGGGCCGGGTGTTCTTCAACGAGTGCCTGCCGCCGGACTTCCCGTACATCAACTACGAGGTCCGCAAGGGTCAGCTCTCGGACATCATCCACGACCTGTCGGAGCACTACTCGAAGGTGCAGCTGGGCGCCTGCCTGGACGCGCTGAAGTCCGCGGGCTTCCAGTGGGCCGGCTGGTCCGGTGTCACGATCGGCATCGAGGACGTCATCGAGCCGGCGCACAAGGCCGAGATCCTCGAGAAGTACGAGGCCGACTCCGCCAAGATCGACAAGCAGTACATGCGCGGTCTGATGACGGCCGAGGAGCGCCGCGGCGAGCTGACCGAGATCTGGACCAAGGCCACCGCGGAGGTCATGGAGGACCTGAACGACACCCTCCAGCCCGACAACCCGCTGTGGCAGATGATCAACTCCGGGGCGCGAGGCAACATGCTGCAGCTGCGGCAGATCGCCGGCATGCGCGGCCTGGTGGCCAACCCGAAGGGCGAGATCATCCCGCGTCCGATCAAGTCCTCGCTGCGCGAGGGCCTGACGGTGCTGGAGTACTTCATCTCCACGCACGGTTCGCGCAAGGGCTTGGCCGATACCGCGCTGCGGACCGCCGACTCGGGTTACCTGACCCGTCGTCTGGTGGACGTGTCGCAGGACGTCATCATCCGCGAGGAGGACTGCGGCACCGACCGCGCGCTGGACTACCCGGTGGCCGTCGAGATCGACGGGCGCCTGGTGGAGGCCGACACGGTCGAGACCGCGGTGGACGCCCGGACGCTCGGCGACGACGTTGAGGTCGACGGCAAGCTCGTCCTCGAACGCAACACGGCGCTGAACTCGGACAACATCGCGAAGCTCATCGCCGCGGGCGTCGCGACCGTCAAGGTGCGCTCCGTGCTCACCTGCGAGTCGCGACAGGGCGTGTGCGCGGCCTGCTACGGCCGTTCCATGCCGACCGGCGAGAAGGTCGACCTGGGCGAGGCCGTGGGCATCATCGCCGCGCAGTCGATCGGTGAGCCCGGCACCCAGCTGACGATGCGGACCTTCCACACCGGCGGTGTGGCCGGGGACGACATCACGCAGGGTCTGCCGCGTGTGCAGGAGGTCTTCGAGGCGCGCATCCCCAAGGGGAAGGCGCCGATCGCCGAGGCGAGCGGCACCGTGCGGATCGAGGACGCCGAGAAGAGCCGGAAGATCATCATCACGCCGGACGACGGTTCCGAGGAGATCGTGGTCGACAAGGTGCCCAGGCGTCTGCGCCTGCGCGCGGTCGACGGCGAGCACGTCGAGGTCGGCGAGAAGCTGGTCGAGGGCACCATCGACCCGCATGAGCTGCTGCGCGTGCTGGGCCCGCGGAAGGTGCAGCGGCACCTGGTCGGCGAGGTCCAGGACGTGTACCGCTCGCAGGGCGTGATGATCCACGACAAGCACATCGAGATCATCGTCCGCCAGATGCTCAAGCGGATCACGATCATCGACTCGGGCACCTCGGAGTTCCTGCCGGGTTCGCTGGTGGACCGCCTCGAGTTCGAAGAGGTCAACCGCAAGATCATCGCCGACGGCGGCGAGCCGGCCTCCGGCCGTCCGCAGCTGATGGGCATCACCAAGGCGAGCCTCGCGACCGAGTCGTGGCTCTCGGCGGCCTCCTTCCAGGAGACCACCCGAGTGCTCACCGAGGCCGCGATCTCCGGCAAGTCCGACAGCCTCGTCGGCCTGAAGGAGAACGTGATCCTGGGCAAGCTGATCCCGGCGGGTACGGGCATCGCGAAGTACCGGAACGTCTCGGTGGAGCCCACCGAGGAGGCGAAGGCCGCGGTGTACAGCCTGGGCGGCTACGAGGACACCTCGACGCCGACATTCTCCTACGGAACGGGTCCGGCGGTGTCCCTGGAGGACTCCTACGACCTGGGCACCTACTAGAAGCT
Organism: Glycomyces tarimensis; assembly: GCF_054776215.1. Lineage (NCBI taxonomy): Bacteria > Bacillati > Actinomycetota > Actinomycetes > Glycomycetales > Glycomycetaceae > Glycomyces > Glycomyces tarimensis. Next base: position 37,420 of record NZ_BAAHCB010000004.1, read on the forward strand.
GCATCCAAGCCGATTCCCGACGG
>NZ_BAAHCB010000004.1:37476-89933 GCF_054776215.1 Glycomyces tarimensis
GGCGGGCCCCTCGCCTTGCGCGCTCCGTGTCGCTCGGCCACGTTCCCGAGCGAGGATGCCGCTCACCGAGGACCCTGACTGGCACGCCCCTGAACATGTCTCGGTCGAAGCGGCCTCCGCGATTCGCGGCCGGGCCCCGGGCGAGGCCCTACGACGCCGCGTTCATCGCCTTGGGCGGACGCCTCGGCTGCCCGCTCGTGACGACCGACAAGAAACCGGCGGAGCGTCCGAGCCGCCAATGCTCGGTGTTCGACTGACGGTCTCGGGCGCGCTCGCCGTCAAGGCCGTCGCCGGCGACCGAGTCGCGAAGCTCCGCGTCCTCGGAGGTCGCTCAGGCGGCCCGGTACTTGCTCTATGAGCCCTTCCTCGGTCGGCTCGGCGTTCATCGGAGACATGTTCCCCAGTCTTCGCGGAGCGTGCGACCGCAATAGGATGGGTGCGTGATCGAGACGCAGCAGGGGGACGGGTACCGGCATCCCGACGATCCCGACCCGGTGGAGTCGACCAAGGTCGTTGCCGCGTTCACGCTCGCGGTCCTGGCGGTCGTCTTCTCGCCGTTCGTCGGCGGCGCGATCCCGGCGCTGCTCGCGCTCATGCTCGCCCGCCAGGCCGAGGCCGACATCCGCGCCTCGGAAGGCTTCCTCCTCGGCGCCGGCCGACTGCCGCGCATCCGCCGCCTCGCGTGGATCGCGCTCGGGATCGCCGCGGCGGCCGTCATCGCGATGCTGCTGGTCTGGGCCATCGCCGCCGCCCGTTCGGCGGGGGACACGAGCTACAACCCCGACATCGCGGCCGCACTGCTCGGAGCGTGAGGCGGGATACTCCCGCTCCGAGGCGGCCCCCTCGTTCCATCGGCGTTCCACGAGCTAAGATAGGCCACGGTGTGTCTACCGCACCGAATGAACAACGCGCCAGTGCCCTTCGCTCCACCGTCCTCCGTGACTCTGAACACGGATGTCTTGTGGCCCGAAATCGGCTTTGACGCCGTTCGTTAGGCTAGGTAGGCTTCTCCCTTGCGCCTGGACACCGCTTTGAGCGGCATGGTGGCCCTGTCTACTCCGGCAGCTCGGTCCCCGTGAGAGCCAGGCCAGGTTGCGTGCCTGCAAGGCGGCAAGGCCCTCATTAGGCCGCGTCACCTGGCGTCATCGGCACGCACACCCTCGCACTGGGGGCTTCGTGAATATCGACTCCTATAGTCAGTCTCGCCAGAGATTCGCTCACGAACGCGTCTGAACCTGCCCGAACGGCGAAGTTCACTTTGCCTAGCGGCCGGTATGGGTCCGGAGAGACGTGACACGCCCGAACGCGGGGGCCGGGAACCTGCTCAGCTGAGCAGGCTTTTCAGATGGCGCCGCTCAGTCAGGAATACGCAACCAGTCAACGCGTTGAGAGGGGTTCGGCTCAGTGCCAACCATCCAGCAACTGGTCCGCAAAGGCCGCAAGGCCAAGGCCAGCAAGAACAAGACGCCCGCGCTGAAGGGCAGCCCGCAGGCCCGCGGGGTCTGCACGCGCGTGTACACCACCACGCCCAAGAAGCCGAACTCGGCCATGCGCAAGGTCGCCCGCGTCCGGCTCATGAACGGCACCGAGGTCACCGCTTACATCCCTGGTGTGGGCCACAACCTCCAGGAGCACTCCATCGTGCTCGTGCGCGGCGGTCGTGTCCGCGACCTCCCCGGTGTCCGTTACAAGATCATCCGCGGCGCGCTCGACACCCAGGGTGTCCGCGACCGCAAGCAGGCGCGCAGCCGCTACGGCGCGAAGAAGGAGAAGTAGACACATGCCACGTAAAGGCCCAGCGCCGCGTCGGCCGCTGACTGCTGACCCGGTGTACAACTCGGTGCTCGTCACCCAGCTGATCAACAAGGTCCTCAAGGACGGCAAGCGCCGCCTCGCCGAGCGCATCGTCTACGAAGCCCTGGAGAACTGCCGCCAGAAGGCCGACCAGGATCCCGTGGTCGTCCTCAAGCGCGCCCTGGACAACGTCAAGCCGACCCTCGAGGTCCGCTCCCGCCGAGTCGGCGGCGCGACCTACCAGGTCCCGGTCGACGTCCGTCCGCAGCGCGCCACCACTCTCGGTCTTCGCTGGCTGGTCGGTTTCTCGCGCGACCGCCGCGAGAAGACCATGGTCGAGCGGCTGACCAACGAGATCCTCGACGCCTCGAACGGCCTAGGCGCCGCGGTGAAGAAGCGCGAGGACACGCACAAGATGGCCGATTCCAACAAGGCATTCGCCCACTACCGCTGGTAGTGACCTCAAGAGAAGGCAATCGTGGCTAATAAAGCGAACGAGGCCCTGGCCAAGCTCCGCAACATCGGCATCATGGCCCACATCGACGCCGGCAAGACCACCACCACCGAGCGCATCCTGTACTACACGGGTGTCTCGCACAAGATCGGTGAGGTCCACGACGGCGCCGCCACCATGGACTGGATGGAGCAGGAGCAGGAGCGGGGCATCACCATCACCTCCGCTGCTACCAAATGCGAGTGGTCCGACCACATCATCCAGATCATCGACACGCCCGGCCACGTCGACTTCACCGTCGAGGTCGAGCGATCCCTGCGCGTCCTCGACTCCGCGATCGCCGTCTACGACGGTGTCGCGGGCGTGGAACCCCAGACCGAGAACGTCTGGCGGCAGGCCGACAAGTACAGCGTTCCGCGCATGTGCTTCGTCAACAAGCTCGACCGCACCGGAGCCAACTTCTTCCGCTGCGTCGAGATGATGACCGAGCGCCTGAACTCCAACGTCGCGGTGATTCAGCTGCCGATCGGGAACGAAGCCGACTTCATCGGCGTCGTCGACCTGGTCGAGATGAACGCGAAGGTGTGGCGCGGCGAGACCGGCCTCGGCGAGGAGTACGAGACTGAGGAGATTCCCGCGGAGCTGGCCGAGCAGGCCGATGAGTACCGCGAGAAGCTCCTGGAGACCCTCGCCGACTGCGACGACGACTTCGCCGAGAAGTTCCTCTCTGGCGAAGAGATCACCGCAGCCGAGGTCAGGGCCGCGATCCGCAAGGGCACCATCGCGAACCAGATCAACCCGGTCCTGTGCGGCACGGCCTTCAAGAACAAGGGCGTGCAGCCGCTGCTGGACGCGGTGGTCGACTACCTGCCTTCTCCGTTGGACATCCCGGCCATTCAGGGGACCCTGCTCGACAACGAGACCCCGGCCGAGCGTCACGCGGACGTCGAGGAGCCCTTCAGCGCCCTGGCGTTCAAGATCCAGACCGACAAGCACCTTGGTCGTCTCACCTACGCCCGGATCTACTCGGGCACGATCGAGACCGGCACGCAGGTCATGAACTCGACCAAGAGCCGCAAGGAGCGCATCGGCAAGATCTACCAGATGCACGCCAACAAGCGCGAGGAGCGCAAGGAGGCGCAGGCCGGCGACATCATCGCGATCCAGGGTCTCAAGCAGACCACGACCGGTGACACGCTGACGGACTCGAACAGCCAGGTCATCCTGGAATCGATGATCTTCCCCGAGCCGGTCATCGACGTGGCCATCGAGCCGAAGTCGAAGGCCGACCAGGACAAGCTGGCCACCGCGATCCAGCGCCTCGCCGAGGAGGACCCGACGTTCCGGGTCAAGACCGACGAGGACTCCGGCCAGACGATCATCTCCGGCATGGGCGAACTGCACCTCGACATCCTGGTCGACCGCATGAAGCGGGAGTTCAACGTCGAGGCCAACATCGGCAAGCCGCAGGTGGCCTACCGCGAGACCATCACCCAGCGGGTCGAGAAGATCGAATACCTGCACAAGAAGCAGACCGGTGGTTCCGGTCAGTTCGCGCGGGTCATCGTCAACGTCGAGCCGCTCCCGATGGACTCCAACGAGAGCGAGACCTTCGCCTTCGACGACCAGATCACCGGTGGTCGCATCCCGCGCGAGTACATCCCGTCGGTCAAGTCCGGCGCGGAGGACGCGATGCCGGACGGTGTCCTGGCGGGCTACCCGCTGGTGGGCATCAAGCTGGAACTGACCGACGGTCAGTACCACGAGGTCGACTCCTCGGAGATGGCCTTCAAGATCGCAGGCAAGATGGTGCTGAAAGAGGCCGCGAAGCGGGCGAAGCCAGTACTGCTCGAGCCGATGATGGCCGTCGAGGTCATCTGCCCTGAAGAGAACATGGGCGATGTCATCGGCGACATCAACTCGCGGCGCGGCCTCGTCCAGGAAATGGGCGAGCGGGGCAACGACCGGACGGTCAAGGCCCAGGTGCCGCTGTCGGAGATGTTCGGCTACGTCGGAGACCTCCGGTCGAAGACGGCCGGCCGCGCGAACTACTCAATGCAGTTCGACACCTACGCCGAAGTCCCGGCGAACGTCGCCAAGGAGATCATCGCCAAGGCGACAGGCGAGTAATCGGGCCGGGAGGGCAAGCCTGCCCTCCCACCCGTGAACCCACCTGTTGCCGGCGGGGCATCCGCGACGCAATGGGTCAGTTAAGTCAATCCAGATTTATTCAGTCCACAGGAGGACGAAGTGGCTAAGGAAAAGTTCGAGCGGACTAAGCCTCACGTCAACATCGGCACGCTCGGTCACGTCGACCACGGCAAGACCACGCTCACGGCCGCCATCACCAAGGTCCTGCACGACAAGCACCCGGACCTCAACCCGTACACGCCGTTCGACGAGATCGACAACGCGCCGGAAGAGAAGCAGCGCGGTATCACGATCTCGATCTCGCACGTCGAGTACCAGACCGAGACCCGGCACTACGCGCACGTCGACTGCCCCGGCCACGCCGACTACATCAAGAACATGATCACCGGCGCGGCCCAGATGGACGGCGCGATCCTGGTCGTGTCGGCCGCCGACGGCCCGATGCCGCAGACCCGCGAGCACGTGCTGCTCGCCCGCCAGGTCGGTGTGCCTTACATCGTCGTGGCGCTCAACAAGGCCGACATGGTCGACGACGAGGAGATCCTCGAGCTCGTCGAGATGGAGGTCCGCGAGCTGCTGTCCGACCAGAACTTCCCGGGCGACGACGCCCCGGTCGTTCAGGTCTCCGCTCTGGGCGCCCTCGAGGGCGAAGAGAAGTGGGTCGAGAAGGTCGCCGAGCTCATGGCCGCCGTCGACGAGTCGATCCCCGAGCCCGAGCGCGACACCGAGAAGCCGTTCCTCATGCCCGTCGAGGACGTCTTCACGATCACCGGCCGCGGCACCGTCGTGACCGGCCGCGTCGAGCGCGGTGTCCTGCTCCCGAACGAGGACGTCGAGATCACCGGCATCAAGGAAGGCTCGATCAACACCAAGGTGACCGCGATCGAGATGTTCCGCAAGACCCTCGACGACGCGCGCGCCGGTGAGAACGTGGGGCTCCTGCTCCGCGGCACCAAGCGCGAAGAGGTCGAGCGCGGCATGGTCGTCGTGAAGCCCGGCACCACCACCCCGCACACCGAGTTCGAGGCGCAGGTCTACATCCTGTCCAAGGACGAGGGCGGGCGTCACACGCCGTTCTTCAACAACTACCGCCCGCAGTTCTACTTCCGCACCACGGACGTGACCGGTGTGGTGACCCTCCCCGAGGGCACCGAGATGGTCATGCCCGGTGACAACACCGACATGAAGGTCGAGCTCATCCAGCCGGTCGCGATGGACGAGGGTCTCCTCTTCGCGATCCGCGAGGGTGGCCGCACCGTCGGCTCGGGCCGAGTCACCAAGGTCGTCAAGTAAGACCGCCGACCGGGGAGACCCAGGAGGGTCTCCCCGGTTTTTGCTCCGAACGCGTAACCTGCCCCACTGTCTCCGCCCCGGTTTGCCGAGGCAATGCGGGGACCTGCATAATAGGGAGGTTGCGTTCGCATCAGTGCGTCTTCAATACGCTCACTGATGCTCACGCCCGGCCCGCGGGCCCGAGTAGGCACCAACCGGCGCCGAGAGGGACCGTTCACGGCGGGCAGGCGGGCGAGCCAAGACATCAAGACACGAGATCTGTCGTGTCCACGTATGTCTGAAGCTCGCGACACGCCCGACCGCGTGGAGCGGTCTCAACAGCCAATTTACGTTAGGTAAGGAACCATGGCGGGACAGAAGATCCGCATCAGGCTGAAAGCCTACGACCACGAGGTCGTGGACTCCTCGGCCCGCAAGATCGTGGAGACGGTCACCCGTACCGGGGCTGCCATCTCGGGGCCGGTGCCGCTGCCGACTGAGATCAACCGTTTCTGCGTTATCCGGTCGCCGCACAAGTACAAGGACTCGCGCGAGCACTTCGAGATGCGCACGCACAAGCGGCTCATCGACATCCTCGACCCGACCCCGAAGACGGTCGACTCGTTGATGCGCCTCGACCTGCCGGCCGGCGTCGACATCGAGATCAAGCTGTAGGGGCACCAATGGACAGGCAGATCAAGGGAATCCTGGGCACCAAGCTCGGCATGACCCAGGTTTGGGACGAGAACGGCCGCGCCGTACCCGTCACTGTGGTGCAGGCCGGGCCGAACGTCATCTCCCAGATTCGTAAACCGGACGTCGACGGCTACTCGGCTGTGCAGCTGGGCTTCGGCGACGTCAAACTCAAGAACGTCACCAAGCCGATTCAGGGCCACTTCGAGAAGGCCGGCGTCGCTCCGCGTCGCCACCTGGTCGAACTGCGCACCTCGGACGCCGCCGACTACGAGCTCGGCCAGACCATCGACGCCTCGATCTTCGAGGCCGGCGACCTGGTCGACGTCACCGGCACCACCAAGGGCAAGGGCTTCGCCGGCGTCATGAAGCGTCACGGCTTCAGCGGCCTCGGCGCCAGCCACGGTACGCACAAGGTCCACCGCGCCCCCGGTTCGATCGGCGGCTGCGCCACGCCCGGTCGCGTCTTCAAGGGCATGCGCATGGCCGGCCGCATGGGCGGCGCGCGCCACACGACGCAGAACCTGCGCATCCAGGCGGTCGACGCCGAGCGCGGGCTGCTGCTCATCGTCGGCGCCGTTCCCGGCCCCAAAAACGGCCTGGTGCTCGTTCGCAGCGCAGTGAAGCAGGTGGCCTAGCAATGAGCCTTGAAATCAAAGTCAAAGACGCCGCTGGCAAGGAGACCGGGAAGACCATCGAGCTCCCGGCGTCGATCTTCGACGTCGAGCCGAACATCCCGCTCATGCACCAGGTCGTGACCGCGCAGCTCGCTGCCGCGCGCTCCGGCTCGGCGAACACCAAGACCCGCGCCGAGGTCCGCGGCGGCGGCAAGAAGCCGTACCGCCAGAAGGGCACCGGCCGCGCCCGTCAGGGCTCGATCCGCGCCCCGCAGTTCACCGGCGGCGGCGTCGTCCACGGCCCCAAGCCGCGGTCGTTCGCCGAGCGCACCCCGCGGAAGATGAAGGCGGCAGCCCTGGCCGGCGCGCTCACCGACCGCGTGCGCGGCGGCAACGTGCACGTCGTCAGCTCCTTCGTCGACGGGGACACCCCGAAGACCAAGGACGCCAAGGCGGCCATCGCGGCGAACACCGAGTCCGCGAAGGTGCTCGTGGTGCTCTCGCGCGACGAGTCCGTCGCTCAGCTGAGCCTGCGGAACCTCCCCGAGGTCCACATCCTCGACTGGGGCCAGGTCAACACCTACGACGTGCTCAACAACGAGGACATCGTGTTCAGCGAGGCCGCCCTCGAGGCGTTCATCGCTGACCGGACCGAGCAGGAGGTCGCGGCATGAGCGAAGTGACCGTCGCCGACCCGCGCGACATCATCATCAAGCCGGTCATCTCGGAGAAGACCTACACCCTCCTCGGTGAGGGCAAGTACACCTTCGAGGTCGACCCGCGCGCCAACAAGAGCCACATCAAGATCGCGATCAAGCAGATCTTCGGTGTGGACGTCAAGAGCGTCAACACCCTGAACCGTGACGGCAAGCGCAAGCGGACCCGTGACGGCTGGGGACAGCGCAAGAGCGTCAAGCACGCGATCGTCACCGTCGAGGGCGACCCCGGTCGTCTCGGTGAGATCTTCGGCGGACAGATCTCGTAGGGACGCAGGGAGTAAACCGATATGGCTATTCGCAAGTACAAGCCGACGACGCCCGGGCGTCGTGGTTCCAGCGTCTCCGACTTCGCCGAGATCACGCGCTCGACGCCCGAGAAGTCGCTCGTCCGCCCGATCACCAAGACCGGCGGCCGCAACAACTCGGGCAAGATCTCGACCCGTCACCGCGGTGGCGGCCACAAGCGCCGTTACCGCGTGATCGACTTCCGTCGCCACGACAAGGACGGCGTGCCGGCGAAGGTCGCGGAGATCGAGTACGACCCCAACCGCACCGCCAACATCGCGCTGCTGCACTACGCCGACGGCGAGAAGCGCTACATCCTGGCCCCCAGGGGCATCAAGCAGGGTGACCGGATCGAGAACGGCCCCGAGGCCGACATCAAGCCGGGCAACTCGCTGGAGCTGCGCCACATCCCCGTCGGTACGACGGTCCACGCGGTGGAGCTCAAGCCCGGCGGCGGTGCCGCTCTGGGCCGCAGCGCCGGCGCGTCGATCCAGCTGCTCGCACGTGAAGGCAAGTACGCGCACCTGCGCATGCCCTCCGGCGAGATCCGCCTGGTCCAGGCGACCTGCCGCGCCACCGTTGGCGAGGTCGGCAACGCCGAACAGGGGAACATCAACTGGGGCAAGGCCGGCCGCATGCGGTGGAAGGGCTGGCGCCCGACCGTCCGCGGTGTCGTCATGAACCCGGTCGACCACCCCCACGGTGGTGGCGAGGGCCGGACCTCCGGTGGTCGTCACCCGGTGAACCCGCAGGGTAAGCCGGAGGGTCGCACCCGGAAGAAGAAACACCCGAACGACAGGCTCATCGTCCGTCGTCGCAAGGCCAGCCGGAAGCGGGGTAGGTAATCATGGGTCGCAGCCTGAAGAAGGGGCCGTTCGTCGACGACCACCTGCAGAAGAAGGTGGACGCGGCGACCGAGTCCAAGTCGAAGACCGTCATCAAGACCTGGTCGCGTCGCTCCACGATCACGCCCGATTTCATCGGGCTGACCTTCGGAGTCCACGACGGGCGCAAGCACGTTCCGGTGTACGTCACCGAGAACATGGTCGGGCACAAGCTCGGCGAGTTCGCGCCGACCCGCACGTTCCGCGGGCACGACAAGGACGACCGCAAGAGCCGTCGCCGTTAGGCCACGGGCACCGAGATAACGAACGAAGGATTAGAACGATGGCAACATTGGAGCAGGAGGCTCCGAAGGCGCGCGCGTCGGCGCGGTATGTCCGCGTCGCTCCGCGCAAGGCGCGCCGCGTCGTCGACCTCGTGCGTGGCCTGCCCGTGGACGAGGCACTGACGACCCTCGAGTTCGCGCCCTACGGCGCGGCCGAGATCGTCTACAAGGTGATCGCGTCGGCTTCGGCCAACGCGGAGAACAACCTTGGCCTCGACCCGGAGTCGCTCTTGATCTCCGAGATCAAGGTCGACGAGGGCCCGACGATGCGTCGCTACCGCCCCCGCGCCCACGGCCGCGCCTACCGGATCAACAAGCGCACCAGCCACATCACCGTGGTGGTGGAGTCCGTCCAGGCCGCCCCGGTCGACACGGGCTCGATCCGTCGGCCCAAGGCCGCCGCCAAGGCGGAGCCGAAGGCCGAGAAGCCGGCCGAGACCAGCGAGAAGTCCAACGAGTCCGCTGAGAAGGAGGAGACCGACTAATGGGTCAAAAGGTTCACCCGCACGGGTACCGCCTCGGCATCAGCAGTGACTGGACGTCGCGCTGGTACGCCGACAAGGAATACGCCGACTACGTCGGCGAGGACGTGAAGATCCGCCAGCTCATGACCAAGGGCCTTGAGCGCGCCGGGATCAGCAAGGTCGACATCGAGCGCACCCGCGAGCGGGTCCGCGTCGACATCCACACGGCCCGCCCGGGCATCGTCATCGGCCGTAAAGGCGCCGAGGCGGACCGGCTGCGCGGTCGTCTGGAGAAGCTGACCGGCAAGCAGGTCCAGCTGAACATCATCGAGGTCAAGAACCCCGACGTCGATGCTCAGCTCGTCGCCCAGGGCGTCGCCGAGCAGCTGGCCAGCCGTGTCAACTTCCGTCGCGCCATGCGCAAGGCCATTCAGTCGGCCATGCGCAACCCGACGGTCAAGGGCATCAAGGTCCAGTGCGCCGGCCGTCTGGGCGGTGCCGAGATGAGCCGTTCGGAGCAGTACCGCGAGGGCCAGGTCCCGCTGCACACGCTCCGCGCGAACATCGACTACGGCCTGTTCGAGGCCCACACCACCTTCGGCCGCATCGGCGTGAAGGTGTGGATCTACAAGGGCGAGGCCACGCTCAAGGAGCAGGCCGAGCAGGTCCAGCGCCGCCGCGACACCGGCGGCGACCGCGGTGACCGGGGCGGACGTCCCGGCGGCCGTGCCCGCGGAGGCCGCGGCAACCGCGGACGCACCGCGAACACCGGCACGCCGCAGGGCGCTCAGCCTTCGGGCGAGTCGGCCGCGCCGGCCCCCGAGGTCGGCCCCGCCGGGACCGCCGAGACGAAGAAGCAGGAGGGCTAAGCGACATGCTCATGCCACGGAAACCGCCGCGCGGTTACCGCAAGCCCCACGCGCCCAAGCGCAAGGGCAAGGCGACTCGCGGCACCCGAGTGACGTTCGGCGAGTACGGCATCCAGGCGCTGGAGCACAGCTACGTGACCAACCGCCAGATCGAGGCGGCTCGTATCGCGATGACCCGCCACATCAAGCGTGGCGGCAAGGTCTGGATCAACATCTTCCCGGACCGCGCCATCACGAAGAAGCCGGCCGAGACCCGTCAGGGTTCCGGTAAGGGCTCGCCCGAGTTCTGGGTCGCCAACGTGAAGCCGGGCCGCGTGATGTTCGAGATCTCGTACCCGACCGAGACCATCGCCCACGAGGCCCTCATGCGCGCTATTCACAAGCTGCCCATGAAGTGCCGCATCGTGACGCGTGAAGGTGCAGGTGAGTAGTGATGGCTACTGGTATCGACGCCGGTGAGCTCCGCGAGCTCAGCGACAAGGAGCTCCAGGCGAAACTCCTGGACAAGAAGGAAGAGCTGTTCAACCTGCGCGTCCGGGGAGCCACCGGGCAGCTGGAGAACAACCACATGCTCGGCCTGGTCCGCAAGGAGATCGCGCGGATCTACACCGTCATGAACGAGCGCCGGTTGGGCCTCAGCGCCACGCCGGAGGAGGTTGAAGAATGAGCGAGGAAGCAATCACTCGCGGCCGGCGCAAGGTGCTCGAGGGCGTCATCGTCGGCGACAAGATGGACAAGACCGCTGTGGTCGAAGTCGAGGACCGCAAGAAGCACCCGCTGTACGGCAAGGTGCTCCGGTCCACCAAGAAGTACAAGGCCCACGACGAGAACAACCAGTGCGGCGTCGGCGACCGCGTCTCCATCATGGAGACCCGGCCGCTGTCGAAGACGAAGCGCTGGCGGGTCGTCGAGATCCTTGAGAAGGCCAAGTAGGGAGATCGGGACGTGATTCAGCAAGAGTCGCGGCTGAAGGTCGCCGACAACACCGGTGCGCGGGAGATCCTGTGCATCCGGGTGTTGGGCGGCTCCGGCCGACGCTATGCCGGTATCGGCGACACGATCGTGGCCTCCGTCAAGGACGCCATCCCGGGTGCCGGTGTCAAGAAGGGCGATGTCGTCCAGGCTGTCATCGTGCGCACCGTCAAGGAGCGCCGCCGCCCGGACGGCTCGTACATCAAGTTCGACGAGAACGCCGCCGTCCTCGTCAAGGACGGCGAACCGCGAGGGACTCGCATCTTCGGACCCGTAGCCCGGGAACTGCGCGACAAGCAGTACATGAAGATCATCTCTCTCGCGCCGGAGGTGTTGTAAGAGATGAAGGTTAAGAAGGGCGACCGGGTCCGCGTCATCGCGGGCAAGGACAAGGGAGCCGAGGGCCTGGTGCTGGAGGCGTACCCCGACCGCGAGCGCGTGCTCGTCGAGGGTGCCAACCGGATCACCAAGCACACCAAGGCCGGACAGACGGCGCGCGGTTCGCGCACCGGCGGGATCGTCACCCAGGAGGCGTCGATCCACGTGTCCAACGTGATGGTGCTCGACGCGGACAACCAGCCCACTCGCGTGGGATACCGCCGCGGCGACGACGGCCGCAAGGTCCGCGTCTCGAAGCGGACGGGTAAGGACCTGTAATGACTGACGTTGCAGAGAAGATCGCTCCGCGCCTGAAGGAGACCTACAAGTCCGACATCAGGCCGCAGCTGACCGAGCAGTTCAAGTACGGCAACATCCACCAGATCCCCGGTCTGACGAAGATCGTGGTCAACATGGGTGTCGGCGAGGCCGCCCGGGACTCCAAGCTCATCAACGGTGCGCTTGAGGACCTGGCGACGATCACCGGGCAGAAGCCGATCGTGCGCCGCGCCAAGAAGTCCATCGCGCAGTTCAAGCTGCGCGAGGGCCAGGCGATCGGCGCGAAGGTCACCCTCCGCGGCGACCGCATGTGGGAGTTCCTCGACCGGCTGCTGTCGATCGCGCTGCCCCGCATCCGTGACTTCCGCGGCCTGTCGGACCAGCAGTTCGACGGCAACGGGAACTACACGTTCGGTCTGACCGAGCAGGCGGTGTTCCCCGAGATCGACCAGGACAAGATCGACCGGGTGCGCGGCATGGACATCACGGTGGTCACCACCGCGAAGACCGACGACGAAGGCCGGGCGCTGCTCAAGCTCCTCGGCTTCCCGTTCAAGGAGAACGAGTAATGGCGAAGAAAGCCCTCATCGCGAAGGCGAAGCGCAAGCCGAAGTTCGCCGTGCGCGCGTACAGCCGCTGCCAGAAGTGCGGTCGCCCCAAGGCGGTCTACCGCAAGTTCGGCCTCTGCCGTGTGTGCGTCCGCGAAATGGCCCACGCCGGCGAGCTGCCAGGCGTCCACAAGGCCAGCTGGTAGCTGGATATCGATCGCTACAGGCCCCCGTGTCACCTCGGGGGAACCGGAGCGAGAAAGGTAAAACACAAGCATGACAATGACCGACCCGATCGCGGACATGCTGACGCGTCTGCGGAACGCCAACCAGGCTTACCACGACACCACGGCCATGCCCCACTCCAAGATGAAGGCCTCCATCGCGGAGGTCCTCAAGCAGGAGGGCTACATCGCCGACTGGCGTGTCGAGGAGCCCGAGGAAGGCAAAGTCGGCAAGAAGCTTGTCGTCGACCTGAAGTTCGGCGAGCATCGTGAGCGTTCCCTTGCCGGGGTCCGCCGCGTCTCCAAGCCGGGCCTGCGGGTCTACGCCAAGTCCACTGAGCTGCCGCGAGTCCTCGGCGGCCTGGGTGTGGCCATCGTGTCCACGTCCCAGGGCCTGCTGACCGACCGCCAGGCTCGCAAGCGCGGCGTGGGCGGCGAAGTCATCGCCTACGTCTGGTAGTCAGGGAGGGTATGAAGCATGTCCCGCATTGGGAAGCATCCGATTCCGGTGCCCTCCGGCGTCGACGTCACGATCGACGGCGCGACGGTCACCGTGAAGGGGCCTAAGGGCCAGCTCGTCCGCGAGCTGCCCGAGCCCATCGGTATCGAGAAGAGCGAGGACGGGTTCCTCAACGTGACCCGGCCGAACGACGAGCGCAAGTCCCGGGCCCTCCACGGCCTGGCGCGCAGCCTCGTCAACAACATGGTCGTCGGCGTCTCGGAGGGATACACCAAGTCCCTGGAGATCAACGGCACCGGTTACCGGGCGCAGGCCAAGGGCAAGGGCGTGGAGATGAGCCTCGGCTTCTCCCACACCATCCAGGTCGACGCCCCGGAAGGCATCTCGTTCAGGGTCGAGAGGCCGACCCTGCTGCACGTCGAGGGCATCGACAAGCAGCTGGTCGGTCAGGTCGCGTCGAACATCCGCCGACTGCGTCCGCCGGAGCCCTACAAGGGCAAGGGCGTCAAGTACGTCGACGAGCGCATCCGCCGCAAGGCCGGGAAGGCAGGTAAGTAATGGCGAGCAAACTCGAGCGCCGTCGCCCGTCTGGGTCAGTCTCCCAGCGCCGTCGAATCGGCAAGAACCGACGCCACTTCCGTGGCCGCAAGAAGATCACCGGCACGGCCGAGCAGCCGCGCCTGGCGGTGTTCCGTTCCTCGAAGCACATCGTGGCCCAGGTCATCGACGACGTGAAGGGCCACACGCTGGCCGCCGCGTCGACGGTGGAGCCCGGCCTGCGCGGCGCCGAGGGCGACAAGACCGCGAAGGCCAAAGAGGTCGGCAGGCTCGTCGCCGAGCGTGCGAAGGAAGCCGGCGTCGAAGCGGTCGTGTTCGACCGCGGCGGACTGAAGTACCACGGCCGCATCGCGGCCCTGGCCGACGCCGCCCGCGACAACGGCCTGAAGTTCTAGGCGGCTAGACCGGTTTGCAAGCCGGGACGGAGCGAGGCTCCGTCCCGGCTTCGCCGTTTCTCCGGGGGTTTTGCGCGACACGCCGACGGCGGTAGCATTGTGTATCAGACACCGCGTATTACGTATCTTGGAAGGGTGCCGCACATGGGTATGTTGATGAACTCCAAGGGCCAGGTCACCGTTCCAGCGGAGATCCGAGCGGAACACGGCTGGCACCCGGGAGACGAGTTCGACTTCGTGAACGAAGGCGGCCGAATCTACCTCAAGCGGGTCCCTGTTACGGAGAGCCGCGGGCAGCGCCTGGTGCGACGTATCGCAGGCAAGGGCACCGCGAATATGGACAAGACCACCGACGAGCTCATGGAGATGCTCCGCGGTGAGTGAGCCGGTCTGGACTCTTGTCGACAGCAATATCTGGCTCGACGTGTTCGGGACCCGCTCCGACTGGAGGAAATGGTCGGAGGATGCTGTGGCGCGAGCGTTCGACGAAGGGCCGATCTGCACCAACCCGATTGTTTACGCTGAGATCTCGGTGCGCTTTGAGACGCTCGAAGATCTCGAAACCCTCCTACCTCCCGACGAGGTGGTGCGGGAGCCACTTCCGTACGCTGCCGCCTTCCTCGCCGGCAAGGCGTTCGCCGTATACAAGCAGCGCGGCGGAGCGAAGCGAGCGCCGCTCCCGGACTTCTATATCGGTGCCCACGCGGCGGTGCGCGGATACCGCCTGCTCACCCGCGACACTGCGAGATTCAAGACCTATTTCCCGAAGCTCGACGTCCTGGGCCCGGTTGATCCGGCCGTGGCATGAAGCTCCTTCACGGCCTTTCGTCCGCCTGGAACACGGCGGTCGAAAGCCGTTCGGGCAGAACACATCGTGAATCACTCTCACCCGGCTTGAATGTCCCGCGCCGATCGGGAACACTGGTCGGGATGCGATCCCCGAAGCTGCGCCGTAAGACCGTGCTCGCCTCCGGCCTCGCCGGAGCCCTCACTGCCGCGGCGGGATGTTCAGGGGGCGATGAGGCGCCCGCGGACGACGCGGGGCAAGATGAGCCCATCGACGAGCGCGACTCCTACGTGACCGAGCGGCTGGCGTCCATGACCTTGGAAGAGAAGGTCGGCCAGCTGTTCATGGTCTACGCCCACGGTTCGACGGCCGACACCGACGACCCCGACGCCGTGGCCGCCAATCGTGACCACCTCGGCGCCGACAACGCCGCCGACTTCATCGCCGAGTACCGTCCGGGCGGGATCATCTACTTCACGTGGTCGGACAACGTCCAGGACCCCGAGCAGATCGCGGCGCTGTCCAACGGCCTCCAAGAGGCCGCGACCGCCGACGGCGGCGTGCCGCTGTTCATCGCCGCCGACCAGGAGTACGGGGTCGTCAACCGCATCGGGGAGCCGGCCACCCAGTTCCCGGGGGCGATGCCGCTGGGCGCGACGCGCGACGCCGAGGCCGCTCGGCGGGCCGCCGAGATGGCAGGCACCGAGTTGCGCGCGATGGGCCTGAACCAGAACTTCGCGCCCGACGCCGACGTCAACGTCAACCCGGCGAACCCGGTCATCGGGGTGCGCTCGTTCTCCTCGGATCCGGCCCTCACGGCCGAGTTGACCGCCGCGCAGGTGACCGGCTACCAGTCCGGCGGGGTCGCCACCTCGGCGAAGCACTTCCCGGGTCACGGCGACACCGATGTCGACAGCCATGTGGGCCTGCCGGCGATCACGCACACCGAGCAGGAGTGGGCCCAGATCGACGCGCCGCCGTTCGAGGCCGCGATCAAGGCCGGCGCGGACATGGTCATGTCGGCGCACATTCAGTTCCCGGCGCTCGACGACTCGCTCAAGCCCGCGACGCTGTCCGAGCCGATCCTCACCGGCCTGCTGCGCGAGCGGCTCGGCTTCACCGGCGTCGTCGTCACCGACTCGCTCGAGATGGAGGGCGTGCGCAGCGAGTACGGCGACGAACGCGTCCCGGTCATGGCGCTCGGGGCCGGCGCGGACCTGCTGCTCATGCCGCCGGACTTCCATCTCGCCCGCGACGCCGTCCTGGCGGCGGTCGAGGCGGGGGAGTTGACCGAGGAGCGCATCGACGCCTCGGTGGAGCGGCTGCTCTCGCTCAAGGTCGCACGCGGCATCGTCGAGGACCCGTACACCGACACCGGCGCGGTGTCCGCGGTCGTCGGCGCCGAGGAGCACCGGGCCGCGGCCGATGACATCGCCGACCGCGCGGTGACGCTGCTGCAGAACGACGGCGTGCTCCCTGTCGGCGTCGAAGGCGCGTCGGTGCTGGTCACCGGCTGGGGAGAGCAGACCACGGCCGCCATCGCCGAGGAGCTCACCCGCCTCGGGCTGCGCGCCGACGCACACCCGACCGGCGAGGCGCCGGACGCGCGGGCGATCGAGGGCGCGCTGGCTGAGGCCGCGGGCCGAGACCTCGTGGTGGTCGCGACGTTCGGCGTCGGCGACGGCTCGCCGCAGATCGACCTGGTCGAGTCCCTCCTAGACACCGGAGTCCCGGTGGTCGCCTGCGCTGTCGGCACTCCCTATGACATCGCGCGTCTCTCCGGCGTCAACGCGTACCTGGCGAGCTACTCCTATACCACTGGTTCGCTCGTGTCCCTCGCCCGGGCGATCCGCGGCGAGATCGAGCCGCAAGGGCAGCTTCCTGTGGACGTTCTCGCAGCTCAGGACCCCGATGAGGTCCTGTTCGGCTTCGGCTCCGGCTTGGCCTACTAGGGGCTGAAAGGCCCGAGTCGCCCAAGTTTTCCCCTCTCGTCATAGAAAATTATTTTCACCTGCTTGACTCCGCGTGGAGCTTTTCTCCATACTGAGGTCCGAGTGTGATACCTCGCACTCTCCACCCATCGGTAGATCTCCTGACAAACGAGGAGTCTCGTGTGAACGACTTCGAAAGCGACGAAACCAAACCCCGGCGCGGCCGCATCAGGGCCGCCGTCATCCTCTTCGCGTCGGTGGTGCTCACCGCGGTGACGCTGACCTCGGCGAACCCCGCGCAGGCGCAGACACAGCCCTCGGGCATCGACGTATCCCACTACCAGGGCTCCATCAACTGGAACTCGGTCAAGAGCGCGGGGATCGACTTCGCGTTCATCAAGGCCACCGAAGGCACCTCCTACCGGGACCCCCGGTTCAACGCCAACTACCCGGCGGCGCACGGCGCCGGCGTCATCCGCGGCGCCTACCACTTCGCCCGTCCCAACGCCTCCTCCGGCTCGGCCCAGGCGAATTACTTCGCCTCGAACGGCGGTGCCTGGTCGAGGGACAACCTGACCCTCCCGGGCGTGCTCGACATCGAGGGCCCGCCCTCGGGCGCGTACTGCTACGGCCTGTCGACCACGCAGATGCGGTCCTGGGTCAACAGCTTCTACAACACGTACAAGTCCCGGACGGGGCGCGACGTCATCATCTACACCACCGCGTCATGGTGGAACACCTGCACCGGATCGTGGACCGGCATGGCCTCCAAGAGCCCGCTGTGGGTGGCCCACTGGGGCGTCTCCAGCCCGACCCTCCCCGCCGGCTGGCGGAACACGACCTGGACGTTCTGGCAGTACACCGACTCCGGTCGGGTCTCGGGCATCTCCGGCAACGTCGACCGGAACAACTTCAACGGCTCGCAGGCGCGACTGCTGGCCCTGGCGAACAACACTCCGTAACTCCCAACCCGGGGGCCGGGTCCACCAGACCCGGCCCCCGGCCTCTCTGGAGGCAGGCATGGACCACCATCAACTCATGCGCCGCCGGCTCCTGCTCGGCGCCGGAGCCGCCGGACTCCTCGGCGTCACCGGATTCGCCTCGTTCGCGGCGATGCCGAGCGCGCACGCCGCCGCCGTCGAACCCGACATCGACTCGACCGCCGAATGGGGCGCGCGGCCGCCGGCCGGCAGGAACCCCGTCATCAACGGCCGCCCGAACAAGATCATCGTCCACCACACCGTCTCGGAGAACACGCGGGACTTCTCGCGCGAACAGGCGCACTTCCACGCCCATTGGGTGCAGGACCTGCACATGGACGGGAACGGCTGGCGCGACTCGGGCTACAACTTCATCGTCAGCCGTGGCGGCTGGATCACCGAGGGCACCACCGGTTCGCTGCCGGCGCTCATGGCCGGCAGCCGCTTCGTCCAGGGCATCCACACCTCCGGCCAGAACACGCAGGCGATCGGGATCTCCAACGAGGGCGCCTACCACGACGGCGCCGTGCCGCCCGCGGCCCAGTGGGAGACGCTGGTGGTGCTGTGCGCCTTCGTCTGCGAGCAGTACTCCATCCCATCGCAGGAGATCTACGGGCACATGGACTTCGGTTCGACGCTGTGCCCGGGGATCTTCCACGACCGCCTGCCGCGGCTGCGGCGGGAGGTCGGCGAGGCCCGGCGCGCCTAGGGGCGGGACCCTAGTTCGCCGGACGCAGGCGGTCGGAGACGGCCGCGGCGGTGGCGGCGAGCGCCTTGGCGCTGCGCCGCCGCAGCTTCGCCGCGACGCCCACGAACAGGCAGTCGACGACCATGAGTTGCGCGATCCGGCTCACCGTCGCGCCCGAGCGGAACGTCGTCTCCCTGGCGGCGGTGGTCAGCACGTGATCGGCCACCGACGCCAGCGGCGAGCGGGCGTGGTTGGTGATCGCGATCGTCGTCGCGCCCCGGTCGCGGGCGGCCTCGAGGAAGTCGACCGTCTCGGTCGTCGCCCCCGAATGCGAGATCGCCACGGCCGCGTCCCGGTCGCCGTGCAGAGCCGTCGCCACGAGGGCGGAGTGGATGTCGGGCCAGCAGAAGGCGGTGCATCCGATGCGGTGCAGCTTCTTGGTCATGTCCGCGGCCACGATCCCCGAGGCCTCGACGCCGAACGCGTCGATGCGGCCCGCCGCGGCGAGCGCCGCCACGGCCGCCTCGCAGGCATCGGTGTCGAGCGCGTCGGCGGTGTCGGTGATCGCGCCGACGTCGGCGTAGCTGACCGTGGCGATGATGCGCGACATGTCCGCGCCCGTGGGGATGTCGCCGCCGGCGATCTCACGGTCCGGGCCCTCGTCGGTCCCGATGACGGCCTGCGCGGCGCGCATGCGAAGCTCCCTGTGGCCGGCCAGGCCGAGTGAGCGGCAGAACCGCACCACGGTGGCCTCAGAGGTCCCCGCGGCGCGGGCGAGCTCGGTGATGGTGCGCGTCGAGGCGGCCTCGGGCTCGCGGATGATCTCCTGTGCGACCTTCGCCTCGGCCTTCGACAGGGACGGCAGGAGCGACTTGATGAGCACCAGGAGATTCGGTGTGTCGGAGCGGCTGGCAGACATGGGCTCACGCTACACCCGCCGTAACGGTACATTTTTTCACCAAATATGAGGGTGATGAAATTTCCCTTCATTGCGCTAGGCTCGCAACTGTGAGTGAGACGACCGAGGACCGCGACCAGACGCGCGCCGCACTGGCAACGCTGTCAACCGAACAGGCCGACCCCAGGTACGCCGGGATCGACGGCCTTCCGACGCTGGAGCTGGCGCGGACCATGAACGAGGCCGACGCCACCGTCCCGGCCGCCGTCGCCAGGGTGCTGCCCGAACTGGCCGGGGCGATCGACGCGATCGTGGCCCGCCTCGAGTCGGGCGGTCGCCTGCGCTACGTCGGCGCCGGCACCGCCGGACGCGTCGCCGTCATGGACGCGGCCGAGTGCCCGCCCACCTTCTCCACCCCGCCCGAGCTGGTCAAGGCCATCCTCGCCGGCGGCAGGGCCGCCGAAGGCGGCGCCATCGAAGGCACCGAGGACGACGCCACCTCCGCCGAGACCGCCATCGCCGAGGACGCGATCGGCCCGAACGACGTGGTCGTCGGCATCGCCGCATCGGGGCGCACCCCGTTCGTCGTCGCCGCCGTCCGCGAGGCTCGGCGCCGGGGCGCGCTCACCGTCGGCCTCTCGTGCAACACCGGGACCGCCCTGTCGGCCGAGGCCGAGCACGCCATCGAGGTCAACGTCGGACCCGAGGTCATCGCCGGCTCCACCAGGCTCAAGTCCGGGACCGCCCAGAAGTTCGTGCTCAACATGATCTCGACGATCACCATGGTCAAACTCGGCAAGGTCTACCGCAACTACATGGTCGACATGCGGGTGCTCAACTCGAAGCTCGCCGACCGGGCCGTGCGCATGATCCGCGATATCACCGGTGCCGAGCGCGACGCGGCCCAGATCGCGCTCGACGAGGCCGGCAACCGCATCAAGACCGCGGTGGTCATGATCGAACACGGCGTGAACGCCGCCACGGCCGACGCGACGCTCGAGGCGGCCGGAGGCCGGCTCGCCGCCGCGCTCGCCGCCAGGTTCTAGGCCCGCGCCAGTCGCCGGTGGAGGCGCCGGCGCTCCTCCTCGTCGGGCCCGAACGCGCGGGCCGCCAGCCATGCGGCCCCCACCGCCGGGTCCGTCGCCTGCCTGACCGCGGCATCCGGGTGGACGGCGTGAAGCCGTTCGCGCAGCATCGCGGCCACCGGCGTCGCCCGCGTCAGCAGGCTCCCGGCCATCACGATCGGCAGCGCCGGATCCACCAGCGACGCCACCGTCTCGGCCAGGTGGTCCACGGCGCGGGACACGATCGCCTCCGCCACCGGGTCGCCGTCGTCGGCCGCCTCGCACACCAGCGAGGCCAGCCGCGCCAGCCGCACCGGCGGCTCGGCCATGCACTGGGCCACCAGCGCGCCGGCGCGCCGCTCGCCCGGGGAGACCGCCGCGACGACCGACTCCACCAAAGGCCCGCCCGGCCCGTTGCCGTCGAGGTGCCACAGCGCCGCGCCCACGGCCTCGCGCCCGATCCAGAACCCCGAACCGGCGTCCCCGAGCAGCCAGCCGTAGCCGTCGGCGCGCCGCGTCAGCGTCAGGTGGTCCCTGACGCCGAACGCCACCGCGCCCGTCCCCGAGATCACCACGGTCCCGTCCGGGGAGGGCGACCCGGCCGCGAACGCGATCACCGCGTCGCTGACCAGCTCGACCTCGCACCCGGTGCTGAAGCGGGCCTGGAGCTCGACGGCCATGTGGCGCCTTTTCTCGGACACCGACAGCGCCCCGGCCGCCCCGACGCACACGGCCGCGATCGCGCCCGGATCGATGCCGCCGAGCGCGCGGTGCGCCGCCAGGGCCATGTTCGACAGGGCCGTCTCGCGGTCGCCGCCGACCGGGTTCGCGGGTCCGGCCGCGCCGGTGCCCAGGACGGCCCCGGTCTCGTCGATGAGGATCGCGCGGGCGCTCGTGCCGCCGGCGTCGATGCCGAGGGCGAGTTTCGGTTCCATGGCGCCTCCCGCTCTGGACGTTGCCGGCGGATACCGCCAAGATCACACGTCAGTAAAAATAATTCTCGTCAACTTGACATTCAGGTGTCTCAGATAATAGTTTTTCTTGACCGCACCTTGTGAAGGGGGTCACGTGGATCAGACCGAAGTTGACGTCGCGGTGAACGCGGGCGTGCTCGACACGATCCGCCGCCAGTCCGGCGAGCTCTCCGAAGCGCTGTCCAAGGTCGCCGATCAAGTGCTCGCCGACCCCGAGGGCGCCGCCCACGCCACCATCATGGACCTCGCCGAACTCTCCGGCACCTCCCCGGGCACGATCACCCGCTTCTGCCGCCACATCGGTTACGACGGCTACGCCTCCCTGCGCGTCGCCATCGCCACCGAGACCGGCCGGGCCTCCGCTAGGAGCGAGACCGGCTGGGACGTCAACATCGGCCAGGAGATCGCCCCCGACGACTCCCTCGACAGGGTCCTCAAGCAGCTCATCACCGTCGACGCCGCCATGCTGCGCGACACCGTCGACACCCTCGACCTCGTCGCGGTCGAACGCGTCGCCGCGGCCGTCTCCGACGCCCGCCGCGTCGACGTCTACGGCGTCGGCACCAGCGCCATCGTCGCCCGCGAACTGCAGATGGGCTTCTACCGCACCGGCGTCGCCGCCTGGGCTTGGACCGAAGTCCACGACGCGCTCGCCAGCGCCGCCCTGCTCGGCAAGGGCGACGTCGCGATCGCCGCCTCCCACTCCGGGACGACGGCCGAGACGATCGAAATGCTCACCGAGGCCTCCAGCCGCGGGGCACTGACGGTCGCGATCACCGCCTCCCCCGACGCGCCGATCGCCGAGGTCGCCGACGTCGAACTGCTCTCGGCGACCCGCCAGACCGGGTTCCGCGCCGACCTGCTGGCCGCCCGGCACTCCCAGCTGCTCGTCGCCGACCTCGTCTACATCGCGGTGGCGCAGCGGCGATTCCCCGAAACGATGGAAGCCCTCGAATCCCGCGCTCGCGCGGTGGTGGGACACCGCCCCCTCAAGCGCACCGATATCTGAAGCCAAGGAGCACAAGCCCATGAGGAAGCCGATTTCAACCCCTAACTTCTCGCGTCGCCGACTCCTGGGGACCACCGCGGCCGGCCTGGCCGCGACCTCCCTGGGAGCCTGCGCCACCAGCGGTGGCGAGGACGACACCGAGGACGTCAGCGTCGGCGACAACGCCGAGAACCCGTTCGACGTCGACCCGACCGCGCCGCTCGACGTCGTCATCTTCGACGGCGGCTTCGGCAACGAATACGCGCTCCGGCACCAGGAGATCTACAACCGGGCCTTCCCCGACGCCGAGATCAACCACCTGGCCACGCAGGCGATCGCCGAGACCCAGCAGCCGCGCTTCGCCGAAGGCGCCCCGTGCGACGTGCTCGACAACTCCGGCGCCCAGCAGATCCCGATGGACGCCCTCGTCACCGACGGCGAGCTCGCCGAACTCACGCCGCTGCTCGACGCGCCCTCCTACGACGACCCGAACGTGACCGTCCGCGACACCCTCCGCGACGGCGTCCTCGACGCCGGCACCTTCAACGGCAAGGTGTACGCGCTGAACTACGTGTTCTCCGCGTGGACGATCTGGTACGACGCGGCCCTGTTCCGCGAGAAGGGCTGGACGCCGCCGACCACCTGGGACGAGATGCTCGCCCTGTGCCCGGACATCCAGGCCGAGGGCATCGCGCCGTGGACCTACGCCGGCCAGCACCCGGTCTACCTCTACGACATGTTCCTCATGCTCGCCGGACGCCACGGCGGCGTCGACGTGCTCAAGGCCATCGACCACCTCGAGGCCGACGCCTGGCACCACGACTCAGTCGTGGCCGCCGCCGAGGCCATGTACGGCCTCTGGGAGGCCGGCTACATCCTCGAAGGCACGCCCGGCATCGACCACATCCAGTCGCAGACGGCGTTCAACCAGCACGAGGCCGCGTTCATCCCCGTCGGCTCCTGGCTTCCCAACGAGCAGAAGAGCATCGCGCCGGAAGGCTTCGAGTACGCGCCGATGGGCGTCCCCTACCTCGAAGGCTCGGCGCAGCCCGGCCTCATCAGCGCCGGCGGCGAAGAGCCGTTCGTGGTCCCCCAGAAGGCCGCCAACAAGCCCGGCGCCTACGAGTACCTGCGCATCATGCTCTCCAAGGAGGGCTCGCAGATCTTCGGCGACACCGTCCAGGCCGCGACCATCGTCAAGGGCGTCGAGCTCGACAACCTCGCCGCCCAGCTCACCGACGAGCTCGTGTCCAACCCGGACGACCTGTTCCAGCCGCGCTTCCGATTCTGGTACACGAACATGGACGAGGAGGTCCGCTCAGGGCTCGGCTCCCTCATGTCCGGCGAGTCCACGCCGGACGAGTTCATCGAACGGATGCAGACCGTCGCCGACGAGACCGCCGCCGACGACTCCATCGAGAAGTTCACCCACGAGGCGTAGACGGAAGGCCTGAGGAGAGCGGACCACCCATGAGACACGGCAAGTACCCGTTCATCCTGAGCTTCCTGGCATTGCCGGTGGGGCTGTATGCCTGGCTGGTCATACTGCCGTTCGCTCAGGCCTTCCAGATCTCGCTCACCGACTGGAGCGGATCGAGCAACACCTTCGAGTACATCGGCTTCGAGAACTACATCAACCTGTTCAAGGACGATCGCCTCGTCATGCCCGCGATCAGGCACACCGGGATCATCCTGGTGGTGCTCCCGGTCGTCACCATCAGCCTGGGCCTGTTCTTCGCGTTCATGCTGAACATCGGCGGCAGGTCCCGGCAGGGACGCATCGAGGGCGTGCGGGGCGCGAAGTTCCACAAGCTGGTGTACTTCTTCCCGCAGGTCCTGTCGGTCGCGATCGTCGGCATCCTCTGGAAGCAGGTCTACGCCCCCGAGAACTTCGGCGGGCTCATCACCGGCGGCCTCAACGCGATCGGCCTGCCCGCGCCGGTCAACGGCTTCCTCGCCGACAAACGCTTCGTCCTGCTGGCCGTTATCGCCGTCCTGGTATGGAGCGCCGTCGGATTCTACCTGGTGTTCTTCTCCTCGGCGATGGCATCGATCCCGCGAGACCTCTACGAGGCCGGGATCATCGACGGCGCCGGCCGCCTGCAGACCTTCTTCAAGATCACGCTGCCGCTGCTGTGGGACTCCGTCCAGACCGCCTGGATCTACCTCTCCATCGTGGCTCTCGACGTGTTCGTCCTGATCTACATGATGACCCCCGGACGCGGCGGACCCGACGGCGCGAGCGAAGTCGTCGGCGGCGTCATCTGGAAATACGCGTTCAACCACGGCGAGCAGGCCTTCGCGTCGGCGCTCGGCGTCGTGCTGTTCTTCGCCGCCCTGACATTGGCCGTCGTCTCGCTGCGGTTCGGGCGCCGCGAGCGGATCGAGTTCTGAGGAGCGAGCATGGCAACCCAGACCCCCGTCGAACCCGAAACCGACACCGCCGCCCCCAAGGCGAGCCAGCCGGACCCGCCCAAGGCCGAGGGCACGGTCATGAACGCCTTCTCCCACGCCTTCCTGTGGCTGTGGGCGCTCATGGTCATCGTGCCCGTCGTGTGGATCGTCCTGACCTCGTTCAAGACCGCCCGCGAGATCGCCACCGACCCCCTCGGACTGCCCGCCGCGCCGCAGTGGGAGAACTACCTCAACGCCTGGACCAACGGGAACATCGGCGGCTACTTCATCAACACCGTCGGCGTCATGCTGTTCTCCGTGACCGGCACGATGCTGCTCGGCGCGATGGCCGCGTACGTCATCGCTCGCTACGCCTTCCCCGGCAGCCGCATCGTCTACTTCATGTTCGCCGGCGGCATGATGTTCCCGGTGTTCCTGGCCCTGTTCCCGCTGTTCAAGACCCTCCAGAACGTCGGACTCCTCAACACCTACCCCGGCCTGGTCCTCGTCTACATCGCCTACTCGCTGCCGTTCACGGTCTTCTTCCTGACCGCGTTCTTCAGGACCCTGCCCACGGGCGTCGCCGAAGCCGCCATGATCGACGGCGCCGGACACTATCGACTCTTCTTCCAGGTCATGCTTCCCATGGCCAAACCCGGCCTCATCGCCATCACCATCTTCAACATCATCGGCCAGTGGAACCAGTTCCTGCTGCCGCTCGTCCTGCTGAGCCGCGACCCCGATGACGCCGTCATCTCGCAAGGCCTCGCTAACCTGGCGCTGAGGCAGGGCTACGAGGGCGACCCGGGCGCCCTGTTCGCCGGGACGGTGATGGCGATGGTGCCGATCTTCATCGCGTACGTCATCTTCCAACGCCAGATCCAAGCCGGCCTCACGGCCGGAGCGATCAAGTGACACAAGGAGACTGATCCGATGACCAGAGCCTGGAGGGCCCTGGTGGGCCTGCTGGCGACCGCGGCGCTGGCGGCGGCCTGCACGTCCGACTCCCCGCAACCGGAGGACGAGCCGGTCGCCGAGGCCACCGACGACGGCATGTTCGGCTCCTCGCCGGACTACGAAACGCACCAGACCCAACTGGTCAGCACCGCGAGCGACAAAGACCTCCCGAGCCTCTGCGAGGACTTGGAGCTCGCGCTGGCCGACCGCTTCTGGATCCACGAAGGCGGCGGCGACAATGGATGGTGCGCCTTCCTCGCCGACGACGCCAAACCGAGCGAGGCGTCGGATCGATCGAGCTCCGGCCAGGGTGCGGCGGTGCCCGTGCGCGTACACGCGTGGATGGAGGATTCGGGTACGCGCGTGGCCTACTTCGACCCCGCGCCGCTGATGGTGGCGGTCGACAGCGAGGACACGGCGTTGCAGGAGCGCGGAGTGGCGCTGTCGGAAGGGCTGCTCGCGGCGGTCGCCGAGGCGACCGGAGGGACGCCGGAGTTCGGCGACCCCTACGACGCGACCTACACCGAGATCCCCTCCCAACTCCAAGCCATTGATCTAGCGGAGGCGTTGAAGGCGACCGCTGAGGCCAACGGCATGCGACTCATCGACGAGATCGGCTTCGAAGCCGCGGGAAAGACCTTGATCTTCGCGGTCGAAGGTCCGGACTCGGCGTTGTACGAGGGTCTGTACGAGACCTCGCCCGCCGTCGGCGTGGCGAACCCGGTCCAGCTCCACGTGTTCAGCGGCGAGGAAGGCTCAGTGATCAGCTACTTCGACCCCGCGCCCCTGTTCAGTGCCATAGGAACGGAGTTCACCGACGTCGGCTTCGAACTGAGCACGATCCTTTCGAACGCCGCTTGGGAGGCTGCGGTTCCTGCGTGACGGTGGCTAGCGGGTCGGCGATCGGGTGCGCCTGGGGAGCCCGGCAATGGAAGGTCGGGCGCTGGCGGGAACGGTGTGGGGTTGATGGTTGCGCTGCGCCAAAGGCGTCAGCGACGAAGAGGTGTGTGCTTTGTGGAGGTCGGGTCGGCGGGCGTGTCGATGGGGTGTGGGCGCTGGCCGTTTCGCGGGCGGGCCGGGTGGTGTCCGGTTTGCATTGCGGGACAGGGCTTCTCGTGGTCCCGGGGGCCGGAAACGTGAGTGTTTTCCCACCCTAATGGGTGATGACAGAGCGGCTGTGACCTGGGAGAATAGAGGTATAGCACGAACCGGCGGAAACAGCAGGTTCGTACGAGACCTCAAGGAGGTGTCAGATGGCCAAGGCGAGCATGAAGACCAGCAGGACCGAGCGGAGCGAGCGGGCTCAGGCCATCCACACCAACCTCGACAGTGCCGCCGCCATGATCAACCAGGTCCACGCCAAGGTGCTCGCTGATGTGATCGAGGCGAAGGCGTGGAATATCCACCGTGACTGCGATGGCTTCTCGGCCCTCCGGGAGTGGCTGGTCGCCACGTTCGACTTCCACCTCCGCGTTGCCGCCGACCTCGCCGCCATCGCCCGCACCGCCGGGAAATTCCAGGTGTTGACTGAGACGGCGACTTCGGCTCGGGCGCGGATCGACCGGGTCGCGGCAGCCGTGCGGCGGCTCGATGCGACCAAGGCCCTGCGCGTGTACGCCCGGACTCCCTACCGCGAGCCGGTGCCCTCCCCGTTCGACGCCGAGACGTTCTGCCCGACGCCGGAGCACTTGATCGCGCAGTACTGCATCCACGCCACCGTCAAGGACGTGCACGCCCAGCTCGACGAGCTCCAAGCCGCCCTTGACTCCGGTGAGGAGCTGTTGGACGGGCTCGGGCAGCAGTCGTTGCAGCGGCTCGACTTGGTGGAGACCGAGAACGGCATGTTCGTCCTCTCCGGGCTCTTGTCGGCCGACACCGGGAAGCTGTTCGCCAAGCTGTTGACAACGGCCGTGCCGCCTCCGCGGCAGGACGAGGTCGACGCCGACGGGTGCCTGCCGCCTGCGGCGAACCGGCGGGCCGAGGCGTTCCACCAGGTGCTCGCGGCCCACGGGGCCGACCCGAACGCGGCCAAGCGGCACGGGCACACCGCCATCCTGCACCTGTCGGTCGACATCGAGACCCTGGCTGGGGACGACACCGGCCGGGTGCCGACCCTCGAAGGCGACCCCATTTCCCTCGGTAAGGCCCGCCTGCTTGCGTGTGAGGGCCTGGTCATCCCCAACGTGTTCAACTACCGGACAGGGGAAGCGATCGAACTCGGCCGCGCACTCCGGCTCCCCAGCAGCGCACTGCGCAGGAAGCTGGAACTCGAGCAGCCGGGCGGGTGCGCTTGGAGCGGTTGTCTCGCTCCGGTGCAGTGGACCGAAGCCCACCACATCCGCCACTGGGCGAATGGTGGGCCGACAGTGGCGGAGAACCTGATCCTGCTGTGCCGGTTCCACCACGGCCGCATTCACACCCCCGGCTGGTCGATCACCAAGACCGGACCGGGCAAGGCGTTGATCGTGCATCATGAGGGGCACGAGGACACCGATCCCGACCTCAAGTGCGGGTGCGCCGACTGGCGGACCGACACCGACTTGGACCTCGACTTCGCCGAGGACATCGCGAACGCCTTCCCCACCGGCCTGTACCCCGAGGAATGGTCGGAGACCCTGAAGCCGGACTTGGAGGCCGCCGCCGAGCGGGCCGAGACCGAGCAGGTCATGGCCGCCGCGAAAGCCGCCCGCGCGAAAGCGCGAGCACGCTTCACCACACCGACACCTCGTCCTGAACCCGAACCGGCTTCAGCACCGGAACCGGGGCAGGGCCAGCGGCGGGAATACGGGACTTCGACACCACTGACCGAGGCGATGCGGACTCACGACCTCGCCAGCGCCGCACCGGCACCGGACTACGGACCGCCGCCGTTCTTAACCTGCCCGCTGCGGGATGCCGTGGCGGGGAAGGCACCTCATAGGTCGCCAGCTCGAAACCGGACACCCGGTTCGAGCCCATTCCCATGCCCGCACCCCGAACCGGACCACAGATCACCTCGAATCCGCCGCCCAGCCAGCCCCAGCCCCACCCGGCACGAGCCCACCGACCACCTCCGCGACGGCAGACCGCCTCCACCGTCCACCTGCCACAGCTTTTGTCGCCGCCATAGCGCAGAACGACCATCACACCCGCCCGTTCCCGCCAACGCCCCCGCTTCCATTGCAGGCCTCAACAGGACCCCCGCCCGACCACACCGGCGCCCACCCCAGCCAGCGACCCCGACCGTCCCGCCACCTCACCATCGCTGCCTCGGCGCAGAATGACCATCACACCTGCCCGTTCCCGCCAATGCCCCCGTGGCCATTGCCGGCCTCCCTGACGCCTCTCCGAACCGGTATCATTCGGCCCGGCCAGCAGCTCCGGGGGACCACGAGCTCCCCATTCAGAGGCACGGCGCTGAGTCCGGTTGTCGCGGCGGAGGTTCGTCTCCGCTGAACCGAGTGAGCGTGAGCCTTGATCGCGGCATCGGCCGGCGGCGACTCGGTGTCTCGCGATGTGTCGGGTACCTCAACCCGACCCCGGTGTTGGGCGCACCTGTCTTGAGCAGGCATAATCGAGAGGTTGCGCTCAGGCGCGACGTTCTGCCGGACCTCGAGTCCGCATATTTTGAAGCGAGTCGGCCCCAAGGGCTGGCGTTTAGCAGTGAAAGGAATCAGTCTCGTGGCTGATCAACAGCAACAAGGCGCCCGGGACGGCGGTGACCGCGGCGGACGTGGCGGTCGCGGCGGTCGCGGTGGCCGTGACGGACGCGGCCGTGACCGCGCGGAGAAGTCCCCGCACATCGAGCGCGTCGTCACCATCAACCGTGTAGCCAAGGTCGTCAAGGGCGGCCGCCGGTTCGCGTTCACCGCTCTCGTCGTCGTCGGCGACGGTGAAGGCAAGGTCGGCGTCGGCTACGGCAAGGCCAAGGAAGTCCCCGCGGCGATCGCCAAGGGCGTCGAAGAGGCCAAGAAGGCCTTCTTCGAGGTTCCGCGCATCGGCGGGACCATCCCGCACGAGGTCCTCGGCTCCGACGCTGCCGGCCAGGTGCTGCTCAAGCCCGCCTCCGCCGGTACCGGCGTCATCGCGGGCGGCCCGGTCCGCGCCGTCCTCGAATGCGCCGGCGTCCACGACGTCCTGTCCAAGTCGCTCGGCTCCTCGAACGCGATCAACATCGTCCACGCGACGGTGCACGCGCTCAAGCAGCTCGAGAGCCCGGAGGCCGTCGCGGCCCGCCGTGGCATGCCGCTGGAGGACATCGCTCCTCACGGCCTGCTGCGCGCCCGCGCCGAGGCCGCTCAGGCCGCGCAGGCGTAAGGGGGATCGAGAACTCATGACACGTTTGAAGATCACCCAGGTCAAGTCGACCATCGGCGAGAAGCCGAAGGCCCGCGCGACCATGCAGACCCTGGGCCTGCGCAAGATCCGCCAGTCGGTCGTCAAGGACGACCGTGCGGAGTTTCGCGGCATGGTTCACCGTGTCCGCCATCTGGTCGAAGTCGAGGAGGTCGAATAGTCATGGCGATTCGCATTCATGACCTGCAGCCCGCTCCCGGCGCCAAGAAGGCCAGGACCCGCGTCGGTCGCGGTGAGGGCTCGAAGGGCAAGACCGCCGGTCGCGGCACCAAGGGCACCAAGGCCCGCAAGAACGTCAAGGCCGGCTTCGAGGGCGGCCAGATGCCGCTCCAGGTGCGTCTGCCGAAGCTCAAGGGCTTCAAGCCGCACAACAAGACCGTCTACCAGGTGGTGAACCTCGACCGTCTCGTCGAGCTCTTCCCCGACGGCGGCGAGATCGGGCCGGAGCAGCTGATCGACGCGGGTGTGCTCAACAAGAGGGAGCTCATCAAGGTCCTCGGTTCCGGTGAGGTCGAAGGCGTCAAGTTCGACCTGAAGGCCCACGCGTTCTCCGCCTCGGCCACCACCAAGGTCACCGCCGCCGGCGGCTCGACCACGGTCGTGGACAAGAAGACCGGCGAGGCCATCGGCGAATAGCCACCTCGCCGAAGCACGCAAGGCGTAGATCGACGCAGGTCGATCGAACATGCGCTCGGTGAAACGGGCCGGAGGGAACTCCGGCCCGTTTCGTCATGGTGAATGCCGAATACTCTGCGTCTGGAGTCGCCTGCTAGGCTCCCGTAGCGAGGACCACCGTCTACCTCGGCGTGTGAATGCCTCGCTTGGAACTTAAACACGCCCACTGGTTACCACGTCAGGTCCCGTATCCAGCGGCCCTGCCGGGAGGCCCCTCCAAGGGGCTTGTTCAGGAGGAACTGCTTTGCTCTCCGCCTTCATCAGCGCGTTTCGGACTCCCGATCTGCGCAAGAAGATCCTGTTCACCTTGATGATCATCGCGCTGTATCGTCTTGGTGCGCAGATGCCGAGCCCCGGTATCGACTTCGCCGCGGTGCAGAGCTGCCTGGATGCCGCCCCGGACGACCAGTCCGGCGCGTTCGGTTTGTTGAACCTCTTCTCCGGTGGAGCGCTCCTACAGCTATCGGTCTTCGCTCTCGGCGTGATGCCCTACATCACGGCCTCCATCATCATGCAGCTGTTGACGGTCGTGATCCCGCGCCTGGAGCAGTTGCGCAAGGAGGGCCAGCCGGGCCAGACCAAGATCACCCAGTACACCCGGTATCTGACACTGGGCCTGGGCCTGCTCCAAGCCTCCGGTTACATCGCGCTGGCACGCTCGGGCATCCTGTTCGGTCAGGAGTGCCCGACGCCGATCCTGCCCGACCTGTCGGCCACCGAGGCCGGGGTGCCGTACTGGCTGTCGGTCGTCACCGTCGTGGCCGTCATGGTCGCCGGCACCGCCCTGATCATGTGGTTCGGCGAGCAGATCACCGAGCACGGCGTCGGCAACGGCATGAGCCTGCTGATCTTCGCCTCCATCGCCGCGCAGATGCCCGGCCAGTTCTGGGGCCTGCAGGAGTCCGAGGGCTGGTTCATGTTCGCGATCATCCTCGCGGTGGCGATCGCCATCATGGTCGCGGTCATCTTCATCGAGCAGTCGCAGCGGCGCATCCCGGTCCAGTACGCGAAGAAGATGGTGGGCCGGCGCATGTACGGCGGCACCTCCACGTACATCCCCCTCAAGGTCAACCAGGCCGGCATCATCCCGGTCATCTTCGGTTCTTCGCTGCTGTACATCCCGACGCTGTTCCTCCAGCTCAACCAGAACACCGATTCGGGCTGGGCCCAGTTCGTGGACCGGTACCTGATCGACCAGGGCTCGTGGGTCTACATCAGCGTCTACGCCCTGATGATCATCTTCTTCACCTACTTCTACGTCTCGATCACCTTCAAGGTCGACGACGTCGCCGAGAACATGAAGAAGGCCGGCGGCTTCATCCCCGGCGTGCGGCCCGGCAAGCCCACGGCGACCTATCTGGCGCGAGTCCTGTCACGCCTGACCTTCCCGGGCTCGATCTACCTCGCCACGATCGCTATTCTTCCCAACCTGGCCATCATCGCGTTCGGTAACCAGCAGTTGTTCGCTCAGTTCCCGCTGGGCGGCACGACCGTGCTGATTCTGGTCGGCGTCGGCCTGGAGTCGGTCAAGCAGATCGAGTCCCAGTTGATGCAGCGCCACTACGAGGGCTTCCTGCGCTAGCAGTACGCGGGAAGGGGAGGAACACACTTGCGACTGGTATTGGTAGGCCCGCCCGGGGCCGGTAAGGGCACCCAAGCGGAGATCATCGCCGACGAGCTCGGCGTCCCCAAGATCTCCACCGGCGACATCTTCCGCGCGAACGTCTCGGGCGGCACCGAGCTCGGCCTGGAGGCCAAGCGCTACATGGATGCCGGCGACCTCGTGCCCGACGACGTCACCAACAGGATGGTCGCCGACAGGCTCGCCCAGGAGGACGCCCAGAGCGGTTTCCTGCTCGACGGCTACCCCCGCAACACCGAGCAGGCCGAGGTCCTCGACCGCCTCCTGGACGAGCAGGGCCGTACGCTCGACCTCGCGCTGGAGCTCACCGTCGAGGACGACGAGGTCATCCGGCGCCTGTCGGGCCGGCGCGTCTCCAAATCGACCGGCAAGGTCTACCACCTCGAGTTCGACCCGCCCGAAGACCCCGATTCTCCGGACCTGTACCAGCGTTCGGATGACCAGCCCGAGACGATCAAGAACCGCCTCAAGGTCTACGCCGAGCAGACCGCCCCGATCATCGGCTACTACGAGGCGCAGGAGAAGCTGGTGCGCATCGACGCGGTCGGCGAGGTCGAGGACGTCACCGGCCGCGCCATGGCCGCCATCCGCGACCGGATCACGAAGTAGCCGCCGTGTTCCGCCGTCGCCGCCAGAGCATCCAGTACAAGACTCCCGAGCAGATCGCGAAGATGCGCGTCGCGGGGCGGGTCGTCGCCGAGGTGCACCAGGCCATGCGCGACAACGCCAAGCCGGGCGTGTCGACGGCGGAACTCGACCGGATCGCCGAGGACGTCATCCGCTCCTCGGGCGCGGTCCCGTCGTTCAAGGGCTACGACATCGGCTTCGGCCCCTACCCGGCGTCGATCTGCTCCTCGGTCAACGAGCAGGTCGTTCACGCGATCCCGAGCGAGCGGGCCGTCCTGGCCGAGGGCGACCTCATCTCGATCGACGTCGGCGCGATCGTGGACGGCTGGCACGGCGACGCGGCCGTCACCATCGAGATCGGCCAGGTCGACGCCGAGCTGACGAAGCTGCGGGAGGCCTGTGAGGCCGCCATGTGGGCCGGCATCCGGGCCGCCGCCACCGCCAAGCGCCTCGGCGGGATCTCCAACGCCGTCGAACGCGCCGTCGAGGCCGCGGGCGACTACGGGATCGTCACCGGCTTCGGTGGGCACGGCATCGGCACCGAGATGCACCAGGATCCCCACATCCTCAACTACGGGCCGCCGAACGAGGGCCCCAAGCTGCGCGCCGGCATGGCCCTGGCCATCGAGCCGATGATCACGCTCGGCGCGCCGGACACGGCCGAGCTTGAAGACGGCTGGACCATCGTCACCGACGACGGCTCCGTCGCCGCCCACACCGAGCACACCATCGCACTGTGCGACGACGGCGTGTGGGTCCTGACGGCGCCCGACGGCGGCGTCCAGGAGCTCGGCGAGCTGGTCGCGAGCGCAGCTCGCGACGAGTGACCCCGATGCCATAATGTCCTGGTGACAGACGACCAAGGCAAGCTGCGGATTTCCAACGCCGAACGCGATGAAGCGGTGGAGCGGCTGCAGCAGGCGCTCGACGAGGGCCGCATCGAGCTGAGCGAATTCGACGAGCGCACCAAGGCCGCCTATGCGGCGAAGACCAACGGCGAGCTCTCGCTGATCTTCGACGACCTCCCGCTGAGCCGAGCCGACGACAAGAGCGTCCACACCATCGATCTGACCCCCGAGGAGCGCGCCGAGCGCGAGGCCGAGATCCAGCGGCGCGTCCGGGGCGGCGGCGACGACGGCGAGGGAGTGCTCCACCAGATGCCGGCGTTGCGGGCCCTGCTCCTGGTCGGCGGCATGACGACCGCGATCTGGCTCGTCTTCTGCATCGCGACGGGGGAGCTGCGGTACTTCTGGCCGATCTGGCCCATATTCGGCCTCGCGATCGTCGTGGGCGTGCAATGGATGGGACGCGGCCGGGGCCGCTGACGGGCCTCGGGACGGGAGCGCTATTCGCACTCCAGTGTGCAGTGATGACATACTGAGCGGGTGAGCGAAGACCGAGGAAAGCTTCGGATCTCGAATGCCGATCGGGACGAAGCGGTTGCCCTCCTCAAACAGGCCCTCGACGAGGGGCGACTCGACCTGTCCGAATTCGATACCAGGTCGCAGGCGGTGTACGAAGCCAAGACCAATGCCGAGCTCGACCTCATTTTCGACGATCTGCCGTTCGGCCTGGTGAACGACCGGGCACTGGAGCGTCCCGGCGGGACCGCCGACGAGAGCGGCCGGGGTCGCTCGCCGCACGACGAGGCGGCCGGTGGCAAGAGCGGCACGAAGCGCGGCGCGCCCGAGACGATTCACTGGCTGATCTGGGTCGGGACGATCACGACCACCATCTACCTCGTCTCGAACCTGACCTCCGGCGACCCGGATTGGGGCAACTTCTGGCCCGCGTTCCCGATCGGCATCCTGCTCGCCATCACCATCGCCTCATGGCTGTCCGGCCGCGTCGGCGGCGACGACTGATCTGCCCGCCAGAAGCCCCGCATAAGGAGTCAAATGTCCTCTCTAGAGCGTTACGGTGACCGCGAGATGCGGATCGGAGACGCCGAACGCACCACGCTGTCCGAGCTGCTCCGTTCCTCGGTCGATCGCGGTTATCTCACCCTGGAGGAGTACGAGAAGCGCGTCGGCACTCTCATGGAGGCGAAGACCGTCGGCGAGGCCGAGTTGGTGCTCGGCGACCTGCCCGCGTATCAGGCGATCTTGGAGGCGCAGCAGCCCGAGCCGGAGCCCTTGAGCACGCCGATGTGGGTCAAGTGGGTGTGGTTCGGGGTCTCGATTCCGATCGGCATCAACCTCGGCATCTGGTTGATCCTGGAGGCCACCGTCGGCGGGATCTACTTCTGGCCGGTCTGGGTCCTGGTGCCGCTGCTGGTGGTCGCCGGCGCGCTGACCATCGGCGAGCGCACCATCATCCGCCCCGCCGAGGAGCAGAAGCGGCGCGAGCGCATGCAGCGCAAAAGGTATCGGCGGTAGCCCGATCCCGCACCGGGCCACCGCCGATCTCAACGGGCAGTTGAGCTCATGAGGGCCGCATCTGGGCCAGGATCTCCGCGTAGTGGGGATTGCGCATGACGCCGAACACGTTCCCGAACGGATCGCGGACGGCCGCGCCCACGAAGCCCTCACCGAAGTCACGCGGGGCGTGCAGTTCCTTCGCGCCGAGCGAGAGGAGCCGCTCGAAGGCGGCCTCGACGTCGTCGACGTGGCAGTAGACGACCGGGCCGGCCGGCGGGTTGTCCGGGGACGGGTCGAGCCCGAGCTGGGGCGCGAAACGGGCGTCGAGGATGCCGAGCTCGTGCTGGTAGTCGCCGAAGCGGAACTCGATGTAGACGCCGTCGCGGTCGAAGTACGGCTCGATGCCGAGGACTTCGGTGTACCACGCCTTCGCGGCGGGCACGTCGGCGGCGGTGAGCGTGGTGGTGGTGAATCCCCGCAGCATGGCTCTCCTTCAGATGGCGCGTCTCGTGCTTCTGACGCTATCGCCCGCCTCCGACAGTCCGGGCCCGTCGGTGATGGGCGCCGTGCTTCCGGAGTGGCCGCGCGCCTCTGACAGACCCGTCCGCTCGGCGATGGGCGCCGGAAAAGGCGGCGGGCAAGAGCAAAGGCCCCGCGTCGACCGCGGGGCCTTTCGCAATGGGGTGATCGACGGGGCTTGAACCCGCGACCTCCTGGACCACAACCAAGCGCTCTACCAGCTGAGCTACGACCACCATTGTCGGTTCATCAGGGGATCCCTGCAACCGCCGACAATCATAGCCAGGTGCCGGACGAATCCGTCAACCGGGTTAGGTGTTCGGTGTCTCAGAGCCGAGACCGACCGCCGCCTGCTTCGCCTCTTCCGACGTCGGTCCGGGCATCTCCACGAACACCGTCTTGCGGTAGTACTGGAGCTCTTTGATGCTCTCCTTGATGTCGGCCAGCGCGCGGTGCGCGAGGCCCTTCGCCGGCTGGTTGTAGTACACGCGCGGGTACCAGCGCCTGGCGAGCTCCTTGATGGAGGACACGTCGATCATCCGGTAGTGCAGGTGATCGTCGAGCCGCGGCATGTACTTGGTGATGAACGTCCGGTCGGTCGCGATCGAGTTCCCGCACAGCGGCGCGGTGCGCGCCTCGGGCACGTACTGCTTGACGTATTCCAGCACCGCGTTCTCGGCCTGTTCGAGGCTCGTCTCCGCCGCGCGCACCTCGTCGGTGAGTCCGGACTTGGCGTGCATGTCGGTCACCACCGGGCCCATGGCGTCGAGCAGGGCGGGCTCGCAGGCGATGACGATGTCGAGCCCGTCGTCGAGCGGGGTCAGATCGGGCTCGGTGACGAGTGCCGCGATCTCGATGAGGGCTTCGGTCTCCGGGTCGAGGCCGGTCATTTCGCAGTCGACCCACACTAGGCGTTCTCCAGTCACCCGGCCAACTCTACGCGCAACCGACACTAAACGTGATCTTCGCCGTGACGGGCGGCGAAGCCCTGGGTGGGCGGCGTGTCCGGCTCGGAGGCGCTCACGTGCGGCGACGAATCGGGAACGGTGAGTGCCGGGCATCCGACTGTCGCCTGCCAAAAATAGTGTTGCTCGTCACAGCTACGGTCCGCTATGGTGCAGGCATCAGAGAGTTGCCGCCTGTGCGGTGGGCATCGCAGTGATAAGCGCCGCATTGAGATTATCTCTCAACTATTTCCAGGTATCACGCGTGTACCCCTATAGATTGAAGGTTTGCGATGAAGCACGCCGGGCAATACCGTGACCAGGCCGAGGGCCAATTCGTCCTCACCTGAGGCAGAGTGATCCGCGTCTCAAAGGCATCATGAACGGTCCGAACCCCCGTCTAGGGAACAGGAGCCGTGAACGAGGCCTTCTGAGGAGGGCCAAGGCTACCGGGTCGGTGCCGGAGTCCGCAAAGGGCCTCCGATGAGCATCAATTCGGTAACCGTGGTGCATCGAACACTGGGGCACGGAATTCCACGCAACGAAGCGGTCGTTGTAACTGGTACACCGCTCACGCGGTGTCGGGGGACGAGGAAGCTGGAGGAGACCTTGAGCGTGGAGACTACGACTACACCCACCCTCACCACCGAAGAGGTCGCTGAGGAGCGAGATCTGGTTGGTGTGTACCTGCACGAGATCTCGAAGACGCCGCTGCTCGACGCAGCTGCGGAGGTCGATCTGGCCAAGGCTGTCGAAGCCGGTCTGTTCGCCAAGCACCTGCTCAGCGAAGGTGAATCTCTGTCGGGAGCGAGTGAGAAAGAGCTGAAGCGTCTCGTGGAGGACGGCGCACGGGCCAAGGAGCAGTTCATCAAAGCGAACCTGCGCCTGGTCGTGTCGATCGCCCGCCGCTACGTCCGCTCAGGCATGCCCATGCTGGACCTCATCCAGGAGGGCAACACCGGCCTGGTCCGCGCGGTGGAGAAATTCGACTACCAGCGCGGCTTCAAATTCTCGACCTATGCCACCTGGTGGATTCGCCAGGCCATCAGCCGCGCCATCGCGCAGCAGGAGCGGACGGTACGCCTTCCGGTCCATCTGGTCGAGGACGTCAACCGGATGCGCAATGTCACCCGCCAGCTCACCCGTGAGCTGGGCGGCGACCCCGAGCCCGATCAAGTCGCGAAGGCCCTGGGAGTCACCGTCGAGCGGGTCAACGAGCTCATCCGCTGGAGCCAGGACACGGTCTCTCTCGACACGCCGATCGGCGACGACGGCGACACCAATCTCGGCGACCTGGTCGCCGACTCCGACGAGCCGAGTCCCGAGGACGTCGTGCTCGCCGGCATGGAGCGGCAGCGCATCGAGATGATGCTCAACCACCTGGACGAGCGCTCGGCCGGGATCGTCAAGGCCCGCTACGGGCTCGAGGACGGCCGCGAGCACTCCCTCACGGAGGTCGCGCATCGCTTCCACCTGTCGCGCGAACGCATCAGGCAGCTGGAGATCCAGGCGCTGGCACGCCTGAAGGAACTGGCGAACGACCAGGTCATGGCCGAGGCGGCTTGACTGCGTAAGCGATAACACGAGCAACGAGGGCCGGGGCGAAAGCCCCGGCCCTCCTTTATGTGTTGTGTTCATTCCAATATGTGTTGTGGTTGTCGGTCAGACGCGGCGGTAGCCGTCGATGCCCATCATGTCGATGTCGGAGATCTTGACGACGTCCCCGCTCGACGGGGCGTGGAGAACCTGGCCGCCGCCGATGTAGATGGCCACGTGCCCGAGGCCGTTGTAGAACACCAGGTCGCCGGGCCGCAGATCGCCCCGGCCGATCGCCGAGGTCTCGGACCAGATGGCGTTGGTCTGGTGCGTGACCGAGACGCCGGAGACGGCGTAGGCGCCCTTGACCAGGCCCGAGCAGTCCCAGCTGTCCGGTCCGGCCGAGCCGTAGACGTACGGCTCGCCGAGCTGGTCGCGCGCGAACTCGACCGCCGCGGTCGCGGCGTCCGAGCTGTAGGACGGGGTCGAGGAGCCGCCGTCGGAGCCCGAGTCGGAACCGGAGCCGGACGAGCCCGACGCTTCCGCTTCGGCGGCCTCGGCGGCCTCGGCCTCAGCGGCGGCCTCCGCTTCCGCCTCGGCTTCGGCGGCTTCCTTCGCGGCGGTCTCGGCCTCGTCGATCTGCCCGTCGAGGTCCTCGATCTTCGCCTCGGCCGCCTCGATGTCGGCAGCGAGCGTCTCGGTCTCCTTCGCCGCGGCCTGGGCCTCGTCGTACTTGTCCGACTGCTCCCGAGCGAAGCCCACGAGCGTCGACATCTTCGAGCCGAGGTCCTCTTCGGCGGCGTCGACGGCGACGGTCGCCCGGTCGAGTTGCGCGTCCGTCGTCCCGTAGACGGAGGCGGCCTCGTCGATGAGCGCCTGGGCCTCGGCGAGCCCCGCTTCCAGGCTCCCGAGCCGGTCGGCGGCCTCGTCCCGTTCGGTCTCGAGCTCGGCGAGGTGCTCTTCGATCTCGGCCGACGTCGCCTCTTCGAGGTCGATGTCGGCCGCTTCGGCCGGGGAGGCCGCGAAGACTGTCGCGGCTCCGACCGCGACGATGCTGGCGCCCGCATAAGCGGCGGTGCGACGGATGACAGCGCTTGCGCGCATCGGATGTTCAGTTTCGTTGCAGGCTCGAACCACGAAGTGGCCTTTCTTCCTCGGCCGCCTACCGGGTTAGCTGTCGGGTTCGGGCTGGGAAGAACGCCCTACCCGCCTCGGCCAAGGAGCGCCTTCGGCGGGATTCACCCCGTGCGTCGAGGAGTGCTCAGGGGTCGACGCGTTGGGTTCCCGGCCCGCGCGTCGACGGTGTCAGGCCCGGAGGGATTGGGCCCGGCTCCGCTGTCGGCGCGGTTCGGCGGTCCGGTCGGGCGGGCCTCTGGGGGAGACCCTGACGTCCCAGCCGGAACAGGAGCCGACGCTATCCGTCCGCGCCGCCCGCGCCAAGATGTCTGTGAAATGTTCCACAAATCGGTAACGGACAGTGAGGACAGGCGGAGCGATACAGCCGGTATCCAGCGGTTTCGCTGATACTGGCAGTCCGGCAGTCCGGCAGTCCGGCAGTCCGGCAGTCCGGCAGTCCGGCAGTCCGGCAGTCCAGGAGTCCGGAGCCTGGAAGCGCGGACGTCCAGATGCCCGGGAGCTCAGAAGCTCCGCAGCGATGCGGGCGGCGGCGGGGAGGCGACCGCGCGCGCGTCGGTCGCCGGGGCGGCGCCGCCGATGTACTCGGTGAGCTCGGTCCCGGCGACCATCCGGCACGGGAACGGCGCCCCGGCGCAGCGTCGCCGCAGCTGCTCGACCGGGAGCGCGGTGTCGGCAGCCGCGACGACGACGTTGCCGAAGCGCCGTCCGCGCAGGATCGCCGGTTCGGCCATGACCGCGACGTGCGACCACACCTCGTCCATCGCCGCGAGTGCCGACTTGAGGAACCGCATCTGGCCGCTGTCGCACAGGTTCACCGCGTAGTGCCCGCCGGCGCGCAGCACCCGCTTCGCCTCCGCCAGGAACTCGACCGTCGTGACGTGCGCCGGCACGCGGGCCCGGTCGTACACGTCGGTGATGATGAGGTCGTAGCAGTCCTCGGGCGCCGCCTCCAGGGCTTCGCGCGCGTCGGTGTGCCGGATCTTCACCTTCACGCGGCGCGGCAGCGGCGCCTCGGCGCGCACCAGCGCCACGAGTTCGGCGTTGGTCTCGACGGCCTGCTGGTACGACTCGGGGCGCGTGGCGGCGACGTAGCGGGCCATCGCGAGCGCGCCCGCGCCCAGGTGCAGGACCCGCAGCGGCCGCCTGGCCGGGGCGATCGCGTCGACGAGGTAGGAGATCCGCTGCATGTACTCCGCGTCGAGGTAGGACGGGTCGTCGAGGTCGACGGTCGCCTGCACGACCTCGTCGGCGACCAGGTGCAGCAGGTTCGGGCGGGCGGGGTCGGCGTCGAACCGGAGCTCATTCACCCGCCAATTGTGCCCGGGCCGCGCCTCTCGGCCCAGGCCGGATTCACCGGACGGGGACTAGGGACCCCGCTCCGCCTGCAGTCGTGCCGAGGCGGCCACATGCGCGATGCGCCGCAGCGACGAGAAGATCGTCTCGCCGAAGATCGTGGTCACCACGGCCTGCTCGACGTCGACGCCGCCGTCGCGGGCGGCCTCGGCGATCGCCTCCATGTCGGCCGAAGCCAGCTGCGCGGCCGCGTCCGCGAAGTGCCGCAGGACCTCGTCGGGCCCGGGATTGCCGAGCCGGAAATAGGCCGTCATCGCGGTCACGAGCGCGTCGCGGTAGTTCGGCGGGGCGACCTCGGCCCAGCCGTACTCGTCGAGCAGCCGGTCCACGGCGCGTTCGGCCTCGGCGGTGGCCTCAGCGTTCGCCATGGAGAACTTCGGTTCGCGGTGCGTTGCGGCCAGGGCCGCGCCGAGCGCCTGGAACGCCGACTCCGGGTGGCGCGACAGCACGGTGAGGACCTCGCCGATCTGCGCGACCGACAGTCCCGCGGTCTCGGACAGCGCGCGGATGAGCAGCAGCCGGTGGACGTGGATCTGTCCGTAGTCGACGGTGTTGTGCTCGCCGTGCACACCCGGCGGAAGCAGGCGCTCGCGCAGGTAGAACTTGATCGTGGCGGCCGGAACGCCGGTCCGGTCCGCCAGCTCCCCGATTCGCATAAGACGGAGTCTAGGCTGGAATGTGCTCGGGCGTTACGGTTAGGACCATGGGAGACCCCCGAATGACACTCCTCGCGGAACTGCGCGAACTAGCGGTCCAGCCGATGCCGGCGTTCGACCCGGCACTGATCGACGACTTCGCGGCCACCGGCCGGCGACTGCCGTACGAGGCCCAGTACTTCGCGCGCCGCCGCCACCTCGCCGCCGTCGCCATCGCCGGCGACGCCCTCGCGCTCGACGAGGTCCTCCAGGCCGTCTGCGATGAGCGGTCATGGGCGCTCCCCGCCCACTGGGGCGAGGACGATCCCCGCCACTGCGTCGACCTGTTCGCCTGCGAGACCGCCCAGACCCTCGCCGAGATCCTCGTGCTGCGCCGCGACGTCGAAGCGCCCGAACGCGTCCGATCCGAGATCGCGAACCGCGTCCTCGATCCGGTCTTCGAGACCGAGGCGCCGTTCTGGTGGGAGGAGCGCATCTCCAACTGGACCGCCGTCTGCGCCGGCGCCGCCGGGATGGCCGCGCTGGCCCTCGGCGTCGACATCGATCTCGTCCGCGCCCGCATCCTGCCGGCCCTCCAGAGCTACCTGTTCTCCTTCGGGCCCGACGGCGGCTGCGTCGAAGGCGTCGACTACTGGGTCTACGGCTTCGGCTACTTCACCTACTTCGCCGAGGCCTGGCGCGACGCCACCGGCGAGGACCTCCTCGCGGGGACCGAGGCGATCGCGGCCTTCCCGGCCGCCGTCCAGCTCTACCCGGGCTCCTTCGCGACCTTCGGCGACTCCCACCACGACCCGATGCTCCCGCCCGGCCTCATGGCCCGACTGGCCGACCGGCTCGCCGCGCCCCTGCCCGCGATCGAGTACACCCCGACCTTCGCCGACGACCACACCGCCCGCTGGGCGCACCTGACCCGCTCCCTCGAATGGGGGCGGGAACTCGCCGGGAAGATCGAGCCGGGCCGCACCCTCCTGCCCGACGTCGGCTGGTTCGCCGAGCGCCGCCTCATCGGCTCGCGCATGTGGGCCCTCGCCGTCAAAGGCGGGTTCAACGAGGAGCCGCACAACCACCTCGACCTCGGCTCGTTCATCATCGCCGTCGACGGGGAGCAGCTGCTGTGCGACCCGGGCGCGGGCGAGTACACCGCCGCCTACTTCGGGCCCGAGCGTTACGAGCAGACGCACACCTCCTCGCACTGGCACTCCGTCCCGACCGTCGAGGGCGCCGATCAACAGCCGGGCGAGGACTCCCGCGCCGAGCTCGTCGACACCGGCGACGGCATCGAGGCCTACATCGACGCCTACGGCGACGGCGCGCTCTACCGCAAGTTCACCTGGACCGACGACGGCATCGACCTCGTCGACGCCGGCCCCGAGATCGTCGAGACCTTCGTCAGCCGCATCAAGCCCGAACTCGACGGCGACCGGGCCGCCTGGACCGGTGAACGCGGCACCGTCGTCCTCCACGGGATCGACGCCGAGGCCGCGACCGTCGAGCACGTCGACACCGTCAGCCACAACGGTAGGCACGACCGCCTATGGGCACTGCGCTTCCCGCTGGTCGGCGGCCTCCGCTTCGAGCTGCTCTAGCACGCCGTCGGCCTTGAGCTTGCGCCGCGCGGCCGCGATCGCCTCGCTGGTGTGCTCGAACAGCCGACCCTGCCGCCACAGCGGCTCGAGCACCCCGAGGGCCGCCAGAGGCTTGGCGTGGACGGGCTCCAGGCCGGAGAGGTAGACGGCGATGCCGCGGTGCTCCAGGCGTTTGATCGCGTCGGCGAGCACCAGCGCCCCCGAGGCGTCCAGCGTGGAGACCCGGCTCATGCGCAGCACCACCACCCGCACGTCGGCGACCTCCAGCAGTTGGAGCAGGAACCGGTGCGCCGCCGCGAAGAACAGCGGCCCCTCCAGGCGATAGGCCACGATGTGCTCGTGCAGCAGCGCCGTCTCCTCGTCGTGGTGGTCCTCCGACTCGATCGGCTCGCGTTCGACGCTGGTGGCCCGGGAGATGCGCCGCAGCGCGAGCGCCCCCGCCAATGCGATGCCGATCGCCACGGCCCACACCAGGTTGAACAGCACCGTCGCCGCCAGCGTGAGCGTCATGACGGCCGCGTCGGCGCGCGTCGACCGCGCCAGCGCCAGCATCGAGCTCACCTCGATCATCCGCACCGACGTCGCGATGAGCACCCCCGCCAGAGCCGCGAGCGGCACGTGCGCGACCACCGGCGCGAGCGTGAGCATGATGAGCGCCAGGAACACCGCGTGTGACAGCGCCGCCAGCCGGCTCGCCGCACCGGCCCGGATGTTCACCGCCGTGCGCGCCAGCGCGCCCGAGGCGGGCATGCCGCCGAACAGCGGCGTCACCATGTTCGCCACCCCTTGACCGAGG
Organism: Glycomyces tarimensis; assembly: GCF_054776215.1. Classification (NCBI taxonomy): domain Bacteria; kingdom Bacillati; phylum Actinomycetota; class Actinomycetes; order Glycomycetales; family Glycomycetaceae; genus Glycomyces; species Glycomyces tarimensis. The sequence continues at coordinate 81,604 of NZ_BAAHCB010000004.1, forward strand.
AGCTCCCGGTCGGGGTGGTGGTGCTGGTCGACGGTCATGTTGTCCGAGACGGTCGCCGACAGCAGCGACTCCAGGGCGCACAGCGCGCAGATCGCCACCGCGGCGGCGACGAGGCTCGGGACCTCGGCCGGGTCGAGGAAGCCCACGCTCGGCGCGGGCAGCGTCGACGGGAGCGCGCCGATGACGTCGACGTCGGTGTGCAGGTACCAGGTCGGAATCGTCGCCACCGCCACACTGATGAGCGGCAGCGGGACGACCGGCCGCAGCCGCCAGCCCAGCAGGATCGCCGCCGCCACGCCGAGCGCGACGCTGATCGACACCCAGTCGGGATCGGCGGCGAAGTCGCGTGCCGCCGCCCAGGCGCCGTCGATGACCCGCGACCCCGGCTGCTGATGGCCGAGCGCGGCGGGCATCTGCTGGAGGATCATCACCACCGCGACCCCGGCGGTGAAGCCCTCCACCACCGGCACCGGCACGTAGCGCACGTACCGGCCCGCGCCGGTCACCGCCAGTGCCAGCAGGCCGATGCCGGCGAGGAATCCGACGATGAGGACGCCCTCGTGGCTGTGGGCGGCGAACAGCGGCACCAGCACCACCGCCATCGGCCCGGTCGGGCCGGTCACCTGGAGGTTCGAGCCGCCCAGCATCGCCGCCACCGCACCGGCGACGATGGCCGAGACGAGCCCGGCGGTGGCGCCCAGGCCCGAGGCCATCCCGAAACCGAGCGCGAGCGGCAGTGCGACGACCGCGACGGTCGCTCCGGCGAGCAGGTCGGTGTGCCAGTGGCGGCGCATGGGGGCGAAATCGGCCCGGCCCGGGAACAGCTGTCTGAAACGTCGTGGTTTCGTCGTGGATGTTTCTCGCACCGCAGTCATGGGCGTATTGTTCCAAGCCGGGCGGCGAAAACGCCGCTCTGCCGCGCCGTCGGCGACGTGCAATGCGGCCCGATGGCGATGCGGCGCATGCCTGCCGCTGACGGCGAACCGGAGGCGAAAGGCGCTGCCGTAGGATCGCTTGCGTGCGAGCAGTCGAGGCGGCGATCCGGGTCGGCGGTGCGATCGTCGTCGTGGCCGCCGCGGTGCTCGCCGCCGTCATCGAGTCGTTCCTGGTGCCGTTCCACATCGGCGCGACGGCCGTCCCGCTGGCCGGGGCGCTCGCCTTCGCCGGGAACTGGGCGCTGGCCGCGCTCGCGGTGTGGTGGATGCGGCAGCGGTGGGCGGTGGTGCTCACCGCGTTCGTGTGGTTCGCCGTCGTCCTGACGTTCTCGGCGCCCACCGACGGCGGTTCGCTCGTGATCAGCGGCAGCCCGAACGGCTACGCGCTCCTCCTGGCGGGGACCGCCGGAGTCGCTGTCTCGCTGTGGCAGTATTTTCGACCGGGACGGACCCGCGTGACAACCCCTGATGGTCGACCGAAGGAGACCTGATCGTGAACCTCTTCAAGCGCCTCCTCATTCCCCACTGGCCCTCGATCTACGGTTTCGCGCTGGCGCTCATCGCCGCGAACCTCGGCGGCCGGATCCTGGCGAAGTCCGTGGACGAGAACACGGTGGTCGGCGAGCTCATCGGCGTCTACACCTTCGGCGCGATGGCGGTCGTGGCCATCGTGGCGGGCATCTGGTGGGGGGTCCGCCGCAGGCGCCAGGAGATCGTGCCCGAGCTGCTGCCGATCTTCGTCGTCACGGTCCTGTTCTCGGTGCTGGTCAATCCCGTCATCGCCCGGGTCGACTACCCGAGCCTCGACGGCGTGTTCTCCCAGACGGTCATCTACTTCGCGCTGCTGGCCCTGTCGGGCTGGGTCGGCTACCTGATCGTCATGGCGATCGGCGTCGACCACTACGGCCGCGAGCTCAAGGCCACCAAGATCGCCTTCGAGAAGAAGGCGAACCCGGCGCGCTCCTGACGCCTGCGCGCTGGCGCTCTGCTCCCATCACCGGTCGCGGGCTCCCGAGCGGGCCTCGGCTACCGCTCGGGAGCTCCCGGCTCCGCTTCGGCTACCAGTCGCAAGCTCCCGGCTCCGCTTCGGCTACCAGTCGCAAGCTCCCGACCTCGCTTCAGCTACCAGTCGCAAGCTCCCGGTAGTGATACCGGTGATGCTCGGTGAAGCCCAGCCGCCGGTACATCGCGAGCGCGGCCTCGTTGTCGGTCTCCACTTGGAGGGCGATCCGGCCGGCGCCCGCCGCGGCGGCCCAGTCGGTGAGCACGTCGAGGATCTGGCTGCCCAATCCCTGGCGCCGGCACTCCGGTAGCGTGCCGATGCCCGTGATCGCCGCCGTGTCGCCTTCGATGGCGGCCCGGCCCCGCGCGGCCAGGACGCCGTCGCGCCGGATTTCGGCGAACGCCCGGCTCGGGCCCGAGCCGAGCACCCTCGCGGCGAGGTCCTCCCGGCCCGGGGCCGTCTGCTCCAGCAGGTCCGGGCTCGGCTCGTGCGCGATGACCGCGTCGCCGGAGTAGCCGAGCGCTCCGGCCGCCTTGGTGAGGACCGCGGTCTCGCCTTCGGCATGCCAACCGCGGGCGGCGAGCGCCTCGTCGAGCCGCTTCGACAGCGGCATCGCCACCGAGATCAGCGGCCTGGCGCCGCGTTCGGCGTACCAGCGCTCGACCTCGGCGAGGGCCGATTCGAGGCCCGCGTCGGGCACGACCAGCGCCAGCACCGAGTTCGCGCGCCTGGTGAAGCCGTCGGAGTACCGTAGAAGCCAACCGCCCGATTCGAACGATTCGAGGGCGGGCCAACTCGCGGCGAGCAGGCGCTCCAGTCGGAGGATCTCCGAGAACCGTGTGGGCTTGGGCGGGATGGTCTTGGCGGCCACCACGTCGGCGGCGTCAACGGTGACGGCTGTCCCCGAAGGCGCCAGTACCCGCAAGTGGTCCGCTCCGAGCTCGATAAGCTCGCCTGTGACGTCGCGGAACCGGTGGCCCGGGGAAGCGTCGGCCAGACGCATCCTGACCACCACCCGTCGACCCACGTGTTCCGGTCTCAGCATCTGGCGCACCCCTTACCTTCGGGTCTATTACAACGAATACGCTTTACGCTCATCGCAGCGCAGTCCGCCCGATTGCGCGCCGTAGGAAGGACGACGAGTGACTTACATCATCGCTGAGCCGTGCGTGGATCTGCTCGACAAGGCTTGCATCGAGGAATGCCCCGTCGACTGCATCTACGAAGGCAACCGGATGCTCTACATCCACCCCGACGAGTGCGTCGACTGCGGGGCGTGCGAGCCGGTGTGCCCGGTCGAGGCGATCTTCTACGAGGACGACGTCCCCGACGAGTGGAGCGGCTACACCAAGGCCAACTACGACTTCTTCGACGAGCTCGGCAGCCCCGGCGGCGCCTCCAAGGTCGGCAAGATCGAACGCGACGACCCGTTCGTCGCCGCACAGCCGAAGCGGGAAGAAGCCTAGCCGCAGTGGCGTACCGCCGTCTCCACAGCGCCTCGCCGGCCCGGCGGCTGCCCGAGTTCCCGTGGGACCGCTTGGCCCCGTACAAGGAGCGCGCGTCCGCCCATGCCGAGGGCATCGTCGACCTGTCGGTCGGCGCGCCCGTCGACGAGGTCGCCCCGGTGATCCGGGACGCGCTGTGCGAGGCGGCCGCCCGCCCGGGTTATCCGACCGTTGCGGGCCCGAGCGACCTCGGCGCCGCGATCCGGTCGTGGCTGCACCGCCACACCGGCGTGGACCGGGAGGTGGCGGTGCTGCCCACCGTCGGCTCCAAGGAGCTGGTCGCGAACCTGCCCGCCCAGCTCGGCATCGGGACCGGCGACACGGTCGCCTACCCCGAGATCGCCTACCCCACCTACGAGATCGGGGCGCGGCTGGCGAAGGCCGACGCGGTGCCCGTCGCCGACCCGCGCGATGCCGCCGGTGCTCGGCTGCGCCTGGCGTGGATCAACTACCCGACCAATCCCACCGGTGAGGTCGCCACGGTCGAGTACCTGCGGGGCCTGGTGCGCTGGACCCGCGAGAACGGCGTCGTGCTCGCCTCCGACGAGTGCTACCTGACCCTCGGCTGGGAACCGGACCGACCGCCCGTGTCGATCCTCGACCCGGCCGTGAACGACGGTGACCTCACCGGACTGCTCGCCGCGCACTCGCTGTCGAAGCGGTCGAACCTCGCCGGATACCGCTCGGCGTTCCTCGCCGGCGACCCGGCGATCATCGCCGATCTGCTGGAGATCCGCCGCCACGGCGGGTTCATGGTGCCCTGGGCGGTCCAGCGGGCCACCATCGCGGCGCTCCACGACGAGGAACACGCCATCGAGCAGCGCGTCCGGTACGAATCCCGGCGCGCGGTCCTGCGCACGGGTCTGGAGACCGCCGGATTCCGCATCGACGCCTCCCACGCGGGCCTGTACCTGTGGGCGACGCGCGGTGAAGACTGCTGGGCGAGTCTCGACTGGCTGGCCGGGCGCGGCATCCTCGCCGCCCCCGGCGAGTTCTATGGCGCGAAGGGCGCCGAGCACGTGCGGGTGGCGCTGACCGCCACCGACGACGCGGTCGCCTCGGCGGCCAAGCGGCTCGGCTGAGAACCGACCACGACGAAATGAGGGGCCCGCGGCCGGATGCCGCGGGCCCCTCACGCTTATCGCGCCGACGTCAGTCGACGATCGCCGGCTCCTCGGCCGCGGGAGCGGGCGCCGGTGCGGGAGCGGGCGGGCTGCCCTGCACCATCTGCAGCACCTTCTTGCAGGTCTCGGTGAGCGCGGCGGGATCGGGCGGCGCCGGGGCAGGCGGCGTCACGGGAGGCTGCTGCTCATCGGCCTCCGCCTCCCCCGCCGGCGGTGCGGGCGCGGGCGGCGGCGTTCCGACGAGGAGCTGCTCGAGCTCCGTCAGGCACGCTTGGAGCTCGAGCAGCGGGGCCGGGTCCGGCGCCGGCGGAAGCTGCTCCGCGGCCACGGTCTCGCTCGGAGCGGTCTCGGCCGCCCCCACGGCCGGAGCCGCTGCGAGAACCGCCATCGGAACGACGGCCGCGCCCGCGAGAACGGTGCGCCATAGCTTGCGTGATGTGTTCGGTGTGGACTCAGCCATTCGGATGTCTCCCCGTGTGTTCGGCGTCTTGGCGCAGGTCGGACGCGTGTGTGTGCGCCACCAGGAAGCGGCACGGCCGCTCGACGAACGCCAAGGTGTCTACTCCGACTGGACTATATGCAGGGTCGGAACCCGATGTGGAGATTCAGGGAAATAGACCTCACGAACGCCCTCCTGTATCGCTCGTAAGGGTTACACCGCCGACACCGCGATCGCACCGAACGAGCGCAAGCCACTGGCGGCTGTCGGAGGACGGGGTCACACTGGTCAAGTGACAGATTCGCTCCTCATCGGCCGGGACCATCCGGCCTCGACCCTGTGCGCGGCGGTCGAGCGGACCGTCGCCAGCCACGGCGGGCTCGCGCTGGTCACCGGCGAGGCCGGCATCGGCAAGACCACGCTCGTCACCGGTGTCGCCTCCGGCTTTCGCGACGAGCTCCTCGTCGCCTTCGCCACCTCGTGGGAGTCCGAGGCCGTGCCCGAGTACTGGCTGTGGACCCAGGTGCTGCGATCCCTGCGCGGCCAGCTCGGCGACGCCTGGGCCGAGCTGCCGACCGCGTCGCCGGCCTTGAGCGGGCTCCTCGGCGAGGGCGAAGGCACCCCGGCCGCCGAATTCGAACGGTTCGACGCCGTCACGCGGCTGCTCATCGCCGTCTCCCACCGCAAGCCGCTCGTAGTCGTCCTCGACGACCTGCACTTCGCCGACGCCGGCAGCGTCGAACTGCTCAAGTTCGCCTCCCAGCACACCTGGTTCGAGCGGGTCCTGTTCGTCGCCACCTACCGCGACTCGGAGATCGACCCGGGGCACCGGCTGCGCGCCCGCATGCTGCCCCTGGTCGCCAAGGCCACCATGGTCGCCCTCGACGGGCTCGACGAGGCCGGCGTGGCCGAACTCGTCCGCACCACCGTCGGCGCCGTCCCCGGCGACGACGTCATCGCCGAGATCACCCGCCGCACCGGCGGCAACCCGTTCTTCGTCGAGCAGACCGCCCAGCTGTGGGCCACCGGGCAGCGCGTCGACGCCACCACCGCGGGGATGCGCGACGCCCTCCACCGGCGCCTCGAACAGCTCGACGAACGCCTCACCAGGATGCTCACCCTCGCCTCCGTCGGCGGCCGGGAATTCCACCCCGCCGTCATGGCCCAGGCCTCCGGCATCGACGTCCACCGGATCGAGGACGCACTCGACCTCGCCTGCCAGACCCGGCTCGTCCGGCGCGAACCGGACCGGTACGTCTTCGTCCACGACCTCGTGCGCGAATCGCTCTACAACAGCATGAGTGAGGCCGAGATCGCGAAGCACCACGGCTGCATCGTCCGCGCGCTCGTCGCGGACGAATCGCTCCAGAAGCTCATGCTCACCACCGAGATCGCCCACCACGCGTGGCTCGCCGGCGACACCCTCGACCCCGAGATCGCCGTCGACTTCCTCACCCGGGCCGGCGCCGAGGCCAACGGCTGCACCAGCATGGGCGGCGCCGAGAAGTACTTCCGACGCGCCGTCGAACGGTGCGCCCCCCAGATGGTGCGCAGGCGCGTCCTGGCGCGACTCGACCTGGCCGGCGCGATCAACTGGAGCGGCCGAGAGGACGAGGCCGCCCGCATCTGGGACCAAGCCGTCCTCGAAGCCGAGGAATCCGGCGACGCGATGCTGCTCGCCCGAGCCGCCATGGAACTGCCGCAAACTCAGCGGATCGAGAAGCTGATGCGCCTCAAGGCCGCCGCGTACGAAGGACTCGCCGGCGAGGCCCCCGACCCGGCGCTCGGGCACGACGAGCTGACACGGCGGCTGGCCTACCGCTACATGCTCGCCGCCCGGGAGAGCGGCTCCGACGAGGACCTCGCCTTCGGGCTGTGGGCCACGCACTCGGTCAACTGGGGCCCCGGCACCGCCGCCGGACGCCAGCTCATCGTCGAAGAGCTCGACGAGGTCACCCGGCGCACCGGCGAGACCGAGATGCGCCTGCTCGCCGCCTCCCTGCGCTGGGTCGCGCTGCTCGAACAGGGCGAGCCGGCCTTTCGCGAACAGCTGGCACAGTTCCGCGCGCTGGCAGAGCACAGCGAAGCCGAGCGGTGGCGCAGCGCCGTCTACGTCGACCGCGCCGTCATCGAGATGTTCCAGGGGCGCTTCGCCGCCGCCGAGCAGCTCCTCGCCGACGCGATGGAGCTGACCGGCGACGATCCTATGCTGCGCCATATGCTGCGCCACCTGCAATGGGAGCTGGAGCTCGCACGCGGAGAGGTCCCCCAGACGATGCCGGAGGTGTGGCGGCCCGCCTTCGGCGGCTGGCACGCCGACCTCCTCAGCGGCATCTCGGCACTGCGGCGCGGCGACGTCGCCGAGGCCCGCGGGGTCCACTCCCGCATCGGCGAGGACGCCGACCAGTACGACGCATGGGCGTCGCTGTGGCTGCGCTTCGAGGTCGAACTCGCCACCGCCGACGGCGACACCGAGATGATCGCGCGGCTGCGCCGGCGGCTCGAACCGCACGAGGGCGAATGGCTCGTGGCACTGTGGGGGATCAGCGTCAACGGTCCCATCAGCCACTGGCTCGGCACCCTCGCCGCCGCAGCGGGCGAACCCGCGCGGGCCGCCGAGCACTTCGCGGCGGCCGTCGAACAGGCCTACCGGCTCGACGCGAAACCATGGGCCGAACTGGCGCGCCGCGCCGCCGCCGAGCTCGTCGTGCCCGCCGCACCGGCGACGGCCCGCGAGACCGGCGAGGTGTTCCGCCGCGACGGCTCCACGTGGACCCTGCGATACGACGGCCTGACCGTCCACCTGCCCCACACCAAGGGCCTCGCCGACCTTCACCGGCTCCTCGAACGGCCCCACACCGAGGTCACCGCCGTCGAACTGCTCGACCCCGAGGCCGGCGCCGAGGTCGCGAGCGACGCGCGCATGGGCGGCGACGACCTCCTCGACGCCGAGGCCCGCGCCCGCTACCGCGACCACCTCGAGTCGCTCGACGAGCAGATCGACACCGCCGCCGCCCTCGGCGACGACCTCCGGGCGGCGAAGCTCGACGCCGAACGCCAGGCCCTCATCGAGCAGCTCAAGGCCGCCACAGGGCTCGGCGGCCGGTCCAGGCGCCTCGGCGACAACGCCGAACGCGCCCGCAAGAGCGTCACCAACCGGATCCGGAACACCCTCAAGAAGCTCGAATCGAGCCACCCGGCGCTCGCCGGGCACCTGCGCGAGACCGTCGCCACCGGCTCCAGCTGCGCCTACCGCCCGAGCGCCGACGCGCCGCGCTGGCAGCTCTAGCACCGACGCAGCGAGGCCGGGCGGGGCATGCCCCG
>NZ_BAAHCB010000004.1:89950-102214 GCF_054776215.1 Glycomyces tarimensis
CCCCCCCCCCCTCGCCGGGTGTTCCTCAGTGGTGGTAGTTCAGTGGTGGTTCAGCGGCGGTTGTAGGCCCTGACGGTCAGGAAGCCGAACACGAGGACGAAGGCGGCCGACCAGGCCAGTGTGGTGGCCACCGCGCCGGTCGAGACGTTCCCGTCGAACAGGCCGCGGACGCCGTCCACGAGCTGGCTGATCGGCGTGTTCTTCACGATCGGCTGGAGCCAGCCGGGCATCGTCGCCGGATCGACCATGACGTTCGACAGGAAGGTCAGCGGGAAGAGGATCGACATCGAGATCGACATGACCGTCTTCTCGGAGCGGGTGATCAGGCCCAGCCAGGTCCACAGCCACGAGAAGGAGAAGCAGAACACCAGCAGCAGCGCCACGCCCAGCAGCACGCCGTCGATGCCGCCCTCGGGCCGGTAGCCCATGACCATGCCGGTGCCGAACATGATCGCACCCGCGGCGGCGTACCGGAACACGTCGGCCAGGAGGTAGCCGACCATCGGCGCGGCCCGCCAGATCGGGAGCGTCCTGAACCGGTCCGACACGCCCTTGTGGATGTCGATGTTGACCGACATGCCGGTGTACATCGTCGTCATCACGATGCTCATGACCATGATGCCCGGCAACAGGAACTGGAGGTAGTCGCCGGTGCCGCCGGCGATCGCGCCGCCGAACAGGTAGGTGAACATCAGCAGCATCATGATCGGGAAGACCAGGATGTCGGCCAACTGCTCGGGCACATGCTTGATCTTCAGCATCGAGCGCCAGCCGAAGGCCCGCACCGACGCCCACACGCTCGGCGCCGCCGGGCGTTCGCCCTGGTTCAGCAGCTTGCGGAGTCGTTCCTTCTCGACCGGTGCCGGTGCGTCCTGATCGGGTTTGGCCTTGGTCTCGGTGTAAGCCATGATCGGTTTCCTTTCCGTAAAGTCTTCGAGCTAGGCGTCGACGCGGTCGGTGAGTGCCAGGAACACTTCGTCGAGGCTCGGCTGGCCGAGCGAGAAGTCGTCGACCAGGATGCCGACGCGGGCCAGCTCGCCGAGGGCGTGCGAGCCCTGGACGGCGGAGTCCTCGCCCGACTTGAGCAGCGCCGTCAGCGCCACCGGGTCGTCGTCGAGTTCGACTTCGGCGCCGAGCGCCTCGGCCAGGACCTTCTGGGCGTGCTCGCGCTGGTCGGCGTGGTGCAGGCGCATCTTGATCGAGCCGGCGCCCACAGAGGACTTGAGTTCGCCGGGGGTGCCCTCGGCGATGACCTTGCCGGTGTCGATGACCGCGATGCGGCCCGCCAACTGGTCGGCCTCCTCCAAGTACTGCGTGGTGAGCAGGACCGTGGTGCCCTCGCCGACGATCGTGCGGACGACGTCCCACACCTGGTTGCGGCTGCGCGGGTCGAGGCCCGTGGTGGGCTCGTCCAGGAACAGCAGTTTCGGCGTGATGATGATCGAAGCGGCGATGTCGAGGCGTCGGCGCATGCCGCCGGAGAAGCTCTTGACCTGCTTGCCGGCCGCGAAGCCGAGCCCGAAGGCGTCCAGCAGGTCTTCGGCCCGGGAGCGCGCGGCGGGCTTGGTGAAGCCGTAGAGGCGCGACAGCAGGACCAGGTTCTCGACGCCGGTCAGGTCCTCGTCGAGCGAGGCGTACTGGCCGGTGAGACTCACCTGGGTGCGGACCGCGGCGGGGTCGGTGGTGATGTCGTGGCCGAAGACGGTCGCCTGACCGGCGTCGGGACGCAGCAGGGTGGCCAGCATCCGGACGGTGGTGGTCTTGCCGGCGCCGTTGGGGCCGAGCACGCCGTAGACGGTGCCCGCCGGGACCGACAGATCCACGCCGTCGACGGCCTTGATGTCCTTGAAGTGCTTGACGAGCCCTTCGGCTCGGATCGCGATCTCGCGCTGCGCCATGATGGCCTCCTGGGTGGGTTTCTTGCTCTCACCCAGTAGGCGCTACACCTCCGACACAACCGCCGCTGCGAGCCGCTACATCAGATGTAGCAGTGATCCGAATCACTAGCGTGAGTGCAAGGTCGGAAAACTCTTCCGTCTTCAGGAGGCGTGGTGTTTGGGGCGGATCACCAGCCACAGGACCAGGGCCGCGATGCCCGAGGCGACCGCGATCGCCGCCGCGGTCGTGTTCCACACGCCCGGCAGACGCAGGTCGTAGAAGTCGGCGAACGGCGGCACCGCCAGCACGAGCGCGAACGCGCCGCCGCACGCCGCCACCAGGGCGAACTTCCACCACGTATACGGTTTGGCCACGATCGCCAAGGCCGCCAAGGCGATAGAGAACAGCGTGATGCCCGCGGTCGTCTGCGCGTCGATGTGCTCGCCGCCGTGCCGCAGCGACATGAGGTAGACGATGAACGTCGGGATCGCGCACGCCAGCCCCGCCGGCACCGCGAACTTCAGCACTCTCGGGACGAAGCCCGGCTTGGCGCGGTCGAACGTCGGCGCCAGCGCCAGGAAGAACGCCGGGAGGCCGATCGTGAACACGTTGATCAGCGACTGGTGGATCGGCACGAACGGGTAGGGAAGCTGCTCGCCGCCCTGCGCCCACGAGATCATCGCGCCGATGCCCACCAGGAGCGCGAGCGAGATCGCGTACACCGTCTTGGTCAAGAACAGGTTCGAGACGCGCTCGATGTTGCCCAGCACCCGCCGGCCCTCGGCCACCACGTGCGGCAAGGTCGCGAACTCGTCGTCGAGGAGCACCACCTGCGCCACCGACCGGGCCGCCGGCGAGCCGGAGCCCATCGCGATGCCCAGGTCGGAGTCCTTGAGCGCGAGCACGTCGTTGACGCCGTCGCCGGTCATCGCCACGGTGTGGCCCCGCGACTGGAGCGCCTTGACGAAGTCGCGCTTCTGGTGCGGCTTGACGCGCCCGAAGATCGTGTTGTGCTCCAGCACGTCGGCGAGCTCCTCGGGGGAGTCGGGGAGCCGGCGCGCGTCCACGGTGTTCCCGGCGCCCTCGACGCCGAGCTGCGCGGCCACCGCGCCGACCGCGGCGGGGGAGTCACCGGAGATGATCTTGATGGCGACGCCCTGCTCCTTGAAGTACTCCAAAGTCTCGGCCGCGGTCGAGCGCAGCCGCTGCCGGAGCACCACCAGCGCCTTCGGTTCGACGCCGAGCACACCGCCGGTCGTCGACGCCGACTCGGCCGTCACCAGCGCGAGCACCCGCAGACCCTGCGCGGCGAGCATGTCCGCCTCCAAGGCCGTCGGATCGTCGGCGTCCAGCAGCATGTCGGGCGCGCCGAGCAGCCAGGTGCCGTTGTCGGTGAACCGCACACCGCTCCACTTCCGCGCCGAGGAGAACGGCATCGACTCGATGACCCGCCAACCGGGGTCGCGGTCGCCGTTCCGGTCGAGGTAGGCGGAGACGGCCTGCATCGTCGGGTTCGGGCTGTCGTCCGCGGCGGCCAGGGCCGCGAGCGCCTCGGGCACCCCGTCGCTGAGCGGCCGGATTTCCTCGACGTCCATGCCGCCCTCGGTGAGCGTCCCGGTCTTGTCCAGGCACAGCACGTCGGCGCGCGCCAGGCCCTCGATCGCGGGCAGCTCCTGCACGAGGCACTGGCGCCGGCCGAGTCGGATGATGCCGACGGCGAACGCCACCGAGGTGATCAGCACCAGGCCCTCGGGGATCATCGGGACGATCCCGGCCACGGTGGAGAGGATGGTGTCGCTCCAGTTCTCCTGGTCGGCTACCTGGCTCACGATGAGCAGGATCGCGACCGGGATGATGAGCCAGGAGATGAGCTTGATGAAGCGATTGATCGCGGACTGGAGCTCGGAGTTCGTCCGCTTGAACTCGCTCGCCTCCTCGACGAGCCTGGCCGCGTACGACTCCGCGCCGATCTTGTCGGCCCGGAACACGCCGGTCCCGGCCACGACGAACGATCCCGACTGGACCGGGTCGCCCGGCAGTTTCGCGACGGGGTCGGCCTCGCCCGTCAGCAGCGACTCGTCGATCTCCAGGTTGCGCGACTCGACCACGGGGCCGTCGACGACGATGCGGTCGCCGGGCGCGACGGTGATCAGATCGTCGCGCACGATCTCGGCGGGGTCGATCTCGACGGTCTCCCCGCCGCGAATGACCCTGGCGTTCGACTGGTTCACCAGCGACAGCTTGTCGAGGGTGCGCTTGGCGCGCAGCTCTTGGACCGTGCCGATGAGGATGTTCATGATGATCACGCCGGCGAACAGCGCCTGCGACAGATCGCTGACGGCGATCGCGATGACCGCGAGCACGCCGATGAGCGCGTTGATGGGCGTGAAGAAGTTCGCGCGCAGGATCGCCGACAGCGGTCGGCTCGTGTGCCGCTTCGCCTGGTTGACGGCACCGGCCTCGACGCGCTCGGCGACCTCGGCCGGCGTCAGGCCGCGGTTACCGGCGAGCATGGGTGTTGTCACGTCGACAGCTTATGCGATCGGGGCTGATGGGGAGCTCCTCCGTGGGGCCGGTTCGGCACCGCCGCCCCTCCTCCGGGCGAACGACTCCGGGCCTCGGCCGAATTGCGGGGGCGCAAAACCGCGTGGAGGTCCTCGGAGGCGTGCCCGTAGAATTCCTGAACATGGCCAAAGTACTCACACCGCAGAGCGAGGACTTCCCTCGCTGGTATCAGGACGTCGTCGCCAAAGCCCAGCTGGCCGAGAACGGCCCGGCGAAGGGCACCCAGGTGATCCGACCGTCCGGATTCGCGCTGTGGGAACGCATGGTCGAGGAGATGGACGACCGCATCAAGGAGACCGGGACCGAGAACGCCTCGTTCCCCCTGCTCATCCCCGAGTCCTACTTCCGCAGGGAGGCCGACCACGTCGAGGGCTTCGCTCCCGAGCTGTGGATGGTCACCCACGGCGGCGGCAAGGAGCTCGAGGAGAAGCTCGCCGTCCGCCCGACCTCCGAGACCATCATCGGCGAGTACATGTCCAAGTGGACGAAGTCCTACCGCGACCTGCCCTTGCTGCTCAACCAGTGGTGCAACGTCATGCGCTATGAGCTGCGCACCCGCCTGTTCCTGCGCTCCTCGGAGTTCCTGTGGCAGGAGGGCCACACGGTCCACGCCACCTACGAGGAGGCGCACGAGTTCACCCTCCGCGTCCTCCACGACGTCTACGCCGACTTCATGGAGAACGTGCTGGCCCTGCCGGTCCTTCGCGGCATCAAGACCGAGGCCGAGCGCTTCGCGGGGGCGCTGAACACGTTCTCGTGCGAGGCCCTCATGCGCGACGGCAAGGCACTCCAGATGGGCACCTCGCATGAGATGGGACAGAAGTTCGCGAAGGCGTTCGACATCCAGTACCTCGGCGCCGACGGGCAGCAGCACCACGGCTGGACCACCTCGTGGGGCACTTCGACACGCATGGTCGGCGGCCTCATCATGGGCCACGGCGACGACGCGGGGCTGCGCGTCCCGCCGCGCCTGGCTCCCGTGCAAGCCCATGTGATGGTCGTCAAGGACTCCGACGAGGTCCACGCCGCGGCGCGCAAGGTCTACGAGGAGCTCAAGGGCGACGGCGTGCGCGTCAAGCTCGACCTGCGCGGTGACGTCGCCTTCGGGCGGCGCGCGGTCGACGCCGAGCTCAAGGGCTATCCCGTCCGCATCGAGATCGGCCCACGCGACCTGAAGAACGGCGAGGCGACCCTCGTCAGCCGCGTCGAGGGCACCAAGGACACCGTGCCGCTCGGGATGCTCGCCGAGGCCGTCGCCACAGCGCTCGACGCCGACCAGATGGCGCTGTGGGACGAGGCGCTCGGGCGCCGCGAGTCGGCCACCTTCGACGTCGCCAGTGTCGAGGAGGCCGTCGAGGCCGCGCAGAACGGTTACGCGCGCCTGGCGTGGGACCTCTGCGGCGTCGAGGGCGAGACGAAGGCCGCTCAATCGGGCGTGACGGTCCGGGTGCTGCAGCGCGCCGACGGTTCGGTGCCGGACTCCCTGGATGAGGACGGTCTCATTGCCTACCTCGCGCGCTCGTACTAGGTGTCCGATGCGCTAGACTTCGACGCTGTAATGAGCTTTGGGACGGGTGCCCTCTCAACAACCGTGACGCAAAGCCAGGTCCTAGCGACGCTGCGTTCCAGCATCTCCACTTGGAACGCGGCTGCGCTTACGTGATCCTTAAAACAGGAGTTACAGGAACGTGGCAGTAAAGATTCGCCTCACGCGGATGGGGAAGATTCGTTCTCCCCAGTACCGCATCGTCGTGGCCGACTCGCGCGTCAAGCGCGACGGCAAGGTTATCGAGAATGTCGGGATCTACCACCCGAAGGAGAACCCGTCTCGGATCGAGGTCAAGTCCGACCGCGTCCAGCACTGGCTCAAGGTGGGCGCTCAGCCCTCCGAGCCGGTCAAGCGCCTGCTCTGCAAGACCGGCGACTGGCAGCAGTTCAAGGGCCTGCCGGCCCCTGCTCCGCTGAAGACCGCCGAAGAGAAGGCGGACAAGGGCGAGCTGTACTCGGGCGCCCTGAAGGACGCCGGCATCGACCCGACCAAGGTCGCCGAGGAGGCCGAGGCCAAGAAGACCGCCAAGAAGACGGCTTCGAAGTCGCGGAAGTCCTCCGAGAAGAAGGCCGAACCGGCCAAGGCCGAAGAAGCCAAGACCGAAGAGGCCAAGGCCGAGCCGGCCAAGACCGAAGAGGCCAAGGCCGAGCCCGCCGCCGAGGCTCCGGCCGAGGCCGAGGGCACCGAGGCCAAAGCTTCTGAAGACAAAGGGGAGTAACCGTGTTGCGGCCAGCGCTTGAACACCTTGTGAAGGGCATCGTCGACCACCCCGACGATGTCCGGGTCCGTCTGGTCGACTCCCGTCGCGGTAAACGCCTCGAGGTCCGGGTCAATCCCGACGACCTCGGGACGGTGATCGGCCGGGGTGGTCGGACCGTCAATGCCTTGCGGCAGGTCATCGGCTCGATCGGTGGCCGCGGCATTCGCGTTGAGGTCGTCGATTCCTACTAGGTTCAGCCGCACGGCCCCGGGGTTCGCCCCGGGGCCGTTCTGCTGTCGGGCAAGGAGTTCCATTGGTACAGGTCGTGGTCGGGCGGATCGTGCGTCCGCACGGGGTGCGCGGCGAAGTGGTCGTCGAGGTCCGCACCGACGATCCGGAGGACCGGTTCCAGCCCGGGATCGAGTACGACACGCCGAAGGGGCCGCTGCGCGCCGAGACGGTGCGCTGGCACCAGGGCCGCCCGATGCTCACCCTCGAAGGGGTGCGCGGGCGTGACGCGGCCGACGCGCTGCGCGGCACCCTGCTGAGTCTCGACGTCGACCCCCAGGAAGAGCTCGACTCCGACGAGTTCCACGACACCGACCTCATCGGCCTGGCGGTCGTCACCGTCGACGGCGAGCACGTCGGGACGGTCACGGCGGTCGACCACGGCCCGGCATACGAGGCGCTCGTGGTCAAGCGGCGCGGAACGCACCCGCTGCTGATCCCGTTCGTCGACGAGATGATCGACGAGGTCGACCTCGACGCCGAGACGATCACCGTGGACCCGCCGTCCGGTCTGCTGGAGCTGTGATGCGGATCGACATCGTCACCGTCTTCCCCGAGTACCTCCAACCGCTGGAGCTCTCGCTCATCGGCCGGGCCCGTCAGCGGGGCCTGCTGGAACTGGACGTGCACGACCTGCGCCGCTGGACCCACGACGTGCACCACTCGGTGGACGGCCCGCCGGCCGGCGGCGGCGCGGGCATGGTCATGAAGCCGCAACCGTGGGGCGAGTGCCTCGACGAGCTGGTGTTCGACAGGAGCGGCCCGGAGGGGAAGCGCCCGCACCTGCTGGTGACGAGCCCGGCGGGGCGGCCGTTCACGCAGACGATGGCGCACGAGCTGGCGGCCGAGCCGTGGCTGATGTTCGCCTGCGGACGCTACGAGGGCATCGACCAGCGCGTGGTCGACTACGCGGGCGAGCACATGCCGGTCACGGAGGTCTCGATCGGGGACTACGTCCTGTTCGGCGGCGAGGTCGCCGTCCTGGCGATCGTCGAGGCGGTGACCCGGCTCCTGCCGGGCGTGCTCGGCAACGCCGACTCACTCGCCGACGAGTCCCACAACGACGGGCTGCTCGAGGCCCCGGCGTACACGAGGCCGGCGTCGTGGCGCGGCCACGACATTCCGCCGGTCCTCCTTTCGGGGGACCACGGTAAGGTCGAGCGGTGGCGTCGCGACCAGGCGTTCCTTCGGACCGCGCGGGCGCGCCCCGACTTGCTGGAGCGGATCGACGCGGGTAGCCTCGACGAACGTGACCGGCGCCTACTTCAAGGGGCCGGCGTGACGCTGCCCGACGAAGATGTGGCAGAGTAGTGAAGTTGCCGTGATGTTCTGTTCGTTCAAGCAGTACCTCTCCCGGTGCATCCTTCTGAGCATTGAAGAATCAATGAGGTTGAAACCATGAACATTCTGGATGAGCTGAACGCTGCTTCCATGCGGGCCGATGTGCCCGACTTCCGTCCCGGTGACACCGTCAAGGTGCACGTCCGCGTGCAGGAGGGTGCCCGGTCGCGTGTCCAGGTGTTCCAGGGCGTCGTGATCCGCCGCCACGGTTCGGGCCTCGGCGAGACCTTCACGGTCCGCAAGCTCAGCTTCGGCATCGGCGTCGAGCGCACCTTCCCGGTCCACGGCCCGATGGTCGACAAGATCGAGATCGCGATGCGAGGCAAGGTCCGCCGCGCGAAGCTGTACTACCTGCGCGACCGCAAGGGCAAGGCGGCCAAGATCAAGGAGAAGCGCGAGGTCTAGCTCGCACCAAGAGTTTCCGACCCCGGACCGTCTCGGTCCGGGGTCTCCTCTTCCCTCGCGTTTTCGGTTAGGCTCGGCTGCATGAGTCCTGGTTCCCCCGATGACCGCGGGGCCAAGGGGCCTCGCCGCATCAGTTGGAACCGACTCCCCGGGCCGGGCGACGATGCGGACGGGCCTCCGCCCCCGCAGAGCGTCCCTTCGCGACGGCCCTCGACGCCGCCCGGCGGCATCCCCAGTCGCCCTTCGACGCCCGCCGGCGGCATTCCGAAGCGCGGCGCCACTCCCTCGGGCGGCATCCCGAAGCGGGGCGCGACACCTCCCGACGGGAGTCCGAAGCCTCCCGGGACACCGTCCGGCGGCATGCCGCGCACCGGCCCGTCCGCGTCCGGGCGCCTGCCTCGTGTCGGGGACGGGCGCACTGGATCGCAGCCGCAGGTCACCGGGGCCTACGACCGGGTGAGCGGGACCCACAAACAGGTCGATCCGCGACAGAGCCGCGCCTCCAAGAAGCGCAAGACCGGCAAGGGCGGCGAGCCCGAGAGCCGCCTGTCGCAGCCGCACAAGCGCCACTACCTGTCGCTGTGGGTGGAGCTGCCGCTGCTCCTGCTCGTGGCGTTCTCCGCCGCGGTGCTGCTGCGCACCTTCGCCATCCAGCCGTTCTACATCCCCTCCGGCTCGATGGAGCAGACGCTCCAGGAGGGCGACAAGGTCCTCGTGCTCAAGCTCACCACGACTCTGCGCTCGCCGCAGCGCGGCGAGGTCGTGGTCTTCCGCGGCACCGACCAGTGGGACCCCGAGTACCGGCCCAAGAACAACGACTCGGTCGTCTCCGACTTCAGCACCGCCGTGCTCGACCTGGTCGGCCTGGCCGAGCCGAACGAGAAGGACTTCATCAAGCGGGTCATCGCCGTGGGCGGCGACACCGTCTCGTGCTGCGACGCGGACGGCAACGTCCAGGTCAACGGGATCTCCCTGCACGAAGGGGAGTACGTCTACGACGACGCCCCGCTCGACGTCGAGCCCGGCAACTGCCACTCCAGGCTCTTCGAGGAGGAGAGGATCCCCGAAGGGTACGTGTGGGTCATGGGCGACCACCGCGGCAACTCGCAGGACTCCCGATGCCAGGGACCGGTACCGGTCGAGAACATCATCGGTCGGGCGATCGCCCTGGTCTGGCCAACCGACCGCGCCCGGAACCTGGAGATCCCGTCCTCCTTCGACGCGCTCGACGGCACCACCGGCCCCACCGAGGGGCCCCAGGAGGGCTCCGAGGCCGCAGCGGCGGATGCGGCGGCCGGACACCCGATTGGCCTGGGGGTTCACGGAGGCCTCCCGGCCTCGTTGCCCGCAACGGCGGTTCCGAGCGACGGCTCGGCGGCTTCGCCGAGAGTGGGCATCCGGAAGCCCGCAGTGCGACCGCGTAGACTCGCACCGTGATCGAAGAGGGGCAAGCGCCTGGCGCGGACGGCGGTGGCGCCGAGGGTGCATCCGAACAGCAACCCGAGAAGAAGAAGGGGTCGTTCTGGAAGGAACTCCCCATCCTGCTCGGCGTCGCCATCCTGGTGGCCATCGTCGTGCGGACGTTCGTCATCCAGACCTATTACATCCCTTCGGGATCGATGGAGACGACGCTGGAGCTCAACGACCGGGTCCTGGTCAACAAGCTCGTCTACAACTTCTCCGAGCCCGAGCGCGGCGAGATCATCGTGTTCACCGCGCCGGAGTCGTGGCGTTCGAACATGGAAGAGGACGAGTTCATCAAGCGGGTCATCGCCGTCGGCGGCGACCACGTGGTGTGCTGCGACGACTCCGGGCGGATCACCGTCAACGGCGAGCCGCTCGACGAGGACGACTACCTGTACACCAATCCGATGACCGGTGAGCAGGACGTGCCGAGCCAGGACGCCTTCGACGTGGTCGTCCCCGAGGGCCGGCTGTGGGTGATGGGCGACCACCGACAGGCCTCCGGCGACTCGCGCGAACGCTTCATACGCACCGGCGGGGACGTGGAGGCGTCCACGATCGCCGTCGACGCCGTCATAGGCAAGGCCTTCGTGCTGTTCTGGCCCTTCGACCACGCGAACTGGTTCACCGTCCCCGACACGTTCGAGGACGTGCCGGATCCGTCCTGATGGCAATGCTCTCGTTACCGTGCTGCGTCCCACCTCATCCCGAATGCGCCGCGACGGCGATCTGTACGCGCTGGAGGCGGCCTTGGAGCGGCGCGGCCTCGGGCCGGTCGCCGGCGTCGACGAGGCCGGCCGCGGCGCCTGCGCGGGCCCGCTCGTGGTGGCCGCGGTGAGCCTGCCGCCGAGCGCGCGCGTGGGCGAACTGGGCGATTCCAAGCTCCTGACCGAGGCCGCGCGCGAGCGCGTGTTCGAGCGGCTGCGCCGCAGCCGCGCCGAGATCGCCGTCGTCGACTACGGTCCCGCCGAGATCGACGAGCGCGGCCTTGGCGTGTGCAACCTCGAAGGCATGCGGGCCGCGGTCGCCAAGCTCGCCGTCCGGCCCGGATACGTCCTCACCGACGGCTTCCCCGTGGCCGGGATGCCGACCGCGAGCCTCGGCGTCGTCAAGGGCGACCGCACCGCCGCGTGCGTGGCGGCCGCCGGCGTGATCGCGAAGGTGACGCGCGACCGCCTCATGGCCGAGCTGGACGGGCGCTACCCTCACTACGGCTTCGCCGAGCACAAGGGGTACGGGACGGCGGCGCACGAGGCAGCGCTGCGCGAATGGGGTCCGTGTGAGCACCACCGGATGTCGTACGCGAACGTGGCGCCGCACACCCGCAAAGGCTCGTCGGAGCCAGCCGCGGGCGGACGGGAGCTCGTGCGCACTATCGTGGGAATGGCCGTTGAGAAGGAGGAGCGTTGAGCGCCGAGGACCTCGAGAAGTACGAGACCGACATGGAACTGCAGCTGTACCGCGAGTACCGCGACATCGTCCGGCAGTTCACCTACGTCGTCGAGACCGAGCGGCGGTTCTACCTGGCCAACGCGGTCGAGGTCCACGTCCGAGGCGCGGACGCCGAGACCTACTTCGAGGTCGAGATGACCGACGCGTGGGTGTGGGACATGTACCGCCCCGCACGCTTCGTCAAGCACGTGCGGGTGCTGACCTTCAAGGACGTCAACGTCGAGGAGCTGGACAAACCCGACATGACCCTGCCGTAGGCCCGGTGGAGTGTCCGAAACCGGACGGAAACGCCCGGTGATCGCGCCGTTAGGATTGTCGGGTGTCAACACTCCGCGATGTCGTCAGCTCCCACACCGATCTCTCGTCGAACTCCGCCGCGCACCTCCAGCGCCTCGTCGCCGAGTGGCAGCTGCTCGCCGACCTCTCGTTCGCCGACTTCCTGCTGTGGGCCGGGGTCAAGGACCACCCTGGCCGGTACGTCTGCCTCGCGCAGGTCCGGCCCACCACAGGGCCGACGGCCTATGAGGAAGACCAGGTCGGCCGCGTCGTGGAGGGCGAAGACGCGGCGCACCTGCACGTCGCGTTCACCGAGGGCCGCATCTTCCGCGAGGGCGACCCGGTC